>CALFTO010000001.1 GCA_937916195.1 uncultured Clostridia bacterium
TTCCCAAATTTTCAACCAAATATGGTACGTTTTAGTGGACTGTATTTTAATATAATTATCCTAATAATATTAATCGAAAATTAAATACATTTTGTGACATAGAATTACAAAACACTTTCTCTTTTTATATAATTACATGACAAACAATTGTCACAAAAAGCAAAGAAAAAACGATTTATGATATTAGAAAACTCATAATTTGGTGATGAAGATATGTTCGAATTACTTTTTCTTATCGGGGTACTTGTTGCGGTTTATTTAATCAGTAATAAGCAATATAAAGAAACCTCATATTACAAAATCACTAAAACTCCACTTTTGGCTTTGAGAAGTGATGTGGGCAAATACGGTGAATATCTGATTTATAAGAAGTTACGCAATTTTGAAACCAATTTAGGTGCGAAATTTCTTTTTAATGTTTATATTCCAAAAGAGAATGGTGAAACTACTGAAATTGACGTGCTTATGATTTGTTCAAAAGGCATTTTTGTCTTTGAAAGCAAAAATTATAGTGGTTGGATTTTCGGTAACGAATCTCAGCGCTATTGGACTCAAGTTTTACCAAAAGGCAGAGGTAGAAGTAATAAAGAAAAGTTTTTCAATCCGATAATGCAAAACCGCGGTCACATCAAACATTTGAAATCACATATTGGCGACGTTATTCCAATGCGTTCAATTATCGCATTTTCTGAGAGATGCACTCTTAAAGAAATCAAAGTAACCAGCACCGATGTAAGCGTAATCAACAGATATTCGGTTGCACAAGAAGTCACTACACTTTTTAACCAATACCCAAATGCTTTAGATACAGAAAAGGTTGATAGTATTTACAACATTCTTTACCCGTTCTCTCAAGTAGATGAGCTTGCAAAACAACAGCATATTCAAAATATCAAAAACAACATTACACCACAACCGGTTGTAACGGTTGCTCCTGCAACACCAGAAATTATTTCTGAAACTGTAGCAGAAGAAACTGAGCCGGCCATCACACCAAGTGTTGAAACACCTGTATTAAAATGTCCAAAATGTAACGGCGAATTGGTTTTAAGGACTGCCAAGCGTGGCGAAAATAAAGGTAATTCGTTTTACGGGTGCAGTAACTATCCAAAGTGCAAATACATACAAGAATATATTCAACAATAACAGACAAAGCCTTGAGAACACTCGTTCCCAAGGCTTTTTGTGCTTATTACAAGTTAATACTACCTGTTGTTTTGCTATCTACAACTAAATTAAAGAATGTTGTTTTCAGCACTGTTGAGAAGTATTTTGTTTTTGTGTATTGTTCAGAGTAGTTTTGCTCGATGGATTTGAGCGTTTCGCGGAGTTGGAGTAATGTTGCGAAGCAGTGTTTGCATGGTGTTACATGGTAGCATTCGCAATAGAGTTCGCCGATTTCGCCATTTTTGTATGTGAATTCCACAATATATGGCTTTGATGTTGTCACGATTGCTCTGCCTTTTGTACCGTTAAGCTCGATATACTGAACATCGTTATCCATATAGATATCGCCACCGTTTTCAAGGTCGCCTTGGTCATATTGTAAGCCATCAAGAGTTTCTAATGGGAACGTTAAACCATCTGTAACAGTCACATATTCTTCGTCTGCTTCAGGTGCTTTGAACCAAGTAAGTGCCTTTTCATAAGGTAACGCAGTAGGGTCGAATGCAACAAAATGACTGCCTGCGAAGTGGAATTCGCCTTGAACATTTGCATCTGCCTTGCCGATTACACGCTTGTAATCTGACAATTTGATTTTGAAGTTGTAAGTGATATTTACAACCACACCCATAACACCTTCAAGCTTACCATCAACAAACACACGGTCACCTATTTTAAGACTAAATGAATCGTTGTAATAAGTGTATGGCTTATACACATCAGGAAACTTTATTTCTACAAGTGATTTACGGATTATCTGCTCATCTTCAATAACTTCTGGAATTACAAATTCTCTTTTTTCTGTCGTATTTTCGCTAAAATTAAAACCGATTTTTGTAGTCATAAAAAAGCATCTCCTTTTCTGATTACATAATATCACAGAATCGGAGATGTTCACTTTTTATTTTTCAATTGTGTACTAAAAAACGGACTTGGGTTATTTGGGAATACGATTAAGGTACATTGCACCGTTTTGTTTTAGCCACAGGTGGCATTGTTTATAGTTTGGGAGTACCTTATCAATCTCTGCGTAGAACCGTGCAGAGTGATTCATTTGTTTTATGTGGCACAGTTCATGCACAACAATACTATCAATAATTTCATCAGGTAGTAACACCAAAAGACAGTTGAAATTCAAGTTGCCTTTTGATGAGCAACTACCCCATCGTGTCTGCTGACATCTGATAGTTATTTTGTTGTAGGTTACGCCGATTTTCTCGGCATAAAACTCCACACGCTTTGGTATATCAGTTTTAGCTTTCGCAGTAAATTGTTTGATTTCTTCCTGTGTGTATGACTTTAAGTCATCCAGAATTTTTTGTCTTTTGTTGAGTTTTGCGAGATGTTTATCAATCCAAGATTTCTTTGACTCGATGAATTTGTAAATCTCTTTTTCTTTCATACGAGTAGGAGCACGAGCAATAATTTCGTTGGGCTTCAACTCAATTGAAAGAGTTTTTCTGTTGCTACGGATTATTGTCAGTTTCACTTCAGAGTTCATTGGATTGACTCACACCCTTTCTTCAATTATAATATCACATTTTATTACGATACACAAATAAAAGATTGTTGGTCGGTACATTTTTAAGGACATAGAAAAAGCCTTGGATAACCAAGGCTAAAAAATTTGTCATTTATTATCTCGTTCTTGAATTTTCAGCAATGATTTCATATCCACACCACTTCTGTATGCATTCCAATAAATGGCTTGAGTCTCATATGCAAACATCGCCTCTGCATACCAGTATTTTGCTATATCAATAATATTTATTAAATTTGGATTACCACTTTTATCTTCTTCAAAATTTAAGTATTTATCTACATCTAAGCAATAAAAAACAATTTCATCATAGTCCTCTTTTATTTTACTGTAAATATACTTTCTCTTGTCAGCATCACTTTGATATACATTTATATAAAATTGAGTGTTTTTCCAACTAGTTTCATTATTCTTTATTAAATCAGAATATGTATGATTAAACATAAATTCAATATCTAGTTTTATTTCTTCTTTTACATTATCGGTAACACCAACTTGCAAACACTCCCATCTATCACCTTTTTTACCATATAACACCCAAACATGTTCATTTTTTGTTCTTGCATTATTTAATTGATTAATTACATCAGATTCTTGACTTTGCTTGTCGATACTAATAATAAGATTTAAATAGTTTTCTAATTCGTCTATTGATTTTATCTCGTTTGTGTATAAATCTTTTCTTTCCATAATAACTCTCCACATTTAGTCAAATTAAGACTTTATTTATTTTGATTTTTCATCGCATCTTTAATATCATTTACAAAGAAAGCAAGTAAATTTCCTTTCTTTGTTTTCTTTAATCCTAAATCTTTTCTCATATCATTCATAATCTTCTCCGTTAATAAAAGATTATCTATACCTTCTGTACCTTTTATTGCGGTTTCCTTAAATTTAACCCAATCATTTACTACAGCAGAAGACCCCCATAATGTAATTTGTTTTGAGAAACTCATCAAATCTTTTATCATTTCTTCTTGTGGATAATCGTATCCATCTTTAGAACTTTCTTGAACTTTATAAATCATCTCTACAAACTCACCATAAGGAACCTCACGCTTTTTAGCCAAATACTCTCTGCGTTCTTTTTTATAATCAATACTTTTGGCAACAATTGAACTTATTATTACACCTACAATTGATACCGCACCTGTAATTAGTGCAACAACAATTACAGCATCAAATGACGATGCTAATGTTGTAAGCCAATTAGCAAATCTGATAATATTTTCGCCTAAAAATTGTAACAGTTTAATTACCCCTACTATTGTTACAGCAAAAATTACAATTACAAATATTAAAGAAAAAATCATGTTAAGTTTTGGATGGCTTTCTGCAAATGTCTTATTTCCTTCTGTTTTATTACTATTCATCAAAATCATTCCCCTTTTTCTTTTTAATAAATAAATCGTATTTCGAGTGCACATTGTGACAAAGTTTTACATATTCCTAGTTTTTGATTATTACAATATTGCGAATATATTTACCTTGTGATATAATTCAAACAAATAAAACATTCGCGAAAAATACAGGGCATTTATTGAAAATATTTGAAAGGAGTTGTAATATGGAAATAATTATCCCGTTAATATGCTTGTTAATAATTGGACTTGTAATAGTTTTTATTGTAACAAGCAAACAAAAGAACAATGATAGTAATAATTCTTTAACAGTAATTGAAAATGAAACCATTGTTACTGACACTCAAGACTTAATCGTAAAATTTGAAGAACTTTCTATTGCAACTAAAATTGACGAAACACAATTAGTTGAAATTAAAGATTCTGCACTTATTCAGCGTTTCGTCGACCTTGTTCCCAATGCGAATCAAGTACTTAACAATATTAAAGACAGTAAGCAAATTAAAGAAACTATTGAAACTGGAGAAAAATTATATAAAGCAGTTATTCCAAAGGGTGCTATACTTGACAATTCAAAAAATATGAAAGGAGCAGTTAGAGGTTCCTTTAGAGGTTTTGATAAAGCAAACAGAGGAAGAATTAGTGGAGATGCAAATTGGGTTCCAGTTGATGTTGATGAATTAACTAATAAAATGGCACACACTAATATGGCAAATGCAGGATATAATTTAGCAGCTGCAGTTGTTGGACAACACTATATGGCAGAAATTGATAAAAAGTTAAAAATCTTAACGGATGATATAGAGAAAATTTCATCTTTCCAAGAAAATAAATACAAATCTAAAGTATGTGCTTTGATTGCAGAAATTCAAACTGTTAGCCAATTTCAACTTAACATAATTGAAAATGATGAAGAGCGAAAAGCTAAAATAAATCATCTTCAACAGTTGAGATATGACTGTACTACTTTACTTGGGCAAGCTAACTCAACTATACAAGAAATCATTGCAAAACCATCATCTGAATATAAAAACTATGAAAAGGATATTTTAAGTGCTAATAGTTGGTATAAGTATCAAAATATTCTTTTCGAATTGTTGTACAGAATTAGTGAATTGGACCATACATTACATTTAGGTACTCTTTCTAAAGAGCAATGCTATTCAATTTGCTCAACATACACAAAACAAGTACAAAATACTCAAACGCAATTACAAGAATGGCATCAAAGTCACGAAGAAAAATTTGCAATTGATATAGCTAATGCAAAAAGGAAACGTTTAGGTTTTGAAGGACTCGTGTTTAAGCTTCCTGGTCTTATAGATGACAAATGGAATTACAAAAATGTGTCCGAATCGACTATTGAAATGATAGAAAATCAAAGTTCTTCTATTTTACAAAACACAAATTCAATCGATTTATTTCAAGAGGACGTACAAGTAATTACAAAGCAAGGCAAATTATATTACTTGCCACAATAATTGAGAAACACCCCAAACAATACCGTTTGGGGTGTTATGCTTTTATTCTATAACTTCATACAAACATTCTTGAAATATGGGGAGCCACCAGTCGCGGTAGCCGGCTTTGGTTGGGTGGATATTGTCGATGAGGTAGAGATTGCGTTGGTCTTCTGTGATGCTATTGATTTCGGGGTTGTTCCAGAAATCGATTACGGTGATTTGCCATTTATCTTGGATTTTTAGGAGTAAATCTACCATTTTGGCATAGTGGTCGCTATCGTATTTTGCTTGAGTATAGAACACTACAGGGCAATTCCAAGTGTCTTTCGCGTATGCTATTATGTATTCGATTGCACCTGCGATAGTTTGTGTGTCGAAATCGTTTATATCATAGCTTTCGCTGATTTCTCCAAGTGGCATTTCTTTGGTGGCATCGTTTGTTGAAAGTTGGCAAATGAATGCATCGGCTTTGATATTTTTATCGATTGTTTTCATTCGGGACACATAGGAATTGTCTTTGATATCAACAAGAGTTGTTCCTGACA
>CALFTO010000002.1 GCA_937916195.1 uncultured Clostridia bacterium
TCGTAGCAGTTGCAGACGAAACTCTTACAAATTCAGTAAACGAAATCCGTCGCGCACGTCAGCATCTCAGAGCTGCTTCTCAATCAAAGAGAATTGACGAATAAATATGGTCTATTTTTCCCGTAACTGCCTCGAAAATCCTCGAAATACACTCGTATGTCTTGCGGTTTTCTCGTTGTTACAGAAAAAATATTCTCATATTTATTGATGACCTTATACGGAGATATATTAAAATATAATATTATAATTTAACACCTCGCCGCATATTTATTTATATAAATAGTGTTCGAGGTGTTTATCTATGTTTGTATATTCCATAAAGTCAAAGCATGTCAAGGTATTATTGCTTTTGCTTTTTGTGGTGTTTACGGTGATTTCTCTCTTTGTCTTATCTCGCGACAGTGCACAGACTGGTAAAGGGGATAATGTAACCTTAAAAGCGTCAACCCACGAAGAGAGAATGGCATTTCTCTCTCAATACGGCTGGGAAATCGACGAAGAGCCCGTTGAGGTGCGTGAGGTTATAATTCCCGAAGAATTTGACGATACCTACACCGCTTATAACGAAATTCAGAAAAATCAGGGCTTTGATTTGACAGTTTACGCAGGTATGCGTGTAAAACGATGGACTTATACAGTTAAAAATTATGCAGGCTACGAAAACCAAGAGTGTATTCACGCCAATATTCTCGTCTATGACGGATTAGTGGTTGGTGGCGACATCTGTTCAGTAGAATTAGATGGTTTTATGCACTCCTTTACTATGCCAAAATCTGACAGTTGAACGGAATTGAAAAATGGAAAGACTTGATAAAATTCTTGCGTCGCAGGGAACATTGTCCCGAAAAGACGTTAAAGAAATAATTAAAAAGGGCAGAGTAACATTAAACGGCAAGGTCGTGCGCGACAGTGCCGTTAAAATTGATACGCAAAAGGACAAGGTGTGCCTTGACGGTGAAGAATTGTCCCTTAAAAAGCATATTTATATTATGCTCAATAAACCGCAGGGCGTTGTGTCTGCAAGTGACAGCGACACCGACGAAACCGTTGTGGATTTAGTACCCGACGAGCTTTACCGCAAAGGTCTTTTCCCTGCGGGCAGACTTGATAAAGATACAACGGGCTTTGTGCTAATAACCGACGACGGCGAATTCGCTCACAGAATTCTTTCACCCAAAAATCATATTTTCAAAACTTATCTTGCCCGACTTCAACACTCACTTACTGAAAGCGATATAAAGCTTATTGAAAGCGGAATAACTCTTGCTGACGGGACAACCCTCAAAGAAGCAAAGCTTGAAATAGTTGAAGAAGGGGAAAACCCTCTTGTTAAAATTATGATTTGCGAGGGCAAATACCATCAGGTAAAAAGAATGTTCGCCGCGGCAGGTAATAAGGTGGTAGAGCTTCACCGTTCAAAAATGGGTGAGTTAGAGCTTGACGATACTTTAAAAGCGGGCGAATGTCGTGAAATTACCCTTGACGAGCTCAAAAAAGTAGAAAAGAAATAATTTTTTCGTCATTTTTAACAATGAATTTTCGAGTTAAAAAACGGCTTAAATGCGTGGAATAACCAAAAATTTCGTCAATTTTTGTGAAAAATGTTTGAAAAAAATCAAAAAATATAAAAAATGCCCTTGCAAAAACGGCTTTTATTGTGTAAAATACATAGTATCTTAATTGTGAATTTGTCTAAAAGGTGGTATAACAATGTCAAACAGATTGTTTCAGGGAATAGTTCATCAGATGATTGATGTTATCGACAGAACTTTCGGCGTAATTGATGAAACAGGCACTGTTATTTCCTGCAGTGAGTTAGGTCGAATAGGTGAGGTTCAGTCCCACGCTGTAAATGAAGTTTTTGCTTCAACAGATTTAACTGTTGCTGACGG
The DNA here is from genome assembly GCA_937916195.1 of uncultured Clostridia bacterium. Classification (GTDB taxonomy): domain Bacteria; phylum Bacillota; class Clostridia; order Oscillospirales; family Acutalibacteraceae; genus Fimenecus. The sequence continues at coordinate 1,893 of CALFTO010000002.1, forward strand.
ATATACATATAAACTTTTCGGCGGTCCAATGCACCCTGAATATGCAGTTTTTGTTGAGGGTGACGACGAATTAGCACAGCGTTATGTTGCGGTTCTTTCAGTTTCACTTGCGACAATCAAGCAGTATTATGACGAGAAATATGACCGCAGTAATTTTATCAAGAATGTAATTCTCGATAATATTCTTCCCGGTGATATTTATATTAAGGCTCGTGAGCTTCATTTCAATAATGATGTTACACGTGTTGTTCTTCTTATCAGAATTACAGAAAAGAACGATGTTTCTGTTTTTGATGTTATTCAGGATTTGTTCCCCGACAAGACAAAGGATTTCGTAATCAACATCAACGAAACCGACATTGCCCTTGTTAAAGAGGTTAAGAGCAACATCGAAACCAAAGACCTTGAAAAGCTTGCACGCTCAATTGCTGACTCTCTCGGCACAGAGTATTATACTCACGTTCTCGTTGGTATCGGTACAACAATTGATACTATTAAGGACTTGGCTCGTTCATTCCGCGAGGCTCAGGTTTCTCTTGAGGTAGGTAAGGTGTTTGATACTGAAAAAACAATCGTAAGCTACGATAATCTCGGTATCGCAAGACTTATTTATCAGCTTCCCACAACTCTTTGCGAAATGTTCCTTCGCGAAATCTTTAAGCGCGGTTCAATTGAAAGCCTTGACCACGAAACTCTCTTCACAATTCAGAAATTCTTTGAGAATAACCTCAATGTTTCTGAAACATCAAGAAAGCTTTTCGTTCACAGAAACACTCTTGTTTACCGTCTTGAAAAGATTAAAAAGCTCACAGGTCTTGACCTTCGCGAATTTGACGACGCAATCGTTTTCAAAGTAGCATTGATGGTTAAGAAGTATCTTGATGCAAACCCAATAAAATACTAAAAAATAAATATGAATGTTCAGCCTCCCTTGTCAAAGGGAGGGGGACCGCGTCAGCGGTGGAGGGATTCCTTCGCCGTTGTTTTTTTGCTTTTACCATCTTTGTTAATATTGTATAATTTAGTGATTGCTTTTTATACAAATCGCCGATAAATGTTAACTTTTCTTAAAAACCGCGACAAACACAATATTTTGTGGTATAATAGTCACCAATAATGGTTATTGTGTGTAACTATGACCAAAAATAGTAAAAATCAGAAGTTAAAATACATAAAGGATAAGGTGCATATTGTGATTGAATTCAAAAATGTTTCAAAAACATATGAAAACGGTACGCACGCACTTAATAATGTCTCAATCAAGATAAACGACGGTGAGTTCGTCTTTATTGTTGGTTCGTCAGGTGCGGGTAAAAGTACGTTTCTTAAAATAATTATGCGTGAGCAGGTGCCCGATAACGGTACTGCCATTGTAAATAACTATAACCTCAACAAAATCAAGAAAAAGGATATTCCAAAGTTCCGCAGAACAATGGGTATCGTTTTTCAGGATTTCCGTCTTATTCCCAATATGACGGTTTATGATAATGTTGCATTCGCAATGCGTGTTATCGGTGCAAAAGAGAAAGAAATCAGAAAAAGAGTTCCCTATGTGTTGAGCCTTGTAGGTCTTACCTCAAAAGCACGCCAGCTCCCAACACAGCTTTCGGGTGGTGAACAGCAGAGAGTGGCTCTCGCGCGTGCACTTGTAAATAACGCAGGTGTTATTATCGCGGACGAGCCCACAGGTAATATCGACCCGGAAATGTCTTACGAAATTGTCGATTTGCTTAACCATATCAACGCAAACGGCACAACGGTTGTAATGGTAACTCACGAGCACGAGCTTGTGCGTCGCTTCAATCACCGCGTAATCACAATACATAAGGGTCAGGTTATCTCTGATACGGGTGAAAAATATACAGTTGAAGTTCCAGCTGAAGTAAAAACAGAGGAAGAACATAAGCCCGAAACTAAAGAAGAGCTTATCGAGGCGGCAGAGGCTGAAATCGAGGCAAAGGTTGAACAGCTTCGCGAAGAGGTTAAGTCTCCCGATGTAATCGAAAAGAAACAGAATAACAGCTTCTATGAACAGCCTAACAGCGATAAGGAACTTGAAGAGTTTATGAGAAATTACGGTATTGAGGATATTGACTATTCAAAATACCTTGACGACATAACTGATGTGAACGGAGGTGACGCTTAAGTGAAAGGTGCAAGCTTAAAGTATCTCACTAAAGAGGGCTTCCGCAATGTGTGGGTTAACAGACTTATGTCATTGGCGTCAGTTTCAGTTCTTATGGCGTGTCTTGTAATTATCGGCTTGGGTGCAATGATATTCTTCAATATCAACTCACTTCTTGATAATATTGAGCGTCAGAATGTTATTATGGTCTATGTTGCCGACGAAGCAACAGAGGAGCAAACCGCCGCAATGGGTGGCTATATTGAAAATATGAACAATGTGCAGAGCGTGATTTTCGTTTCAAAGGAAGAAGCATTCGAAGCTCAGCTCGAATCAATGGGCGAAGATGCTGCACTCCTTGAGGGTCTTGATGAAAATCCATTGCCCGATGCTTATAAAGTGGTTGTTACTGATTTAACTCAGTTCGACAAAACCGTTGAAGAGTTAAAATCTATGGATTTTGTTGATACAGTCCGTGAAAACAGTGATATTGCAGATAAGCTTATCGATATCAGAAAAGCAGTTACAATCGTAATTGCAGGTATGGTAGGGCTTCTCTTTGTTGTTTCACTATTCATTATTTCAAATACTATCCGCATCACAATGTTCTCGCGTAAGCTTGAAATCAGCATTATGAAAGCTGTTGGTGCTACAAACTGGTTTATCCGCTGGCCATTTATGATTGAAGGTATGCTTCTCGGTATTATTTCGGGACTTCTCTCATTCGGCGTTCTGGCAGGGCTTTATCAGGGTATGGTTTATGTGTTCAAGGATATGCTTTCCTTGTTTACACCCGTAGCTTTCGGCGAATACGCAGGCTATATTCTCTTAATCTTTATGGGAATCGGTATTTTTACAGGTTCATTCGGCAGCCTTATTTCAATGGGCAAATATCTTAAAGAACAGGGGAGTGTTGTAAGTGAAGATTAGTACGAAGATTTTTTCAGTTCTCATCGCTGCAGTAATGCTCATTACAGCAATTCCGTTCACCGCTTCTGCAAAGAGTAAAGATGAAATTCAAAACGAAATTGATAAATGGGAAGAGCTTATTCAAAAGAATGAAGAAAATCAAGCTAATACTCAAGAATTGATTGATAAGCTTGAAGCACAGAATAAAGCTTATGATGAGCAGATTTCACTTCTCAATAAAGAAATTGCTCCGTTGCAGAAAAAAATTAATGAATTAACTTCTCAAATTAATGCTCTTCAAAAAAGAATTAAAGAGCTTGAAAGTGAAATCACAGAGGTTGAAGTTAAAACTGAAGAACAAAATAAAGCAATTGACGAAACCTATGAAGTCCTCAAAAAGCGACTTCGCGCCACATATATGGCGGGTGAAACAAGCGAACTTGAAATTTTCTTGAACGCAACTGATTTTCAGGATTTCTTGAATCGCAGTGAGATGATTCGTCAGATTTCAAAGCATGATAATGCAGTTGTTGAAGAACTTGAAGGACAGATTGAAGAACTCAACAGATTGCTTGAAGAACTGAGCGCAAAGAAAACAGAATCTGAAGAAAGCAAGTTGCAGATTGAGGCTGACCGCAAAGAAGTTGAAGAAGAAAAAGCAGTTTTCGATGTTAAAAAAGCAGAGGTTTCAGCGGCTCAATCAAAAGTAAGCGCTAACCTTAACAAGCAAGACAAGCTTATGGAGCAATACGACGAAAATTCAGAGTATTACCAGAAGAAGAAAGCACAGGCTGAAAAGGATTTAGCAGATTTCTCTGCTTCAATGGATAGCATTGCAGGTAACAGCGGTTCAACAGGTAATGGCGTGATTGATAACGGTGTTGTAAACCATAATTTTAAGGTTTCCTCAAAGGGCTTTATAAGTCCTATTCAAGATAAATCGGTTTATTACTCTGCAACCTTTGCACAGCACAGTGCTCGTGGTACTGCGTCAGTTGACCTTTGTGCACCGGCTCGTCGCTATGTTTACGGCAATTATTATCATACAACCAACGGCGCAAAGGTTTATGCCGTGGCTTCCGGCACAATAACAGTTGCAGCCTTTAACTCAATTTCGGGTAATTACATAATGATTGACCACGGTAACGGTATCAGCACGCTTTATGCTCACTTAAAGACTATGTATGTGAGCGTGGGTCAAAAGGTGTCACAAGGCACAGTAATTGCTCTTGTTGGTAATACGGGCTCAGCGGTTTACCCAAGACCGTCAAGCTCAAATCCCGTTGCAGGCTCACACCTTCACTTTGAAACACGTCTCAACGGTAGCCGTGTAAACCCCGAAAAATGGCTTCCCAGCCCATTGGTTTATTAAATAAACGAAAAGGATGATGTCCTTTGAATAAAAAAATATCATTAGGTTTGGCACTTGCTTTGATATTCCTTGCAGTTGCATTGACAGTTACAATTACAATGACGGTTTCAATGAATATCTATAACGGAATTATCAAAGATGTTGCCGACCGTTCAAGTCTTTATTCCACCGTTTCAGAAATCGACGACTTAGTCCGCGAAAACTATTTCGGTGAAATGAATGAAAATCTTTTGAATGCCAATATGTCCGACGGCTATGTCAACGGCATCGGTGACCGTTATAGCTATTATATGACTGCCGACGAGTACGCTTCTTATAAAGAAGAAGAAAAAGGTAATAAGGGCGGTATCGGTATTATTGCGGTGTATGACAGTGTGAATAATAATATTTATGTTTCCGAGGTGTCAAAGGGCTCGCCCGCACAGCTTCAGGGCATTTCAAAGGGCGATGTAATCACCGCAGTTGATAACACAAAGGTAACTGCTACAAATTACATTGACCTCATTGAAGCCCTTAATGGTGAAAAGCTCACCAATGTTCAGGTGACATTCACTCATAATAATGAGAGTAAAACCGTTTCTGTTGCCCGCGGTTATTCCGCACAGACTGTTTATTACAGTGTTGACGGCTCTGTGGGCTATATCAAGATTACCGCATTTTATGATACAACTGCCGATCAGTTAGAAGATGCGCTTGACTATATGAGCAAAAATAATGTTACATCAGTAATATTTGATGTTCGCAATACTGAAACGGGTAGAATTCGTAGCGCAGTTCAGTGCATAGATGTTATTGCTCCCGTTGCAACAGAGGGCACAGGCTCACTTGCTACTGCAGTCGATAAAGACGGCAATACCCTTGAAACCTTTTCATCAGATTCCGATAGCGTAAGCTTCCAGATGGTTGTGCTTGTGAATTCAGGTACATCGGGTGCGGCAGAGCTTTTCGCCTGCGATTTGCGAGATTTTGGTATGGCTCAGCTTGTTGGTGTAAAAACCACAGGTAACGGCACAATGCAAAAAATCTTTGAATTAAGCGATGGTAGTGCAATTTCTCTTACGGTTGCAAAAATCGTGCCTTATAAGAGCGAAAGCTTTAACGGAGTGGGTCTTGAGCCCGACCATAAGGTGGAAATGACAGCCGAGCAAAACGCAAGACTTTATATGATTTCAAAAGAAGAGGATACACAGTATCAGAAAGCGATGGAGCTCTTGAAATAATAATTTAATAAACAATTTGTCCCTCTACATATTTTTATGTGGAGGGATTTTTATGTTCTGTGTTTTAAATATTGAAAAAAGACCCGATACACTTCGAGAAAAACTTTTCGGTGGATTTGTTAAAGACGAATACAATGCAAAAATGGTTCCCGTATTCAAAGCCGCACCTTTTTATACCTTTAATGTGAGAGTTGGTAAAAGGGGAGTGGATTGGGATAGAATAATATATACCGTAGGCAAATGCTCGCGCCGTTTGGTGCTTACGAATAATACACTATTACCCGAAAGAGCAGATATGTCGCAGTTTAAAAGCGATTTGCTGTATCGCGAAATGATGGGTAACACCTTTGCTGAAATTGTAAAAAAACTAAATTCTCAAAAATCTATTGTTGTAATTGATGCAGATGGGAAATTCGAAAAATTTCTTTATAAAGTCGCACCATATGCCTCAACACTCACCGTGGTCACAAACTCAAAAGAGAAATACAACAGAGTGTGTGAAAACATTCAGCAAAATCTTGGGCTTTGCACAGTTTTGCAAGCTTCATCTGCCGAAGCAGAAATTAAAATAGATATAAACCGTTCAGTTATGACCGTAACAGGCGAAAAATCCTGTATAAATATAACCGATGGCTGTGATTTCACCGTTCCCGAAATATATGAGAAATTGTTGCCCGATAATACGGATAAATACACTTTTTATGCGGCACTTTATGAGCTTTGCGGAGTTTTCAGCTTAGGCGAATGTATTTTTGAAACAATAACCGTAAACAATGAAAAAATAAGCCTTCGTGACCTTGACACAAAGGGAATTATTTAATATAATATCATTTATATGGGCAGTGGAACTGCTTGTTTTGCTGTGCCCGAAATCACTCTAAAGAATAAAGGAGTTTTTAAAATGGCAGAAACATTACTCACAATAGAAGGTCTTAAAGAGCTTGAAGCCGAGCTTGAACAATTAAAGGTTGAGGGCAGAAAAGAAGCTGCTGAAAAAATCAAGGTTGCAAAGAGCTATGGTGACTTGTCAGAAAACAGCGAATATGACGAGGCTATGAATGACCAGGCAAAGCTTGAGGCTCGCATCAGCGAAATCGAGCACATTCTTAAAACTGCAAAAATTCTTGATGTTGACGCACTCAGCAACGAAAATGTTCACATCGGCTCAACAGTTAAGCTCGTTGATAAAAAGAAAAAGACTTACACATACACAATCGTTGGCTTTGCACAGGCTGACCCCGCTCTTGGCAAGATTTCAGACGAATCTCCTGTTGGTAAAGCACTTATCGGTCATAAAAAAGGTGATAAGGTAACTATCGAAGTTCCTTCAGGAACATTAGAGTTCAAGATTACAGAGATTTCAAGATAAGAGGACACTAAAATGGCAGAAAACATTAAGCAGACTCAGCCCGAAATTGATTTGGGTGAACAGCAGAAAATTCGTCAGGAAAAGCTCAAGGCTTTGCAAGACGAGGGCAAGGACCCATTTGTAATTACAAAGTATAACCAAACACATCACAGTGCTGATGTTAAAGAGAATTTTGAAGAATTAGAGGGCAAAACCGTTAGCGTTGCTGGCCGTATGATGTCAAAGCGCGTTATGGGTAAGGCTTCATTCTGCAATATTCAGGATTTAAAGGGTAATATTCAGTCATATGTAGCTCGCGACAGCATTGGTGAAGAAGAGTATAAAGGCTTCAAAAAGCTCGATATCGGTGATATTATCGGTATTGAGGGCGAAGTCTTCAAAACAAAAACAGGCGAGATTTCAATTCACGCAACAAAGGTAACTCTTCTTTCAAAGAGCTTGCAAATTCTCCCCGAAAAATTCCACGGTCTTACAAATACAGATATGCGCTATCGTCAGCGTTATATTGACCTCATTATGAATCAAGAGTCAAAGCAGACTCTTATCAACCGTTCAAAGATTATCAGCGCAGTGCGTAAATATCTTGACGGTCAGGGCTTTATGGAGGTTGAAACTCCTATGCTCGTTTATAATGCAGGCGGTGCAGCGGCTCGTCCCTTTGAAACTCACTTCAATGCACTTGATACTGATATCAAGCTTCGTATTTCTCTTGAACTTTACCTCAAGCGCCTTATCGTTGGCGGTATGGAAAGAGTATATGAAATTGGTCGAGTTTTCCGTAACGAAGGTCTTGACACACGTCATAATCCCGAATTCACTCTTATGGAGCTTTATCAGGCTTATACAGACTACCACGGTATGATGGATTTAACCGAAAATCTTTATCGTTTCGTAGCACAAGAGGTTCTCGGTACAACCACAATTACATTCAACGGTATTGAAATGGATTTGGGCAAGCCTTTTGAAAGAATTACAATGCTTGACGCTGTTAAAAAGTATTCAGGCGTTGACTTTAACGAAATCAACTCAACAGAAGAGGCTCATGCTGTTGCTAAAGAGCATCATATTGAGTTTGAAAAGCATCACAAGAAAGGTGATATACTTAACCTCTTCTTTGAAGAATATGTTGAAGAACATCTTGTTCAGCCAACATTCGTTATGGACCATCCGATTGAGATTTCACCTCTCACAAAGAAAAAGCCTGAAGACCCCAACTATGTTGAGCGTTTTGAGTTCTTTATGAACGGTTGGGAAATGGCAAATGCTTACTCAGAGCTTAATGACCCCATTGACCAGAGAGAAAGATTTAAGGCTCAGGAAGAACTTTTAGCTCTCGGTGATGAAGAGGCAAACACAACTGACGAAGATTTCCTCTATGCACTTGAACTCGGTATGCCACCAACAGGCGGTATCGGCTTCGGTATTGACAGAATGGTAATGCTTCTCACCGATAGCCCCGCAATCCGCGACGTTCTCCTCTTCCCCACAATGAAACCGCTGGACTGAGAAAAACCGCATAAACACTGTGTTTTTCGAGGTTTTAAACCGCTAAAATCGTAAGCCATAAGCCAAACTTAAGCCAATGCATGTTTTTGTGCAAAAAATGACGGTTTTAAGTGGGCAAGGCAAGAGCAAAAGTTCCAAAAATCTTTAAGCCATTTACACTTGAAACCGAGTGTAAATGGCTTGATTTTTTTGGAGGCTACTCTATGAAAATTCGGCTATTTGGCTTTGCTATTTTAACGGCAATCAACATTTACGTTACCTATTTCTTGTGGGACACACTTTTGATCAGCATACTGCCTGTGTGCTTAATTCTGCTATCTGTTTTTTGTAGCGGCTTATTTTTAGTTAATGTAAAATCAAGGTTGCAACGAACCATTACATATTTCCTCGCAGTTTTGATTATGGTTATTGGTCTATACTTTGCAATTTACTATCGTCGCCCACTTGGTTTTCTTGCAGTATTTTCGTCAGTAACAGTAATCATCGAGAACTTCATCTGTGGACCAAATTTCAAAGAAAAACTCTTGACTAAAATTACCGGCACGATATTGCTTCTGGCGATTGCTCTGACAATTGTATTTACGGGACTGACATTTTCGTACACAAACAAATCCCTTGTTAACGGCACCGGCGTCCTGTGGGATGCTAACCACAAAAAACAGTTTGATGAAATCTGCTTAGGGACTTTAACGGATGAAGAAGAAGCAAAAGCGGCATATACTTGGATTCTAAATAATATCACGTACGATTATGATTGCAATCCGGTTTATCAGTATTCTAACCTCGATAAAACTTTGCGGACGAAAAAAGGTATCTGTTATGATATTGCGAATCTCTTTACTGCCATCTGCCGCAGTCAAAATATCCCTTGCTATTCTGTAGATGGTTACCGCAAGGACGATTATCAATACAAACACACATGGAATCGAGTTTGTATAGATGGTACGTGGTACAATGTGGACACTACCGCGGATCTAACAAATGCTATAGCTTACGGGTTTCATCCCGTTGCCAATTACAATTCTGTGGATGAAAATTTTGTGATTACACGCATCTACTAGTTAAGGTATAGTGATATCTTGAAAAATAAACAATATTATGATACAATATACATATACAAAGTATGTTCCTCTATTTGGGTGCGACTCCCATTCTCTCCAACATTCTTATTACACTCGCCAAGGTGACTCTGACAGTTATACTTGAAGAACTCATAAAGGAATTTTTTTCTTATGTTATGACCTTAAAGGAGTGGGTGATTATGTTTAGTGATTTCCTCGTTATCCTGCTTGGAACCGCGGAGGGGCTCAGTTAGCTAGGGTTGAGTATAGCAACCAGCAGGATAACACCAAATATAATGAATCGTATTGATTCTTTTTTTGCAGGCATCAGTTGTTTAACTGGTGCTTGTTTTTTGTACAAAAAACTCTCTGCCGATTTCTCAGCAGAGAGTTTTTCTATTTCTAAAGTTATTTAATTTCCTGCTCTATATCATCAAATATGTCATCGTCAAAGAATTCGCGCAAGGAAATTTCTAATCCATCACATAGTTTCTTAATGGTAACAATACCGGGATTCTGACTCTTTTCGTTCAAAACACTATAAAGAGTTGACGGAGATATACCTGATATATTTGCTAAAGCATTTATTGCAATATTTTTCTGATTACACAATTTAATAATACGTTCTGCAACCGCATTTTTAGTATTCATAATTTCACCTCTACGATATATCGTTGCTATAATTTTATAAAAATATTCGATATATCGTGTGGGACATATCGCAAATTTGACGTTCTTGTGCTATAATTACGATATATCGCACATAAGAGGTGTAAATATGGAAGATAAAACTTGTTGCTTTTTCGGTCACAGAACGATAAACGAAACCGAGGAACTAAAATCAAAAATTATTGAAATAATTGAAAAACTAATTGTGGACGAAAATGTTGATACCTTTCTTTTTGGGAGCAAGAGCCGCTTTAATAGCCTGTGCCTTGAAGTTGTGACAAAAATAAAAGAAAAGCACCCGCACATAAAACGAATCTATGTACGGGCGGAGTATCCGTATATAAGCGAACATTATAAAAACTACTTACTAGAAAGCTACGAGGATACATATTATCCTGAACATATAATCGGTTCAGGCAAGGCAGCTTATGTCGAGCGCAATTATGAGATGATAGACAACAGCCAATACTGCATCGTCTACTACGACGAACAAAATGCTCCTACTACTCGCAAAAGCGGCACAAAGATCGCACTTGACTATGCCATCAAAAAACAGAAGCATATCATCATATTGCCAACGGAAGAAATAAATATGTAGAAATACGCAAAATTGTTCGATGTAATATTGACTTGCGAGTAGGGATATGCTATAATGAGAGCGTAAAAACGCGTAAATACGCAAAATTATTCGATGAGGTATGCGCTATGATTGAAAGAAAAAAGTATCTCGAAAAATTAATCAGCAAAAAGGAGAACGGCTTGGTTAAGGTTATTACCGGTATCAGAAGATGCGGTAAATCTTATTTGCTGTTCAATATATATAAGGACTATTTGAAGTCAATCGGAGTAGAGGACGAGTGTATTATCTGCCTTGCTCTTGATGATGACGAGAACATTAAGTATCGTAATCCCCTTGAACTCGGCAAGCATATCCGCAGCCTAACTGCCGATGAGAGCAAAACATATTATGTCTTCCTTGACGAGATTCAAAAGGTTGTTACTATTCAGAATCCGTATATCGAAGGCGTTGAGGATAAGATCGGTTTTGTGGATGTTGTGCTTGGTCTTATGAAGCACGACAATATTGACGTGTATGTAACCGGCAGTAACTCTAAAATGCTGTCCTCCGATATCCTCACCGAGTTCCGTGGACGTGGTGATGAGATCCGAGTGAATCCCCTTTCCTTTGCAGAGTTTTATAATGCTTTCGAGGGAGAAAAGCGCAACGCATGGCAGGAGTATTACACCTATGGCGGTCTTCCTCTAGTAATGACCAAAAAGAGCCATGAAGAAAAAGCAAAGTATCTGCAATCGCTTTTTGATGCGATTTATATTAGCGACATTATGGATAGAAACAAGCTTGTGTACGAAAAATCTGTGCTTGATGATATTCTTAACATAGTTTCGTCTTCGGTTGGTTCGCTTACGAATGCGAACAAAATTACCAACACCTTTAAGAGTGCAAAGCAGATGAATATTGGTGCGCCTACCGTTAACAGATATCTTGACTATTTCATTGATGCGTTCCTGCTTTACAAAGCCGAACGCTATGATGTTAAGGGAAGAAAATATATCGGCTCGCCGCTTAAATATTATTTCAGTGATGTGGGACTTCGCAATGCAAGACTTAATTTCCGTCAGCAAGAAGAAAATCACATTATGGAAAACATTATTTATAACGAGCTTTGCGGCCGCGATTTCAGTGTGGATGTCGGCGTGGTTGAGTACTGCTATAAGGATGCAGAAAAGAAAAGCAAACGCACTCAACTTGAAATCGACTTTGTTGCGAATAAAGGCAGCAAAAAGTATTATATCCAGTCAGCTTTGACCGTTGCAGACGTAGAAAAGCGTGAGCAAGAGATCCGTTCCTTAAAGCGTGTCGGCGATTCCTTTAAGAAGATCGTTGTAGTTAAAGACAATATCATCCCCTGGCACGATGATGACGGCATTCTCTATATCGGCATCGAACAATTCCTGCTTGATGAGAATGCTATGGATATGTGAAAGAATTTGCATATATAAATAGTGGTCGTACTCCTATAGCGGTGATTTGACAAATCACCGCTATTTTAATTGACAAAATTCGATACATGTGATATACTTACGTATATACTTAAGTATATTGGAGGCATACTATGCTTAAATATCAATTTCCTGCCGTAAAAGGCAGCCAGGCTGGCAAAGACTATTACATTTGTATGGTTCCTTTGGGACTTTTGGGAAAAATATTTTTGAGCGATAATAATGATGTTGCACCCGAACATCGTGCACAAAGAAAAATAAACGAGGCAAGAATTCCAGAAATTAGAGATTATATACTTAACAATAGGGACACGTATGTATTTTCTGCGTTGGCCGCATCGGTCGATGGAAATATAAATTTTGTTCCGTCCTCTGTTAATAGTAACACCGGCTTGCTAGAAATTGATATGGAAGCACATTTTCTAATTAATGACGGACAGCACAGAAAGGCGGCCATTGAGGCGGCACTTGTTGAGGATGAAACACTAAAGGAAGAAACGATTTCTGTGGTTATGTACAAAGATCAAGGATTGCAATCAAGCCAGCAGATGTTTACAGATTTGAATAAGCACGCAGTTACTACATCTAAATCCTTGAATACGTTGTACGAATCGAAAGATCGAGTGGCGCTCATAACTAAGAATGTAGTAAATGGCATTGATTTCTTGCGCAAGTATACCGACAAGGAAAAAGACAATCTGAGTAAGTTTTCCTCTAATATCTTTACGCTTAATACGTTCTATTCTGCGAATAAGCGGATTGTAAAATTAATTGGCGATTCCGATTCCAGTGAAAAATACATACACGATTTTTGGAATAATGTTGTTATCAATATGCGTGAATGGAATGAGATGGACAGAGGTGAACTCAGCAAAAAGAGTTTAAGAGAAGACTATATCACTACGCAAGGCCTTATTATTCTGGCGCTTGGCCGATTGTGTGAGTTCTTCTGTCAGAATAAGAACATTGATGTGAGGATGTCCTTAAAGGGACTAAACGCTATCGACTGGCTTAGAAATAATGAAAAGTGTTGGTTAAACAGAGCAATTAAACCGAATGGTAAGATTAACCGTAATGAGCAAGGAATATTCTTGACTTATATTCAAATTAAGAGACTGCTTGAACTACCTATATCTAACGAGGAAGAGAAAAAAGAGCAGATCATGAGAGGATAATAGATATGCCATACGATGGAAAGTTTCAAGCTTTTGAAGACATCATTAGAGAAATAATGGTTGTATACAAACACGATGAGAGACCTTGGCTGATTGGATACAGCGGTGGTAAGGACTCTACATTGTTGGTTGCATTGGTATACGAGGCGATGAAACGCTTGAAAGATGCCGGTGCAGAACTAAGTAAAAGAGTATATATCATAACTTCGGATACAATGGTTGAAAACCCGATTGTTAGAAACTATATGCACTCTTCTTCAAATAGCATCAACGAAGCGGCTAAACGGGATAGACTGAATATTCTGGCAACAGTGATTTATCCTGAAGAAGATCAGACGTTTTGGAGCAGAGTTATCGGACTTGGTTATCCTACACCGGAACCCCCGGGCTTTAGATGGTGTACTGAACGTCTAAAAATCAATCCGATGAACACTTACGTTAATGAGAGAATCAAGGAAAGTGGAGAAATCATTATTCTTTTGGGCGTAAGAAAAGGAGAAAGTCTTACAAGACAAAAGACCATAACCGCAAGAGAAATTGAAGGTAAACTTCTAAATATGCACAACGATATCCCTAATGCCTATGTATATAACCCTATTACCGAGATCCCTAATGATTTGGTTTGGGAGTTTCTCTTGAAAGGAAATTGTAAAAGTCCATGGGGAACTGATATGAAGTATCTTTTCAATCTTTACCAGGGAGAAAATCTTGGTGAGGAGAAAAGTGTACTTGGAGAAGTGGATCGTGATAAGATTCCCGTCACCGGCAATTCCAGATTTGGCTGCTGGTGCTGTACAATGGTTAAGGAAGACAAATCACTGCAAAATTTCATAAACAAATCTGTTGGTGAAGAAAAGCGAATTCTTACGCTTCTTCGTGATTTTAGAAACAAGCTTTTGGAAATGCGTGAGGATAGCACTTTGCGCGATAGCAAGCGACGAAACGGAACCGTTTATAGAAAAGCAGACGGTACGTTTGGTCTCGGCCCGTTCACTCTTGACGCAAGAAGAAAGATTTTGGAGGGATTACTTGACCTTGAGAACCAAACGGGATTAGAACTAATAACTATTGGAGAACTAAAAGTAATCGATAGAATGTGGGATGAAGAAGGCGACCTCTCTTGCAGAAGGTTGGTTGACTCGTATTACAAGGTTAAAGGTGAAAAGTTGCCTTGGGACGATTATAAGACGCCGAGATTTGATCCTGAAGCAATTTCTGCAATTGAAGAGGTTGCAGATAAGTATGACATTCCGGTTGAGCTTATCACCAAACTTATTGTGTCCGTGGACGAGAACAAGCATATTACTCGCAACAATAAGATGCAAAAAGCATTTGACCAAATTATCAATCAGAACTGGTTGCACTTTAATACTATTGAAAGGGTCTTTGAGGATGAAAATTAAAAGAATTCAGTTGACAAATATAGGCCCTTATATAAACGAAAACAACTTTGATTTTGATTTGTCGGATAGTCTTCGCAGAATGGTTTTGGTTGGCGGCAAGAATGGTGCCGGTAAAACAACACTATTTAAAGCAATCAAGATCTGCTTGTACGGATGTGTTGCTTATGGTTATGAAGCGATCAATGCAAAGTATTATGCTGAAGTTGAGAAGCTCATCAATACCAATGAAAAGTTAAAAAAGACTGGAGAAGCAAGTGTGTCCATTGATCTTGTGTTAGACGATGGCAAATATGATACGACATATACCTTCGTGCGTCAGTGGAGAATCACAGGCAAGCGTATTGCAGAGACTTTTGATGTGTTTAAGGAAGGCAAAGCCTTAAACTTAACTGAAAAAGGAGATTTTGAAAATTATATTCTGCACTTGCTTCCTCCTAATCTGTTCCGTTTTTACTTTTTTGATGGTGAACGCCTAAGCGATTTTGTATTCAACGGCAATAAAGACTCTGATTTTAGAGAATCCTTTTTGAAACTTTGCAATCTTGATACGATGGAGATTATTCGTAGCAATTTCAAAAGAATCTCCAGAGGTATTGCACAAGATGGGGCTCAATTTGAATCTGAGTATGACTCTTGCAAAAATGATGATAACCTTGCACAAGAAAGAATTGATTCGGCAGAGGAAGAATATGCTGAGATTTCAAATGAGATCCAGAACATTGACGAGAGTCTTGCACTCCTCGAAAAAGCATACTCAAAATCCGGCGGTATAAGCAAAAAAGAATGGAAGGGTATGCAGGAGCAACTTACCAAGGAAGAGCTCAAGCGAGAGGAAAAACGCAGATGGCTTAAAGATATAGCCAATAATGTCCTTCCCTTTATTGTTCTTCGCGAGCAATTACTAGAGTTGAAAGACCAAATCGTTTTGGAACAAAAGGCTCAAACCGATGCAGATGTAAAGACAACGATCAACACGCCTGCCATTAAGTCCATTATTGAACAAGTTCTTTCGCAGGTTAATGTTGAACCGTCGAGTGATGTTGCACAGAAGATAATTGAACACATCTGTGATTATACGAGTAGCTCTGAACAAGTTACTCCTATACTAAATCTTTCCAAGCTCGATCAATTTGAGCTAACCGCTAAAATAAATTCTTTAACGGCATTTGATATCGAAAGGATTAAGAAAGCAACAGATGATATTGAAGCCTCGTTAAAGCATGCAAAGCGAATCAGAAAGAAGATGGAACGTAGTAGTGTTGATAACTACGATGAGTATTTGCAAAAGAAGAGTGAGTATAACGAGAGAAAGGCACAATTGGCAAGTAAGTTGTTGTATGTTGATAAGGAAATTCAAGAACTGAAAGCGAACAAGGCGGTTACCGCATCCAGATTGGCTAAGGCGAAAGCCAACTACGAGGCAGCGCTCAAAAAGCGTTCGGTCAATGATATATCTGCCCGAGCATTGTTGGCATTTGATGAGTTACAGGACGTTTTGTATGCAAAGAGTATAAAAGCAGTAGAAGAGGAGTTTAAGGTTCATTTTAATGCTTTGATCAACAAGTCTGACTTGATTGATGGTATCCACATCGATGAAAATCTGAATGTGTTGCCTTACAAGAATAGACACTTCTATGCAAGCGATATTAAGAAAACTCTTGATAAAAACGGAGAGGAATATATTATCGCACAAATTGGTCTTCACGCATTTGAACAGTTGAAGACGAAACTGCAGAGTGATGAAGCAGAATTTGATCTGCCGGTGGAAGTTAAGCAACAACTCTCTGCTGGTGAAAAACAGATCTTTGTAATGGCTCTTTATCAAGCACTTTCACACTTGAATAAGATCAACGTTCCCTATATTATTGACACGCCTTTTGCGCGAATTGACAAGGAACACAGAAGCAACATTCTGGAACACTTCTTCAAGAAATTGAAGGGACAGATCATTATTCTTTCGACGGATGAGGAAATTGTATCTAACTATATGGATGTTGTGTCTGACGTGATCTCTAACACATTCGTTTTGAATCATACGTCGAACGGGAACACAGAAATACTGCCTGAGGCATATTTTGGAGGCAAGCAATGACAAATAAGCTCAGAACATCCCAACAAACACAGGATATATTTGCGGCTCTTGGGCAATCCCTGGGGCTACAACCATATATTTTGTCTAAACTCGCTATTGCGCTTTCGGTCAAACATGGCAGACTTGCAAGTAAGGATTACAACACGGATAATAACGGCTTAGAGTTGAGCAGACAAACAATATTCGGTGATCATGATCTGATTTTCAAAATGCTGATCATCAACTGTGAAAGTAAGACTATGTGTGAAGACGAATTTTTCCCAGATGCTGTTAAGGCCCATTTGGATCGAGGCGCAAAGATGCTTGAAGACGAAAAACGATATAGCAAAGACTTTTATAACCATATGTGTCATTTGGACGCAAATATTTAAAGTGGGAGGGTAGTCTATGGAATATCCAAAAGTAAAATCGTGCTTGAACACCTCAGATAATGATTTGGAAAAGGAACTGTATCGCCCCTGCTTGCAGTGGGCTACACGGTTTGATCGTGGCGTAGGCTACTTTACTACAGGATGGCTTACGCACAATGTCGTGGGGCTTAGTGACTTTGCATCCCGCGGTGGCGTAATGAGACTGATTACAAGTCCCATTCTTTCTAACAGTGATTCTGATGCAATTATTGAGTCCAACGACAGTGATGGAATCTCGTATAAGAAATTCGAAGAAGCTCTTTCGAAGAATGTTGATGCTTTGAAGGCAGAAATGAATGCAGATATTCTGAACGCATTTTCTTGGATGCTGTACGATGGAATAATTGAGATGAAATTTGCTATCCCACATAAGAAACTGACAGATGGCAATTTCCATGACAAGTTTGGTATTTTCTACCACAAAAACGAAGCCCTCTCTTTTTCAGGTTCGATCAATGATAGCATTCATGGCTTTCAGAATTATGAAAGCATAAAAGTTTTTAAGACTTGGGCAGGAACCGGAGAGTACGTTGAAGCAGACGCAGAACGCTTTAATCGCCTGTGGAACTGCAAGGATGCAAATCTTAAGATATACAATATTCCACAAGCAATCAAAGATAAGATCTTTATGCTCCGCACCTCGGATAGACCGTACAGTGCAACCAAGAAACCTGAAAACAAGTGGGCACATCAGGATAAGGCTCTCGCCTGCTTTATGGAAAAAGAGCATGGCATATTGGCAATGGCAACCGGAACAGGAAAGACGGTTACCGCAATGAAAATTATCAATAAGCTCTTTGAAGAAGGAAAGATTCGTCGAGTTATTATCACGATGTTTGGCAACGATTTGCTTGACCAATGGGCTAAGCAAATGAGAGAAAACTATAAGAACAAGCAGATTTATTATCACTATGAAACCCACAAAGAGATGAATAAATTCATCATGCATCCGGACAATGCAATTCTGCTTATTTCCCGAGACGCAGGAAATCTGTCTAAACTTTTAACTTTGTTTAGTCGCGCCCCCGGTGATTACAAAAATGATACGTTGTTCATCTTTGATGAGGTTCACGGTGCTGGATCAAGTTCTTTTGTGGAAAACCTCACTGGACGTATATCTCCCTATAGATATCGCCTTGGTCTAAGTGCAACACCGGAGCGTGAATACGATGACACTGGTAATGAGTTCTTGCAGACAGAAATCGGTGATATTATCTTCATATTTTCTCTTGAAGATGCGATCAAAAAGGGCATTCTGTGCGAGTTTGATTATGTACCGTTGCCCTATGTTTTGACGGATGAAGAGAAAACAAAGAAAAAGAAAATAATAGCCGCCTTTAACGCCAAAAAGGAAGCAGGCGAACCTGTTGACGAAAAAGATATGTTCACACAGCTTTCTATGGTTAATAAAACGGCTATTAATAAGATTGATGAGTTTGAAGTTTTGGTTTCTAAAAATCCTGCGCTGCTCAAAAAGTGTATTATCTTTGTTCAGACAAAGGATTATGGCGAATTGCTTCAAGATGTTCTTGTTAAGTATACCGATCGCTATCACACCTATTATGCTGATGACGAAAAATCTAGACTTGACGATTTTGCGGAAGGAAGAATAGATTGCCTGCTTACATGCAAGAAGATTTCTGAGGGTATTGACATCAGTAGTGTGACAAATATTTTCTTGTTTGCCTCTGACCGGTCTAAGCTCGTCACGACCCAAAGAATTGGACGTGCATTGCGACTAGATAAGAGGAATCCGAGCAAAAAGGCAACCGTAATAGATTTTATACTTGAAGATACCGCTGAAAATGATAACAATGCGGACCATGAAAGAAAGGATTGGCTTACAGGCCTTTCTAAGACGAGGAGGCACGAGGATGAGGAATAAGACGATTGAAGCGGCTATCGATAAGGTAATTGATAGTTCCGATTACCCGTCCGATTTCAAAAATGCATTTAAGCAGTTTATCAAAAACAAATTTGATGACAACTCCAAGGAAAGTGACCTGAAGCGAATTCTGTCTTTGCTTCCGGATGAAACGGAGGATGATGGCTGATGAAAATGTCGATTCTCGAATTCGAGTATAAAAACATTCGAAAGATTTCTTCATTACAACTTTCTTTCCGTAATAACGATAGCGGTGTCATTAAGAACAACTTTGTAATGATGGCTAATGGTACGGGAAAGACCACCACAATGACATTAATCAAAGGATTATTGGATGGTAGTGCCGCAAAATGGTCTGCGGATTACGTAAAATCTTTCTCTCCTACAACCACTACAAGCGATAATGGCGAGTTTAGCATAACTGTAAAGTTTGATGAGAAGCAATTCAAATACTTTTTATCATTGGATTATGTTAATGGTACAGCTAAGATAGAAACTCTTGCTCCGCCCAAAGGACGTGAAGTGGGACTTCGTTTGCCGGAGGCAATTAAAGGTATATTTACTCCAGAGTTTGTGAGTCGCTTTGTCTTCGACGGTGAGCAGGCAAAAAAATCAATGGATCGCACCTCGAATGAAGCTGATGAAACAATAAGATACTTATATCGTTTGGATCAGCTTGATGAGATACTTGCAATGAATTTGAATATCCTTACGGAAATTCAAAATACAGGTGGCGGAAGCAAGGGCACTCACGGTTCTTTGAGCAATCTGCGGTCTAGACAACAAAAAATACGTGAGCACATAGCTTCTTTAGAAAAGAAGCAAATACAACTCAATGCGGATATCGTATGTTTTGGTCAAGAAAAAGCTGATAAAGAAAAATTGCGACAAGAACTTGATAAAAACTATGAAACACTTAATAAAGAGAAGAACGAGATAATTGCTGAACTAGAAAAGAATCGAGGAAATATTGATGTAAAAATCACAGAAATTCTTTCATTGGTTAAGACACCATATCTAATTACCACATCTTTATGTGAGCGAATGTATGAACTTGGTTCTGCTATGAAAAAACTCAAGCTACCTAAGAGTAGCTCCAAAGACTTTTTCACCGAACTTGCACATGCTGAGATTTGTGTTTGTGATAGATGTATTGGAGAAAAAGAACGTGCTGCTATTTTAAAGAACGCAGAACGTTATTTGGGTAGCGATCATCAAGCGGTTTTAAATAATATTAAAAGCGTATTGATGGATAGCATGTATGATGAACGTCTTACACGTTGTTTTAAAGAACTCAATGAATTGCAAGAGCAAAAAACTCGTTTAAATGCACGATTTGCTGACGTTGAAGACAAACTCATTAAAGCAGGCGGCCCTCAGGTGGAACAATTGCAACATGAGATTGAAGATTTGATAGGACAAATTTCTGCTGCTAAAACGCAGTTGAGGATTATTGAATCTAAGGATGAAAATGATGAAACGCTGACAGAAGAAAACAATCTTCACAAGGCTCGTCGTGCGGATGCGGAGTATGAAATTAAAATTGCCTCAACGACAAAAACAAACGCTGCACTCATAAAGAAGAATATTGTCCAAAGTCTTATTGATGAAATTAAAGTACAGGCAACCACGGCATTGAAGCTAGAAATCATTGAAAAGACTAATGAGAAAATTCATCGTGTTATTACCGACGATTATATCGAAATAGATAATATTGATGGCTATATAAAACTCAAGGATAGGGACGGTGCAAGCGAAGGACAAACATTAAGCATTGGATATTGCTTTTTGGGAACGCTGTTTGAAGATGCTGAATTGGAATTTCCTTTTGTTATTGACTCGCCAACAGGAAAAATGGACTTTGATAAGCGACAAGCAGTTGCAGACATTATTCCAGTTGTGTTTAATCAGATGATAGCATTTGTGCAATCTGCAGAAGTGGAACGCTTTGCTGACAGATTCTACAAGAATACAAATGCGCAGTATTTAACGGTTGTTGCATCCAAAGAAACCGGTGAAGTAGTGGTACATAAGGGTAAAGAATTCTTTGATTCTTATCAACGTGAACATAAAGGAGATGAGGTATAATGCATTTTAAAATTTCGAAGAATGCGCAGAACTTTTTTAATAATATAATTAACCTTGAAGGCTCTCATAGTTCAGATGATAAGAATAAATTTATTCAGTTTGATGTGTATTATTGTTGTGCACTAATTGGTATGGCAGCAGTTCAGTTAGATGATGATACTTCTGATTTAAAAGATTTAGTGGATCGATATCCTAAACCCTATGCCGAAAGCAAGGCTCATATTGCTGGTCTTTTGGTTGCAACCGAAGCTAAACGTTTGGGTATTGATCCTCAGAGTTCTAAACTCGAGGAAATAATGTTGCAGTATTTAAGCGATGATTCCACGATGCTTTCTGAGGAAGGGATAAAAACATTAAATGCGTATTCTCTCAAAGGATATCACCTAATCCATGAGTTTCCTTTGGAAGAGAAACCCACTTCTCGCGAAGAGTTTTTAGAAGCATTTAGTATGGCAATGCAAACTTATAAAACATAAACACAGGAGGATTGTATGCAAATAATAATAGAATGCGATTGTGGTAATAAGGCAACTGTTTCGGCTTCGAAAAACAAATTCACTCAATTTAGAGATTGTTTGGAGAAAAATGGTTTTCGTTACTTAGATGAAAAAATAACAGGTGGAAAAGTTAAGGAGCTAAGAATTTTTTGCAATCAATGCAAAAGCTGGATTGATTTAGGAGTGGATTAAAGAACAAGGCGAGGGTAACACCTCGCCTTGTGTTTTATATGAGTCAAAATATGAGTTGAGTTAAAAGTTGAGCTGAGCACGGGGGAAACTATGGGGCAAAAGATGGGGCAGAAAAGCATGAGCTAAAAGATGGGGTAACAAAAAATATGGGGCATAACTTGGGGCAAGATGCGAAGTTAAAACGTGGGGCGAAACGTGGGGTGGAATCAAGAATGGAGTATGGGACGGAACATGGGGTTAAAATCAGAGTCATGTATGGGGTGATTTATGGGGTAAAAAATTATGGGGTAGAATATGGGGCTGGGGTAAAAGATGGGGTGGTATACACGAAGCAAAACATGGGGCGCAATGTGTAACAAATTTATGGGGCAAATTATGGGGTAGAAAAACATGGGGTAATAATATTTTAACGTTTATGAATCTCACTCCGCCCCTTATAGGGTAATTATTGATAATGTATCAAAAACGCACCAAAAAGTACAAAACAAGCACCTAAAAGACCAAGAAGGGATATATTTTCGTAGTACATTAAGTTTAACGATGTTTTTCGCTTTCTAAGGCTCAATAATTAAAAATCTATAGAGATTGGTTATCATTTCGATATGATAAGAATTTTGAGAGTGTTTTTGCGAGAAAATGATAATCTTTTTGAGATGATTTTCTTTGCAAAAACTCGTTTTAAAATGACAAGAAAATTATTATCATTTTGAGGTTGACAAGAGGGTTAGAAATCTATTTTCATATCGAAGGGAAAATCCATCCCTCATTTCAAAATGAAAGTTCATCTAATCATCACGAAATGAAAGTGTCTCGATCATTTCAAAATGAGCGCCCTTTGATAAATCTAAAATTAATCCGGAATAAATCTGAAAGGCGATTTCAAAATGATAGTCATCAAGCATATCGAAACGAAAGATATTGTCATTTTAAAATGACATTCATTTAAAAATAATTCCAATAAAAGAGAACTGCTGTGAGCATTTTGCTTGCGGCAGTTTTTTCTTTGTTAATCTTTTCTTG
>CALFTO010000003.1 GCA_937916195.1 uncultured Clostridia bacterium
GCAAGAAGTGCTGCTTCATTAAGAAGATTTTCAAGGTCTGCACCTGTAAAACCAACAGTTGTTGCCGCAATCTGATGCAAATCAACATCGGGTGCTAATGGCTTATTCTTTGCGTGCACCTGTAAAATTTCTTCTCTGCCCTTAACATCGGGATAACCAACTGTTACCTGACGGTCAAAACGTCCGGGACGAAGAAGTGCAGGGTCGAGAATATCGGGACGGTTAGTTGCGGCAATAACGATTACGCCGTCATTCGCACCGAAACCATCCATTTCAACAAGCAACTGGTTGAGTGTTTGCTCACGCTCGTCGTGTCCGCCACCCATACCTGCGCCACGGTGACGACCAACCGCATCAATTTCGTCAATAAATATGATTGAAGGCTGATTTTTCTTTGCTTCTTTAAACAAATCACGCACACGAGAAGCACCGACACCAACATACATTTCAACGAAGTCAGAGCCCGAAATTGAGAAGAACGGTGCATTTGCCTCACCTGCTACTGCACGGGCAAGAAGTGTTTTACCTGTACCGGGAGGGCCCACAAGAAGCACACCTTTAGGAATTCTCGCACCAAGCTTTGAGAATTCGTCAGGGTTCTTAAGGAATTCAACAAGTTCTGTAAGCTCTTCTTTTTCTTCGTCAGCACCTGCGACGTCTGCGAAGGTTACTTTTTTAGCTTCATCGTCGGGGCGCTTTACACGAGCTTTGCCGAAATTCATTGCGCGGTTATTCTCACTTGAAATTGAGGTGTTCATTTTTCTGAACATAATCACCATAAGAAGTATGAGACCTGCAGTTGAAAGAAGCAACGGCAACATACTTGAAAGCCATGCACCTGATTTTCCTGCTTCAAGATTATATTTAATAGGCTTTTCGGGATTTGCGTCGTTATAAGCGAGAATACCGTCGTGAACATCGTTGACAAAAAGGTCAACGCTTGGTAAATCATAAGTATAAGTTTTATCGTCATTCCAAAGCTTATATTTGAGCTTTCCGCTTGATATTACAACCTCAACCTCTGACACCTTATCCTCGTGGAAATACTGAATGAGGTTAGAATATGTGAGGTCGGGTTCCTTTGTCTCTTCCTGATACATAAAGATAAACCCAACAAAGAGAAGTGGTATCAAAATGTAAGGAATTATTGTTTTCCAGTTAATTTTTTTCAATTTAGTTTTTCACTCCAGTGATTTAATGTGTATATACCTTTTATTTTTCGTATACTGCGGGCTTCAATGCACCCACAAACGATAAATTTCTGTATTTTTCGTCATAGTCAAGACCATAGCCAACAACGAATGCGTCAGGAATTTGAGCACCCGCATAATCTGCCTTAACATTCGCCTTGCGTCTTTCGGGCTTATCAAGTAAGGTGCAAATTTTAATGCTGTTGGGATTTCTTGCAGAAAGCACCTTCATAAGATATTCAAGAGTGACACCGCTGTCAAGAATATCTTCGACAATAAGTAAATCATTACCGCTGACGATTTCGTTATCAAGGTCCTTGATTATTTTAACCACGCCCGATGTTTTTGTGCCTGAGCCATAGCTTGAAACAGACATAAAATCAATCTGACAAGGAAGCTTTATTGCACGCATAAGGTCAGCCATAAAAATAACTGAGCCCTTGAGCACGCTTACAAGCACAAGGTTTTTATCCTTATAATCTTCAGTAATCTGTGCACCGAGGCGTTCTACTATATTTTTCAAATCTTCTTCAGAAAGAAGCACCTTCTCAATATCGTTTAACATTTTATTTATCCCCCAATTTAATTATTTCCACAAATTTTTCAGTAGTCTCATCGGCTTTGTAGTATTCACTTACGCCGAAAAGCTCTGTCCAGATAATACCCTCATTATCTGTAAGTATTAACATTTTTGAACGGTCGCAAACGGGTATCTTTGCTTCATTAAAAAGCTTTTTAAGAGTTTTTGTACCTCTGTTTACGGGTTTGTAGTTATCACCCTCGCGACGATTTCGCACAAAAATATCACTTGATATTTTATCACAATCTATAAATTTGTCTATATTTTTTATATTAAGTTTTTGTAAATCTTTTTTGTCAATAATATTAACTGAA
>CALFTO010000004.1 GCA_937916195.1 uncultured Clostridia bacterium
ATGACGGAGGGAGAGAAAATACGCGTAGGGACAGACATCCTTGTCTGTCCGTAATTTTATTATCG
Source organism: uncultured Clostridia bacterium (assembly GCA_937916195.1). Taxonomy (GTDB): domain Bacteria; phylum Bacillota; class Clostridia; order Oscillospirales; family Acutalibacteraceae; genus Fimenecus. The sequence goes on from CALFTO010000004.1 coordinate 66, forward strand.
AACTACTTGCGGACGCACGGGGACGTGCGTCCCTACGCGATTGCATTTTGCACTTTTCACTTTGCGCTTATTTCAGTTCCCGCATAATAATGCTTCAAAATCTCTTTATATGTAAACCCTTGGCGTGCCATATAATCTGCACCGTATTGGCTCATGCCTACGCCGTGACCGTATCCGCTGACGGTGAAAACAAAATTCTCGTCAGTATATTTCACCGTAAATGTACTGCTTTTAAGCCCCAAAAGTGTGCGGATTTCTGTTCCTTTAAAGGCTTTCCCGCCTATAATTATCTCTTTCACCATACCCGTATCGGTATTGGTGATTTTTTCTACCCATTTTGATGGCTCATCGCTCAATTTTGCTCCGTTTTCACTCATAATTCCCTTGAATTTTTCCGCCGTCACTTTTACTTCGGAATTATAAGCAGGCGAGAGCTTATCGCCTACGCTGTTAACAGAAATAAGATATGGATATTCTCCGCCCCAAACATCTGTGGCGTTCTCGGTTTGTCCGTTACTGATTGAATGAAAAACCGCGTTTATTGGCTTGCCGTCATACTGAATTGTAAAGTCTATAACCTCGTCAACGCATTTCTCGATTTTTTCGCGGTATGCGTCATAATTCTCACCCCATTTTTCTCTTTGCTCGTCCTCGGTGAGATACCCCTGGTGCGTTGCGCTGCTGTCACTTATGTCAGCCCCGTTTAGCCCATCATTTTTGTATTCCTTTGAGTACAAAAGCATAGTATGTGCCGCTACACATTGCGCCTTGATAGCCTCTTCGTGATATGCCGCGTTGATTTCAGATGCCACCACGCCGATAAGATAATCCCGCAATGGCATTTCTGTAATATTTTTACTGCTCGCATTCATAACCTTTACAGTAGCCACGGCGGTTTCTTCTTGCGGAACGGTAATTTCTTCACCTAAAAACTCCTGCGAAATAACATTCGTCGCTTTTTCAACCGAACAAAGCGGACAAATAATCATTGCAAGGCTCAGAAAAAAGCAAATCATACTGTAACTTTTCATTTTTTATCGCTCCCTTTAGGGTGACAGAGATAATCTGAACCTGTTTTTTACAGGCTGATTTCCGTCAATCCCGCGTTAAAATACTCGCAAATCCACAAAGGATTTGCTCCGTTTTGTGCCTTGTCTTGCCAAAAATCCGCACTTTAAAAAATCTTTGACCTTTAAAACGAGAGATTTTTATTGGATTTTTGGTATTGAGGATGTAGGAAGGCTGACGCCTTTCAAATCCGAAATGCCGAAAAGACTTAAAAATAGCAGTTTTAAAGGCAGGCTCGGATTATTTCTGTCACCCTAGTTGACTTTAATCCTTGAATGTATTAAAATATACAATGTATATTTATATTATTTTGGATACATATCGAAATTTTTCTACAAGGAGGTAAAAACAATGGCAGAATATATTTCAAGTATCTCCAATGATGCTCTTTCAACTTTATGCGAAGAGCTTCGTAAAAATAACCATATCAATCCCGATTATTACAACAGATTTGAAGTAAAGCGCGGACTTCGTAATTACGACGGCACAGGTGTGCTTGCAGGTCTTACCCGCGTTTGCTCTGTTGAAGGCTATTATATGGACGACGGTGAAAAGGTGCCGAAAAACGGTCGCCTTATTTATCGCGGAATTAATATGAACGATATCGTTACAAATTGTGAAAAGGAAAATCGTTTCGGCTATGAAGAGGTTGTTTGGCTTCTTCTTTTCGGTGCACTTCCCACAAAAGACCAGCTTGCTTGGTTTACAGATTTGCTTGCAGAATGTCGCGAGCTTCCCGAAGATTTTATCGAAGATATGATTATGAAAGCACCTTCTCCTGACGTTATGAACAAGGCGGCTCGAAGCGTGTTGGCACTCTATTCATATGACCCTAATCCCGATGATATATCACCCGAAAATGTGCTTCGTCAGTGTATTCAGCTCATAGCACAAATTCCCGTAATTATGACTGCGGCTTATCAGGTTAAGCGCCGTGTTTACGATAAAAAGAGTATGTATATGCACCAGAATAAGCGTGAACTTGGTACTGCCGAAAGCATTTTGCGTTCAATCCGTAAGGATAAGCAATTCACAGATGAAGAAGCAAAGCTTCTCGATATTTGTATGATTATTCACGCAGAGCACGGTGGCGGTAACAACTCAACATTTACAACACGTTGTATCACATCCAGCGGAACAGATACATATGCCGCAGTTGCCGCAGGTATCGGCTCACTTAAAGGACCTCGCCACGGTGGTGCTAATATTAAGGTTCATAAAATGGTTGAGGATATGAAGCAAAATATTGCAGATATTACGAACGAAGGTCAGGTTGCCGATTATCTTACAAAGATTATGCAGCGTGAGGCAGGAGACGGCACAGGTCTTGTTTATGGTATGGGTCACGCAGTTTATACTCTTTCAGACCCACGAGCCGTAATTCTTCGCCGTTATGCTGACGAATTCTCTAAAAAGACAGGCAAAGAAGACGAGTTCAGACTTCTTAATCTCATTGAAACTCTTACTCCTGAGCTTTTTGCAAAGCTTCGTGGCGACAAAAAGAAGATTTGTGCAAATGTTGACCTCTATTCAGGTCTTGTTTATGATATGTTGGGTATTCCGCAAGAGCTTTTCACACCGCTCTTTATGGCGGCTCGTATGGCGGGCTGGTCAGCACATCGAATTGAAGAAATCACAAACGGTGGCAGAATTATTCGCCCCGCTTATAAAAATGTTACTATTCCTCGCGCATATGTGCCTATGGACGAAAGAGTTATCCGTACAGACAGTATTCAAAAGGAATATATTCCTATCGAGGAAAGGTAATCGGTACTATGAAAATAAGAGGAAGTTCAGAAAAAATAAATCCCTTGTATTCTCTTTATGTAATTGCAGGCCTTTTATGTATTGCAATTCCTTTCAGAACTTATCAGCTTTTAAGTCTTGTTGAAAGTAATACAGGCTTTTACAAAGAGATTAACTGGTCGGTTTATCTTATGTATGCCCTTTGTATTCTTGCGGTGCTTGTGCCATATGTACTCACTCTGCTTGCAAAGAATGTGCCCGAATCTCGCGCAGTTTACAGAAAGAATAAGCTTTTAGCGGCGGCATCATTTGTTTTCGGTGTCGGTCTTGTGGCAGATGCGGTTGTTGCACTTTCAACATTTGTTCTCGCTTGTCAGGGATATTTGACTGAAGAAATCAGCCTTGTGCCCACAGCACTTCAAGGCATTTTCGGTATTCTTTCAGCAATTTATATTTTCATTTTCGGTATTTCTTATATTGACGGCAGAACAACTTACACAAGATATAAGCTTTTGGCACTCAGTCCGCTTGTGTGGTCAGTGGCAAGACTTATTATCCGTTTTGTTAAGAAGATTTCTTATGTGAATGTTTCTGACCTTATGCTTGAGCTTTTTGCAATTGCATTTATGATGCTTTTCTTCCTTTCTTTTGCAAGAATTTCGTCAGGTCTTTCAAACAAAAAGTCAATGCGTTCACTCTGGTCGGCAGGCTTTGTGGCAGCATTCTTCTGTGCAGCGGCAAATCTTCCAAGACTTATTATGATTATCACCGCAAACGGTAACTCTTTGTCAAACGAATATCCCTTTGCCCTCTGTGATTTGGGATTTGCATTTTTCTCGATATGTTACATTGTTAATTCAATGAAAACTGCAGAGAATAATGATATTCTTGAGCTTTTGGATGAAACTGAAGATGATATTGAGCCCATAGCGGACGAAACATTTGTGGGCGATGAAGAGGTTTAGTATTAATGTTGTTTTTAAATAATGTACTTACGGCATTTACACAGGTTGTAATTCTGTTTCTTATAGCAATGGTGGGCTTTGTGTGCCACAAAATCGGTGTTTACACAGAAAAAGCCTCACGAATGACAACCGATTTGCTTTTCTATATTGTAGCGCCTGCAATTATCATACGCTCATTTATGAGTATGGAGTATAGCCGTGATTCCTTGCAAGGACTTTTACTTGCACTTCTCGGCGGTGTATTTTTTCACGTTGTAGGTATGATTTTTGCAAAAGTATTCTTTAATAAGGGCGAAAAGGATACTGCTTGTATATTCAAATATGCTTCCTGCTATGGTAATGTTGGCTATATGGCATTACCTCTTGCCTTGGCAGTGTTGGGTGACGAGGGCGTATTTTATTGCTCTGTAATTATGGTGCCCTTTAACATTCTTTCTTTTTCTCACGGTGTAAGCCTTATGCAGAAAAAGGACGAAAACTCAAAATTCAATCTTAAAAAGCTTATTATTAATCCGGGCGTAATCGGTGTAGGTATTGCATTACCTTTGTTCTTGTTACAGGTTGAGTTACCTAACGTAATTTATCAGCCCATTTCATACCTTGCAGATTTAAACACACCTCTTGCAATGGTAATGTTCGGCACATATTTAGCCTCTGCCGATTGGAAAACTCTTTTCTCCGACAAGAGAATTTGGGGAACGGTGGCACTCAAAATTATCGCAATGCCTCTTATAACTATTTTAGGACTTAAGCTTTTAGGCTTTGGCGGAACTTTGCTTGTTGCCTGTGTGCTCAGCGCCTCTGCACCAACGGCAAGCAATACAGTAATGTTTGCGGCAAAATACGACCGCGACACAGCGCTTGCTTCAAAGGTAACATCTTTGGTAAGCGTGCTTTCAATTCTCACAATGCCTGTAATGATAGCAATAGCACAACAAATTCAATAGGAGAGTGATTTTATGAAGCTCATAATTGCAATTATCAACAATGACGATGCAAATGCCGTTATGAACGGTCTCACAAAAGAGGGTTACTCTGCAACAAGACTTTCAACTTCGGGCGGATTTTTGCGTGCAGGTAACGTAACACTTCTTATCGGCGTTGACGATAAAAAGGTTGATGCCGTTACAAACATCATCGGTGAATATTGCAGTCAGCGTAAAAAAATCACACCTGTGAATACTACATATATAGGAGAATCAATGCTTTCATCAATGCCCGTTGAGGTAACTGTCGGCGGGGCTACAATCTTTGTGCTTGATGTTGAGCAGTTTTATAAGATATGACAGATAAACTTTATGAAACGGTGCAAACTGCGGTTTCGCAAGGGAGTTTTCCTCACGGCGTTTTGGTGGAATGTCAGAACGAAAAAGAAGGTGAGGATTTTGCTCGCTTTGTCGCAAACTGCCTCGTTTGCAGGGGCGAAGTTAAGCCTTGCGGAGTGTGTTCCGATTGCTTAAAGGCGCAAAAAAACGGTCACCCCGATATTACCGAAACCGACGGTATAAAGGGTAAAAGCCGTAATTTTACCGTTGATGCAGTCCGTGAAATCCGTGATGATGCATTCATTGTGCCCAACGAGAGCGACCGAAAAATATATATCCTTAAAAATGCACATAATATGAATGAGCAGGCGCAGAATGCAATTCTTAAAATTCTTGAAGAGCCACCAACATATGTGTTTTTTATAATTGTGACAACCTCAAAAAGCACTATGCTTGAAACTGTGCTGTCAAGAGTTCAGGTATATTCGCTTTTAAGTGATGAGGGTGAAATCACCGAAAAAGAAGAAAATGCAGTTAAAGGCTTTGTGAATGCACTTCTCAATGTGAATGAAGTGGCATTAATGGAACAAACTGCAGTTTTTCAGAAGAACAATCAGTTTGCACGCTCTGTGCTTACATTACTTTCAGAGGTTTTTCGTGATGCACTTGTGAAAAAAAGTGGATTTGAGCGTGAATTTCGCTTTGCACAAGAGGTAAGAACTCTTGCAAATTCTGTAACTGCGAAAAATCTTATGCAGTTATGTGCAGTATGTGATGAACTTGTGGAAGCCATTGACCGAAACTGCAATAACAACCTGCTTGTAATTCGTATGTGCTATGAATTCAAGCGCGCAATAGGAAGATAAAACCTTAATTTAGGAGTAAATATATGATAGAAACTGTTGGAATAAGATTTAAAGAAGGCGGAAAAATCTATGATTTTGACGCTGACGGAATGAAATTCAATAAAGGTGACTACGCGATAGTCGAAACCGTTCGTGGAATGGAATGTGGTCTTGTTACAAAGGCAAACCACGGCACTAACGAGGATGATATTACAAAACCGCTCAAAAAGGTAATTCGCGTTGCTACCGAAAAGGATATCAAGGATTTGGCAGAAAACAAGGTAAAAGAAAAAGAGGCTTTCAAAATCTGCGAAGAAAAAATTCTCGCTCACGGTCTTGAAATGAACTTGGTTGATGTTGAATATACCTTTGACCGCAGTAAAATCCTTTTCTATTTCACTGCAGACGGCAGAGTGGATTTCAGAGAGCTTGTTAAGGATTTGGCTTCTGTTTTTAGAACAAGAATTGAGCTTCGTCAGATTGGTGTGCGTGATGAATCACGTATGGTCGGCGGATTTGGTATCTGTGGCAGACCGTTCTGTTGTAATACTTTTTTAAATGACTTCCAACCCGTTTCAATCAAAATGGCAAAAGAGCAGGGGCTTTCACTTAACCCCACAAAAATCAGCGGTACTTGTGGCAGACTTATGTGCTGTCTTAAATATGAGCAGGATACTTATGAGCACCTTCTTCGCGTTACACCAAAGGTTGGCGCAATTGTTGACACTCCTGAGGGCAAGGGTACAGTAATCGACAATAATCTTATTACCGGTATGCTCAAAATAAGTCTTGACCGTCGTCCTGACGCAGCACCTGTGAGTTATCACCGCCATTCAGTAAAAACCTTGAGAGACGGTAAAATCCGTGTTGAAAAAGAAGAACTTGAGGCTTTAAAAGGAATTGAATAAATTAACACTTGATTTTTGAAATATATGTGTTACAATGTAATTACATCATTAAAGGGAGGTACATAAATCATGGCATATGTAATTAGTGATGAGTGCATCGCTTGTGGCGCATGCGCAGCAGATTGTCCTGTTGAGGCTATCTCTGAAGGCGACGGCATCTATGTAATCGACGCTGATACTTGTATCGATTGCGGCGCTTGTGCAGACAGCTGTCCTGTTGGAGCTCCTCAGGCTGAATAATTATTATGAAAAAAGTCCCACCGAAATATCGGTGGGACTTTTTGTGTGTAAACATGCATTCTGCTTTGTTTCCCTCTGATGAGCGAGGTGTCAAAACGCAGTTTTGACGGAGGGAGAGAAAAAGGGCGATTTACGAATCGCCCCAACAAAGTTAAAGTTTAATAATTGTATTTTTATCAATTACCAAATTTATTCCATATTCATTTTGCATTGCTTTGATGATTATATCAATTTTATTATCATTTGTAGTTTCACGACCACTATAATATAATGCATTTAAATTTTCGTCCCAAGAAGCACTCATACCAGAACGATATATATTGTCATAAATACCACTTGAAACTTTTACACATAAACGATTATCGTGAATAAAAATTCTTTCAATTTTGATTTCATTCATTATAAATCACCAATTATTTACTTGCTTCGTTTAACAAATCCAATATATCTTCCCTTGAGAAGTTATATTTCTTATTACAGAAATGGCATACAACCTCGGTGTTTTCGTCCTCTGCCATTTCGCGAAGTCCGTCTGCACCTGCGCCAATGAGAGCGGCAGTAACACGTTCTTCAGTGCAATCGCATTTGTATTCAACGGTTTCGCTGTCGAGATATTGCATTGTAAATTCCGGAAGAACAGTCTGACAGATTTGTTCGGGGGTTAAGCCCTCTGCAAGCATTGTTGTAACGGGCTTAATGCCGTTAAGTCCTTTTTCAACAAGTGAAATTGTCTGTTCGTCTGCGGTAGGGAGCAACTGAATTAAAAATCCGCCTGCAAGCAAAACCTCTTCTGTTTCGGGGTCAACGAGTACACCGAGAGCGCAAACCGTGGGTGTCTGTTCGCTTGTGGCATAATATGCGGTGATGTCCTCTGCAATTTCGCCCGAAATAATGGGAGTCTGTGCACAGTAAGGCTCTTTCATTCCTAAATCCTTGATAACGGTCAGAAATCCGTTTTTACCTACCGCACCCGAAACGTCAAGCTTACCTTTGTTGTTGAGAGGAAGATTGACTGTTCTGTCGCCGATATATCCCTTAACCTGCCCCTTTGAATTTGCAACTGCCACAACGGGTGAGGCAGGTCCGCCACCGTTTATTTTGAGTGTAAGTGTATCCTTATCGCCCTTTAAAAGCACTCCCATCATTGCGCCCGCAGTAATAAGTCTGCCCAATGCTGCCGAGCATACCTTTGAGGTCTTGTGGATATTCTGCATTTCTTTAACCATTTCGGTTGAGTTGAGGGCAAGGCAATAAAGTGTGCCGTCCTCTGAAATCATTCTGACTAATTTATTCATTTCAATTCATCCTTAAATATAAGTTCTGCTTTTTTTGCGGTTATTGTTATTCTTTGAGTATTTTCGATAACCTCGTTGTCTGTGTAGTCGTCAGTAAGAGCGAGAATTTCAAACCCGCATTCCTTTAATACATTTAATATGTCCTCTGTTTTATAAGCATATTCCGAAAAGCTTTCGCTGTATCTTTCAAAACACTCGTCATATTCATTTTTAATAAAGAAATCAAGGTCAATGTCGGTTTTGCCGTTTTCAGCATCAAAAGTATTCTGCCACACACAATAAACCTCGTCCATATCATAAACAAAGGTGTTGTCACCAAGAATTTTTTCGTGCTTATAAACCGTATTTATGTCAAAAACGAATATTCCGCCCAAATTCATAAACAGAGAAATCTTTTTAAAGGTTTCTCTTATTTTTTCGAGTGATGGAATATGGTTTATAGTGTCAAGAACGCATACCGCACAGTCAATTGTGCCATATAAATCAAGCTCTTCACCGCTCTGGCAAAGAAATATTGCCGAAGAAATCTCTTCATATTTCTTTTCGTTGGCAACGGCGAGCATATCTTCACTTGGGTCAACGCCGATTACATCATAGCCCTTTTTTTCGAGCAGAAACGAGAGTGTTCCTGTTCCGCAACCTAAGTCAAGCAAAAGCCCTCCGTTAATTCCGTTTCGGGTTAACAGAGAGCAGATTTTATCGGCAATTCTTTCGTATTCTACATTTTCAGTGAGAATGTCATAAACAGAAGAAAAAATACCGTAACTCATTTTTTTACTCTTTCAAAAACTTTTTCATAGCCGTCAGCACCGTACTGAAGTGAACGGTTAACACGGCTTATTGTGGCGGTTGAGGCACCAGTTTCCTTAACAATTTCGTTGTAAACCTTTTTCTCTGAAAGCATTTTTGCAACCACAACTCTTTGTGCCATTGAGTGAAATTCGTTTACTGTGCAAAGGTCCTCAAAAAATGCGTAGCATTCATCTTTGTCTTTAAGCTGTAAAATGCATTCCATAAGAAAATCTGTATTGTCGTTTTTAAATTCAATTCCCATATTTTTCAACCTCCAAGGTTTTTTCCTTTTACATTTTAGCACATTAAAACTTGAAAGTAAAGAAGATTTTAGAAAAATAAATGCAAAATTACGCCGGGTATGACCGTGCAAGCGTAGAGAATTACTAATATTTTAAGGTTTTCTTTGATTTTAGACTTGTCACGGAATAAAATAAGCAATCCTGCCCCTGCATTTGTGCAAAGACCTGCAATAAGTGAGCCAAAACTGAGTGTTCCCTCAATATAAAGCTGAGTTAAAAGCACCGACGAAGCACAGTTTGGAATAAACCCGATTACCGCTGAAAGTAACGGCTGAAAAACTGATTCCGAAAGCAAAAGGTGAGAAAGTGCATCTGTGCCGATGATTGCAACCGCCAAATCAATTATAATGGTGAACAAAAGCAAAAATCCGAAAACCTTTACGGTGTGAATAAGTGCAGGTCGCAAAATTCCACCATTTTCTTCACAACCGCAATGGTCGTGCTCACATAAATCGTGTGAATGGTGGTGATGGGGCTTGTGCTTTTTCTTTTCAATGAAATAAATTATATATCCGCAAATAAGTGCAATTGCAATTTTTGTAACGAGCAATTTGAATATTTCAAACCCGCCGTTGTGAGCCGTTGCAAGCAGAATTACCGCTTCGTCAGATGTTGAAAGGAATACGGCAATAAGCGTGCCAAGAGTGATTATTCCGCTACTGTAAAGGTTTGCACTCATTACTGAAAATCCGCATTGCGGAATACAACCCAAAATCGTTGCCACCGCAGGACCTGCCGAGTCTGCACGGGTGAAAAGAGCTTTAATTTTGTCCTGTGCCTTGTGTTCAAGAAATTCAATTATTAAAAACGCGAGAAATAAAAAGGGGAGCATTTTAAAGGTATCAAGTACCGCGTCAAAAAGTGTGTCAAAAATTCCACTCACCGAGTAAATGGGCATTTCTGCGTGAGCGTGTAAAAGTGTTGTCATTATGCGTTCTCCTTTGAACATTCGTTACAAATACCATAAAGTACGGTCTTTGAGCCGTCTATTTTAAATTTGTGGTCTTGGAATATATGTGCAGAAAGCTTGTCTAAAAAGTCACATTCGGTGTGAATGAGCTTTCCACAGCCAGAGCATTTTAAGTGGTAGTGATTATGACAGTGGTCGCAGTCTGCAAACTGGTAACAGCATGGCTCATTATCGCCTGCCGAGAATTTACGCACCTTGCCCTCAATAACAAGGCGGTCAAGCTGACGGTAAACGGTTGTCCTGCCGATTTTGCCACCCTCATTAAGAAGTGCAAAATACACATCTTCAGCGGAAAAATGCCTTTCTGCATTTGCCTTTAAAAATTCGCAGACAAGTCTGCTCTGTTTTGTTTCATAACCCATAATCTCACCACATTCTGAATTTGAAATCCATTTTCAAATTATATATGGATTACATAAAAATGTCAAGTGATTTTGCGCTCTGCATTTTGAATTTAATTTGTTGACACATTTATCCAAATACTTTATAATTTATTTGATTATGAAAATATGGGGGATTGATTATGAAAAAATCAGTTTCAAAGGCATTGAAACCTGCTTTTGCAATTGCAATGGCACTTTTAATGGTGCTTACAGGCTGCGCTCCAAGTGAGCCAGAAGAGCCCAAAGCTCCTGAAATCGTTGTTAACAACACAGGTGCTAACGCGGTTGGTGCTTATGATGCAGAAAAGGCAAATTACACCTTGGCGGTTGATGCAGGTGACGAAATTCACGACATCAGCGAGCTTCTTTTCGGTATTTTCTTTGAAGATATCAACTTTGCTGCAGACGGCGGTCTTTATGCCGAGATGGTTTCAAACCGCTCATTTGAATTCACCGCACTTGCAGACGGCGATAACCTTTATCGTTGGAATGCCGTGAATGGCGCAAACATTAAGGTTACCCAGATTTCAAAGGATTACCTTAACGAAAATAACAAGAGCTACCTTGTTATGAACAACAATACAGATAACAAGGCGGGTATTGAAAACACAGGCTTCCTCGACGGTATGGCAGTTGAGAAAGACGCGGTTTATAATCTTTCTTTCTATGCAAAAGCCCCTGCAGATTATGAGGGTAGTGTAGAGGCTAATCTTGCAGTAAACGGCAAATCGGTTGGTGTGGCAACAGTTACAGGTGTTACTGACAAGTGGCAGAAGTTTGAGGTTGCAATTACAGCTACAGAAACTGCAAATGCAAACGTATCACTTCAAATCCTTATTGATAAGGGCGAAGTTCATTTTGATATGATTTCTCTCTTCCCCGAAGATACATACAAGGGAAGAGAAAACGGAATGAGAAACGATTTGGGGACTCTCCTTGAAGAGCTTCAGCCTAAATTCCTTCGTTTCCCCGGCGGTTGCGTAATTGAGGGCTATGACGAAATGACCGCTTATGATTGGAAAGATTCAATCGGCGTTGACGAAAACGGTCTTCCCCTTGAATTCAACGGCACTTACGGTGATGTTGCGGGCAGAAGTCAGGGTATCAGCATTTGGACAGACCTTGCAACTACTGAAGACCCATATCCAAGCTTCTTCTCATACGGACTTGGCTTCTATGAGTACTTCCAGCTTGCTGAGGATATAGGTGCAATCGGTGTGCCCGTTCTTAACTGCGGACTTTATTGTCAGATGCGTGGTAAGGGCCCCGTTGCAATGTTTGAGGCTGACGGCACAACATACACAGAATTATTTGCACAGTATATTCAGGATATGCTCGATTTAGTTGAATTCTGCCGTGGTGACAAGAATTCAACTTGGGGTAAGGTTCGTGTAGCACTCGGACACGAAGAGCCTTTTGACCTCAAATATATCTGTATTGGTAACGAAAACGAGGGTCAGGATTATTTCTTGAGATATTCTGAATTCCTCAAAGCCTTCAATAAAGCCAAGGCTGAAAATCCAAAGCTTTATGAGGGACTTGAGCTTATTTATTCTTCGGGTGCGGCAGATGCAATTAACGGTTGGAATCATATTCCGTCTTATCAGTATGCAAAAGCAGAACTTGATAAAATGGGCTCAACAAATGCAAAGGATTTTGCAGGTGCAGTTGACCAGCATTATTACAACGAGCCCGAATGGTTCTTGAAGCACGCAGACTATTATGATGAAGAAAATTATAAGAGAACTGTTGAAGAAATGACCGACACAATCTATGGCGGTGCAATTAAAATCTTCCTCGGCGAATATGCGGCAAAGAGTAATACTCTTAAAGCGGCTCTCGCAGAGGCGGCATATATGACAGGTCTTGAAAGAAACGGCGATATTGTTGAAATGGCGGCTTATGCACCGCTCTTTAGTAGCACAGTTGCACGCCATTGGGCACCAAACCTTATCTGGTTTGATAACGACACAGCAATGGGCTCAATCGACTATTATGTGCAGAAACTCTTCTCTGTAAACCAAGGCTCAGCAGTACTCAACCACACTCTTGACGGTGCAAAGATAGAGCAGGAAAACCTTAAGGGTAAGGTTGGCGTTGGCACTTGGTACACATCAGCGGCATTTGATAATATAAAGGTAGTTAATAACTCAACAGGCGAGGTGATTGCAGAGGATGAGTGCTCAACTTTCTTCTCGAAAACCAAATGGGATTTCGCAACAGACGGTAAGTGGAAGATTAAGAATGGCGCACTCACAAACACAACAACTGATATGGAATACAGTGACCAAGGTAGTGTCGCATATTTTGGTGAAGCTGATTGGGAAAACTATACATACACAGTTGAGGCAACAAAGCTTGACGGTAGCGAAGGCTTCTTGATTCCTTTTGCAGTTCAGGGTACAGATAATAATATCTTCTGGAATATTGGCGGTTGGGAAAACACAGTTTCTTGTCTTCAGAAGATGACTGATAATGTAAAAACAGGTCAAATTAACGGCACAGTTAAAGATTGCGTAATCGAAACCGGCAAAACATATAAGCTTAAGGTTGAGGTTAACGGTAGTGCAGTTAAGTGCTATATCGACGACGAGCTTTATGTTGATTATGATTTTGGCTCTCCTGCAGAGGCAAAGTGCTATACGGTTGTAAGTAACGACGACAACGGCGATATTATCATCAAGCTTGTAAATGTTACAGAAAATGCAAGCACAGTTGCAGTGAAGCTTGATAACGCAAATGTGCAGGGCACAGCAATCATCAATCAGGTTGCAGGCGATTCTCTCGCAAATGATAATGTGCTCGGTGCAGATGAATCAACACATCTTAAAATGGAAGAATTCACACTCGACGGCTTTAGTAGCGAATTCAACTATACAATGCCTGCATATTCAGTAACATCAATCAGACTGAAAGCAGCAGAATAAACACAACATGTAATAAAAGAACCGAACGGAATTTTCCGTTCGGTTCTTTTGGCTGTGTGAACATTTATTTCTTTCTTTTCAAAACAATTGCACTTCGGCAAGGGATATAGCAGGGAAAGCCTATCCAATTATCAGGTGTTACATAAGTTCGGTAAGAAACTTCTTTGTCAACACGCGAAAATCCGCCGAATATATCATCATCAGTAGAAAGCACAGTTTTATAAACACCCTGCTTGCTGACGGGCACGAAATATCCCTCAAATGATTTTGTGGGGTGGAAGTTAAATATAAATACTGTGTCGCCCTTTGTATAAATAATAATTTTATCGTCCTGATGAATCCATTTGCTTTCAGCGGGCACACCGAGAAGTTTTTCTTCTTTTAAGAGTTTTATCATTGCCTTGTCGAACTCGTTCAGTTCAATATAGCGTAAATCTTTATTATCAACAAGCCCCCATTGTCTTCGGCAATAATGGTAACTCCAGCCGTTGCCCTCACGAGGGAAGTCTATCCATTCGGGGTGACCGAATTCGTTTCCCATAAAATTGAGATATCCTTCGCCGGCAAGAGAAGAAGTAATAAGCCTTATCATCTTGTGAAGAGCAATACCTCTGTCAATAACAAGACTTTCAGTAAATTTGCTCATATGGGTATACATTTCAGCATCACAAAGTCTGAACATTATAGTCTTGTCGCCAACGAGCGCTTGGTCGTGCGATTCACAATAACCAATGTTTTTCTCTTTAGGACGACGCGAAGTCAATTCGTGCCAAAGCCTTCCCATATCCCATTGGTCGTCTTCTGACTCCTTGAGCATTTTTATCCACATATCAGGCACGCCCATTGAAAGACGATAATCAAACCCAATTCCGCCGTCGGCTATGGGAATGCACATTCCCGGCATACCCGACATATCCTCTGCAACCGTAATTGCTTTTGGCTTGATTTCGTGAATAAGCTCGTTTGCAAGCTGTAAATAGGTAACGGCTTCGGTATCGGTGTTCATTGAAAAATACATACCGTAATTTGAGAATGCACTTCCAAGACCGTGGTCGTGGTAAAGCATAGAGGTTACGCCGTCAAAACGGAAACCGTCAAAATGGAAAACCTCCATCCAATATTTAAGGTTTGAAAGTAAGAAATGTAATACTTCGTTCTTTCCGTAATTAAAAAGCTTTGTTCCCCAAGCACTGTGGTCACCCTTTTCACCCTCGTGGAAGAACTGATACACCGTTCCGTCAAATTCGTTAAGTCCTTCGTTGGTGTTTTTTACCGCGTGAGAGTGAACAACATCAAGAAGTACGGCAATTCCCATTTCGTGAGCCGTGTTTATAAGCTCTTTAAGGTCGCGACTGTTACCATAGCGTGAAGATGCCGCGAAAAAGTTTGAAACCTGATAACCAAAAGAGCCGTAATAAGGGTGTTCCATTATCGCCATTATCTGTATTGTGTTGTAGCCGAGTTCTTTTATTCTCGGAAGAATATTTTCAGTAAATTCGCGATATGTTCCCACTGCACCTTTTTCTTGTGCCATGCCTATATGACATTCATAGATAAAAGGAGTTTTCGGGGTGCGGAATTTTTTGTCAGTCCAATTAAATTTTTCTTTTTCGTCCTCTAACTCTGCACACCATAAATAAGTGTCGGGGTCCTGCACAACGCGTGTGGCGTAAAGGGGAACTCGGCGAAGCACCTGACCGTTATTTATAACAATAGCCTGTACTTTTTGTCCGACTTTAAGCGCGTCCTTACCTTTGAGTTGTACCTCAAACACACCGTTGTCAAGCTTGGTCATAGGGCATTCTGTTATGTTCCAATCGTTAAAATCACCGGTGAGATACATTTCGTCTGCAGCGGGCGCCCACTCTCTGTAAACCCAGCCTGTACGGGTGCGGTGAAAACCAAAATATTTATGACCATTTGCAAAATCCTTGAGATTTTTAGCATCGCCAACAAGCTCTTTTCTTTTGTCTTCAAAAGCTTTTATTCGCAAATCAATATCCTTTTGGAACGGTTGTAAATAGGGGTCAATTTCAATCATTCTGTTTTTCATAACCTTTGCCGCCTCCGTAAAAATTTCTATAAGTACATTATAACAAAAAAGTATTGCCAATAGCAATAAAATTTATAATATTTTTCAAATAACAATAAAATTCATATAAATAAAAGAGTACGGAAAAGTCAATTCCGTACTATAATGTTTTAATTTAATATTTGCTTACCCAATGCTTTAAGACTATCCTCACGAACTTTCTTGGTGTATTTTGTATCACTCAACACCCAATCCCATTCATATTTGAACCAATCAATTTCTTGCGGTTTTCCGCCGTCCATTTCAATTTTCACCTGTTCAATCAGCTTTTCCCATCTCATTTTATAGAATGAATTCATAAGGTCGCCAAACTGACGGTGAGCATAATCGTGAAGATTGCCTTTATCAGCGAGCAAACGACAATACCAAGTTGTAATAAGTGTCTTTGCGTTAATTCTGTAAAGCTGTTTTGTGAAATCGTCAAGCTTGTCGGTATATTCCACTACGGGCTCGTAATATGAACTGAACGAGAAATATTTACTGTTTAAAAGAACTCTGTCAAGCATATCGAAAAGATTTAAAAGCTTTTCGCTGTATTCCATAAATGCAAAATAGTCTTTTGACTTGTATGCCGATACGGTCTTTTTAACGGTGCTTGTAAGCTTATTAGATATCGACTGACGCAATAAATCAACCGCGTCATAAATATAGCATTCATTGTCTTTGAATTTGTCGTAATCTTTAAGGAAAAGCTTAACGGCCTCGTCAAATTCGCTTCTCGAATAGGGGATTTTAACCGACCCGCGTGCTGTGAACATCTTGGTTTCGGGGTCGAGGGGTCTGCGACAGCCCATACTTTCGGGTGCACCAAACATACTTGTGCAGTTTTCTTCGGCGTAAACGGTTTTTAAAAGGATTTTCATACTCTGTGATATGTTATCGCTTTCTTTACCGTAACGGCGAACAGCGTATTTCTGCACCCAATCCTCAACACTCTGAATATCTTCCCATACACAAGAGAAGAAAATATCGGTAACTATGGGGTTAACATTTGTGCTTTCAGAAGTGAGTGCAATTCCCTTAAAATTCGGTCTTGCTGATGCCTCTTTTAATTTTTTCGGTAAGGTGTCAACAGGACCGTAAAGCCCGTGTCTGCCACCGAAGTTGTTGAGAAGTCCCGACAAAACATTACCATATTTCGCAAGTCTGCTGAATTTGTTAGCATTATGATTAATCTTCTCAAAATGCAAATCAAGCATCATAATGTGATTTGCTCTGTATTGCTTGACTGCATTTGTAAATGTCTTGTTGGGGTTTAAAGACCAGCATTGAATTACCCACATTGCCTCTTTATCGAATGAGAGCATACTCTCCATAACGTTGGTGTAGGCTTCTTTTGCCTTTTTACCAAGCTTTCCGCCCTCGTGACAAATATCACCCGCGTAAAAATGAGTTATATCGCCGAAAACCTCTTTCTGACATTCATAGAAAAGCTTTGCGTATTTAATATATGAAACGCTGTCGGGGCTGACAATCAAAGGTCTTTCAATACCCTTCCATTTTCCCTGTTCAATAACGGGTACGTCGCGGTCCTTTTTTTGAATATCTCGGGGCACAATTCCTGTGTATGCCTGAAGCACGATGTTCATACCGAGAACTTGCATTCTTCGGTGATTTTTCCGTGCCATTTCGCATTTTTCATAGAAAAAATCGTCGTGTATCGGTCCACCGACACCACAGATGTTGCTCATATAAAACCAAGCGTAGTATGCAGGACCAACAAGAAAATTCTTAATCTCGCGGTGACGATAACCAAGCTTTGTAAGGAAACGACGATAAACCTCTTCCATACCGAGAATATCAAGCACAAGATTAACACCGTTCATCGCAAGAAAATCAATCTCAGCCTGCCAATCTTCTTCGGTCCAGAATGCCATTGAGTAAGAATGGGTACAATAATTATATGCGTATCTGTATTTGCAGTCAGTTTTGCGGTCAATTTTGCCGTTTACTTGCGGAAGATTATGTGGCAGATTTACTTGCTTGCCAAATCGCGAAATATGACAGTTACAAACTTCTTTAAGATAACAGTTAAATGCACTTGCAAGTCCTAAACCGCTGTTTGAAATGAGTATGATTTTACCGCGGAGTGACTCAACTGTAAAATATTCGTCACGAAGTCTGCGGTCAAGACGCAATTCAAACTGTTCCACATATTTTTCACCGATTGTGCGGGCAATAATGCCGTTGACTTCTTGAAAGATTTCTTCGTCAGTAATCTCTTTTGCGTATTCAGTTTTGTAAAAGGGGAGGGGCTCTTTGAATGGTGTCTTTTTCGCGGGGAAAGAGCAATCCTCACCAATAATCTCAACATTGTTGATTGTGGGACGTGCACCGCTGTAATATTTTATGAAAATGCGAATATATCGGGCGATTTTTCCGCTTTTGCCAAGGTGGTAGAAGTTAACACCGTCAAGACTTGAAAGAATTTCATAATCGACTTCAACATTTTCGGGAAATACCGCAATAACATCGCGTACACTCATATTTTTGTTGAATGCCAAGTCAAGAAAACAAGGGTAAATATCGCACGAAAACATAGGTAAAGCGTTTTTATCCGCTTCACCGCTGGCATTTAATATTTCATAATTCAATAATTCCAAAATAATCACCCGATAAATATGATAACTAATTAAAAATATATCATAAAAATCACCAAAAGTCTATGAGTTAAATAACTAATTTTGTAAATATGCTAACAATTTATAAACTCTTGAAAAAATTGGTTAAAAACTATTGAAAAGCACAAAATTATTTGTTACAATTTATAAGGTTAAGTGTGTCAATGCGTATTGGTGCGCTTAAGTGAATTTGTTAATAATTTTTTGGAGGTATAAACAATGAGCAAAAAGTTTGTTTACCTTTTCAAAGAGGGTAACGCTTCAATGCGTGAACTCCTCGGCGGTAAGGGTGCTAACCTTGCAGAGATGACAAGTCTCGGTCTTCCCGTTCCTCAGGGCTTCACAGTTACAACAGAAGCTTGCACACAGTATTATGAGGATGGCAGAAAAATCAGCGACGAAATCCAGGCAGAAATTATGGAGAACATCGACAAGATGGAAGAAATCACCGGCAAAAAGTTCGGCGATAAAGAAAATCCCCTTCTTGTTTCAGTTCGTTCAGGTGCTCGCGCATCAATGCCCGGTATGATGGACACAATCCTTAACCTTGGTCTTAACGAAGAGGTTGTTGAGGTTATGTCAGCAAAGTCTGGCAACGCTCGTTGGGCTTGGGACTGCTACAGAAGATTTATCCAGATGTATTCTGACGTTGTTATGGAAGTTGGTAAGAAGTACTTCGAACAGCTTATCGACGAAATGAAAGAGAACAGAGGCGTAACTCAGGACGTTGAGCTTACTGCTGATGACCTTAAAGAGCTTGCAGGTCAGTTTAAGGCTGAATACAAGTCAAAGATTGGTAAGGACTTCCCTTCAGACCCCAAAGAACAGCTTATGGGTGCTGTTGAGGCTGTTTTCCGTTCATGGGACAACCCTCGTGCAAACGTTTACCGTCGTGACAACGACATTCCTTACTCATGGGGTACAGCTGTTAACGTTCAGATGATGGCTTTCGGTAACATGGGTGACGATTGCGGTACAGGTGTTGCTTTCACACGTGACCCCGCTACTGGTGACAAGGGCCTTATGGGTGAATTCCTTGTTAACGCACAGGGCGAAGACGTTGTTGCCGGTGTTAGAACTCCAATGCCTATCGCTCAGATGGCAGAGAAGTTCCCCGAGGCTTATGCAGATTTCGTAAGAGTTTGCGGTATCCTCGAAGACCACTACAGAGATATGCAGGATATGGAGTTCACAGTTGAAGCTGGTAAGCTCTATATGCTCCAGACAAGAAACGGTAAGAGAACAGCTAAGGCTGCTCTTAAGATTGCTTGTGACCTCGTTGACGAAGGTATGATTGACGAGAAGCAGGCAGTTGCTATGATTGACCCAAGAAACCTTGACACACTCCTTCACCCACAGTTCGACGCTGCTGCTCTTAAGGCTGCAACTCCTGCTGGTAAGGGCCTTGGCGCATCTCCCGGTGCTGCTTGCGGTAAGGTTGTATTCACAGCTGAAGATGCTGTTGAATGGAACGAGAGAGGCGAAAAGGTTGTTCTTGTTCGTCTTGAAACATCACCTGAAGACATCACAGGTATGAAGGCTTCTCAGGGTATCCTCACAGTTCGTGGCGGTATGACATCTCACGCAGCAGTTGTTGCTCGTGGTATGGGTACATGCTGTGTATCAGGCTGCGGCGAAATCAAGATGGATGAAGAAAATAAGAAGTTTGAACTCGCTGGTAAGACATATGTTGAAGGCGACTATATCTCAATCGACGGTTCAACAGGTAATATCTATGACGGCATCATTCCTACAGTTGACGCTGAAATCGCAGGCGAATTCGGCAGAATTATGGATTGGGCTGACAAGTACAGAACTCTTAAGGTTCGTACAAATGCTGACACACCTGCAGACGCTAAAAAGGCAGTTGAGCTTGGTGCTGAAGGTATCGGTCTTTGCCGTACAGAGCATATGTTCTTTGAGGAAGACAGAATTGCTGCATTCCGTGAAATGATTTGTTCAGATACAGTTGAAGAAAGAGAAGCAGCTCTTGAAAAGATTCTTCCTTATCAGCAGGGCGACTTCGAGAAGCTCTATGAAGCTCTTGAAGGTAACCCCGTTACAATTCGTTTCCTTGACCCACCTCTTCACGAGTTCGTTCCTACAGAAGAAGCTGACATCAAGCTCCTTGCTGATGCACAGGGTAAGAGCGTTGAAGACATCAAGGCTATCATTTCTTCACTTCACGAGTTCAACCCAATGATGGGTCACCGTGGTTGCCGTCTTGCAGTAACATATCCTG
>CALFTO010000005.1 GCA_937916195.1 uncultured Clostridia bacterium
AGTTATATCTCGGAACGATTGTAATACTAACAGGGGTGTAGGTCTTGCCACTTGCCGGGTTTTTGTAAGCCAAGCTAAATGGCGCAACTGTATATTGCCAGTCTGAAATTGTTGTGTTGAATTTTGCGGCAGTTTTTGTTTGTGTAACGCTAGTTGTGTTACCACTTGAGTCAACACAAGTGTAGTTAACTCTTGCGTCAATTTCAAATTTTGCACTGCCTCCGTGGTTTACAGCGTCTGCTTTTGCCCAACCACTAACAATATATGTGTCGCTACTGTTGCCCTTTACAGGAATTGTCTGTTTTATACCACGGCTTTGACCAGCGTAACCGTTAAATCTTACTGAGTAGCTACCATTCTTTTTAGTGCCTGTGTAACAGCCCTCTGTAACTGTTCCGCTACTGTTGGTTGTTGCCGAGAAAGAGCCGGCACCAGTCCAACTGGTTGGCATATATGATGAGTGCTTTTCAAAGCTACTGTTTTCAACAAGGTTAACGCTGTTTGCAACTGTGCCTTCTTCTAACTGAACACCGTCAAAATATACTGTACCTGTGCAATCCTTGAGGCATAAATATGCCCTTAATGTTGCTGTGTTTGCTGGCACTGTAAGTGTTACAGAAAGTCTGCGCCAGCCGTTGTTAATTGTTGAGTCGGTAACAGCAGTCAGTCTTTCAGAATAAATTGTTCCAAGGTCGCTACCAGAGCTGTTGCAAGCACGAAGCTGAATAAACGCACCGGTTCTGTCTGATGTGAATTTTTTACTGATTGAACCTACCTTTACATAAGCAGAAAGGGTGTAGGTTTTGCCAATAGTTACACCAGAAACATTTTGTCTTAAATAGCTTATTGCACTGCTTGACATAGTGCTGTTTGTTATATATAAAGACTTAGCGCCTAAATAACTATTGGTTGAGTTGCTTATTGTGCCTGTAACTGCCGATGGAATTGATTGCACCCAGTTAGATGTGCTTTCACAATTACCGTTAGTAAGTAAATTGAGCGTGTTTCTGCCAAGCGAAGCACTTGAGCTTATTTTATTGGCAGAGCCAAGTGTAGAAGAATCTGAGGTATATGAAGCGCTACCAGCACCAATTTCAACGCCTGAGCCGTAGCTCACCTGTTGCGACGTTGGTTTTCCCCAGTTATCAAACTGAATTGTTGTAACAATATCGTCTGAAGCGTAAGAAGAGTTGGTTACCTTGTGAATACCATCAAGACCAGCACTTCTTACTACTGTTGTGTTATATTTACTTCTGTCAAAGGTTACAAGCTGACCTTTAACGTCGGTGCTGTTTGCAAAGTCTTTACCATACTCGGCAACTGATTTAACCTGACTTAATGAGTTGTATTCAAACTCTAATAAACAGCTGTGTGTATTACGAACTCTTTTAATAAAGCCGTTGTTATCTGAGCCTGTGTAATATGAGGCAGCACAATGATAGCCGTCTGCATATTTTACCTTGGTTAAAAAGCCAGAGGAGTTTTGTGTAAAGGTTACAGCTCTGCCGGCGTTATCGGTAATAGTTTTTACATAACCTGTTTCTGAGGTGTAAGCAAATGTGAATTTGTGACCGGCACCATCAGTTATGTAATCAATCATCTGATTTGCAGAGTAATTGCTTGTTGCTGATTTGTAATAAATTCTTATTGTGTTGTCGTTTGCGTCTTTAATGCAGAAAAGGTTACCCTGGTCGTTAAAATACCAGCGGTTGCCTTGCTTATCCTTAAGTCTGTATTTATAGCTTTCTGTACTGCTTGTGACTAATGTTAAGCCTAAACCGTCTTCGTCTTTATACACAGTTGAACCATTTTCTGTTGTTTTAGCAATGTAGTGCTCAGTTCCGTCTGCATCAGCATAAACATAGGGGTAATTTGTTGCCGCTGTGCCAGATAAGCCATATTGTGTAGATGGCAACACTGTTTGCTGAATATTTAATCTGTAGCCTCTGCCGACTGAGGTTTTTGAAGAATTGCTTTTACCTGCAGAATATTTTACATTAGCACAATATGTGTTGAAAATTGCTGTGAGTGTTAAAGGCATAACCTCACTAATGCTTGAAAGAATCGGTAACTCATAAACAAGGTTACCTGTGTAGTTATCTACGTGTGCTACGCCACCTGTGCCGTTAGAGTAGCTCGAATAGCTCCAGTAATTTTCAAGACCTTTGTTGTTTCTGTAAAAAATTGAAATTTGTGGGTAGACACTGGCAGAAGTGTTTTCTGCAGAATACAAGCGCACACGGTTAACTGAACTCTCGTTAGATGAAACAAGTGCAACGCCGTAATTGTTGGAAGTGCTTTCATACCAATCCTTTACAAGCTTTGTAACGTCAAACTGATACCAGAACGAGCCACTTTTAATTTCTTCGTAATCTATTACAGTTGAGTTATAGCTCGGTTGAGCGTTCCATTTAACAGTGTAATCGTTATTCCAGCTACTTGTTATCTTGTGTAAATAAAGAAATCCCTTTGAGCTTCCTACATCTGCTTCATACTGGCAATAATTTATTGTAGCGTTTTGAATTACTGCACAGTTATCTGGTAGATTTGGTAAATTAAATTTTACAAAAGTTCTTGTTTTGCCATAGCTGTTGTAACCGGCGTAAAGATAGTAGTCATAAGGGAAGGCTGTGCTTGCCTGGCTATTATCTACATAGCAGTCATAAGTATTGGCACGACCAACATCAAGCACAAGTGATGGGTCAATTACAACAGGATATTTTCTCTCTTTACTGTTTAACCAGCTGTTGTCGGCTTTAATGGTTAAAAGATAGGTGCCTTTCTTCTCTTTTATATCCATTGTAACTTCATAAGAATATTCGCCGTTTGCGTCATACATAAACGGTGCTGCAATAGAAGAAACTGGCTTCTTATAAGCTTTATCTTCATAAAGTGTAATAGAGCCATCCGCTTCTTTTTTAGGGAAAAGTCCGTCTGTGTCAAGTGTGAATTCAAATTTGTTTTTGTCTTGCTTACTGTTTAAAACAATGCTTTCTTTAATCTGGTTAGAAGAAATTTCATATTCTAAGTCAACATTGTTATAAATATCTTCATAAGCAATTGCACTTTTCTGATTGTCAATTTTCAGCTTTTCAGAATTTTTGCTAGAAAATCCGTCTGTTGGTGCTTCTTCTGAAAATTCTGCTACTATCTTGTTTGATTTTAACTTTTTGTGGTCTTTAACCTTAGCTTTTTTATTTAAAAGCTTCTTTTCAACCACAGGTGAAAATTTAATCTGGTAATCTCTTGTTGAAACTTCAATCTGAGCTTCGTTTTCTTCCGAAAAGTCTTCAGGGAAAGACATTTCACTATCAGAGTTTTGTATTACGAACTCATTTCCATTTTCTTCAATGGTGTAGTCATATTCTTTCCATTCACCATTTTCTTTGTAATGAACAGGCTTCGCATATTGCGCCGCCATATATGAGCCGTCTGACATTCTGAAATATTTTGTGTATTCAGTTCTGTCTTTTACAATTTCAGAAACAATCTCTGCTTCTTCGGTTCCTTTTGTCTCAGTTTCTTCTGAAACATTAGTGCCATCAATACTTTCTGCACTTTCACTTGTAACCTCAGCAGCTAAAACAGGGTTAGCCACAGAAAATACGCTCAAAAGTGTCAGGATAGATAATATCAATGACAATATTTTTGTTGTCTTTTGCATTAGGTTTTTCTCTCCTTTATTTTAAATATTTTCACCCCAAAAATAACAGTAATATTGCCAAATACCCCTAATATCTGACTAAAATTTACTTTTTCGGGGTTCATTAATATATGACAAAAAAATCGCAAAAGCTACATAAAAATTTTCATTTTTTCAAAACTTTGGTTGAATAAACAAAAAAACTATTGCAATTTTAGCTGATTGTAACAAGAAGGTGGGTGCAAAAAATAATATAAGTTAAGAAAGTATTGCTTTTTTGATTTAGGGAAGTCGTTAACAATATTCCTTGATTTTTTTCCATTTATGTAATAAAATGGAATTAAGGTTATAAACAGGAGTGGGTTAAATGAATAAGGCGGAATTAGTTTTTAAAGCGATTGATGTTTTGGGACATGCACCACAAAACCCGAAAAGCTTTGATGGTATTACTTGTATTAAAGATATTGCTTATGGTGAAGCGGATTTACAAAAGGGTGACCTTTATTTTAAAGATGATGCAAATAAACAGGATGATAAAAAGCCTATTGTTTTGTATATTCACGGCGGTGGATTTATTAAAGGTGACAAGAAACACAGAGTTACTGTAAGTGAATATTATGCGAATGAGGATTGCTTCGTTTTCAGCATAAATTATCGTTTGCCACCAGAGGTGGATATTTTCGGGCAGATTAGTGACTGTGTTTCAGCTCTCAACTATATTGAAAAACTTTCAGAAAGCTACAATATTGATTTAGATAACATATTCATTACAGGTGATTCTTCTGGCTCTTGTCAGACAACATTTTTAGCGGCTATAAAATATGATGATGAATTAAGAGTGAAGCTTGGTTGTCCTGAAATAAATGTAGATATAAAAGGTTTAATGCTTATGTCTGGAATTTATGACGTTGAAGCTCTTGTAAAACACATAAAGCTCTTTGGCGTTATTCCACAGACGGCAGGAATGATTTTAAATTTCAAATTAAAAAGCGATTTGTCAAACTTATCAGAATACGAATTTTATGATTGTATGTCACCAAGTAAGTTTGTTAACAGCAAATGGTGTCCTGTATTTATAAGCTGGGCTGAGGATGATATTTTCTGTAAAGGTCAGGGCGAGGCTATGACTGAGGCTTTGAAGAAAAATATTGAAAACGTCAGTACATATAGTGTAAAAGGTTTGCTTAATAACCACTGTTATCATCTCTTTTTAAAGTCAAATAAATATGCAGAAGAATGTATGAGGAAATCTGTTGATTTTATTAATGAAATGGTATATAGAACACCAGTTGGAAAATAAATTTATATAATTCCTATTTGTTTACAGTAAATTCATTGACTTTATTGTAAAATATTGTTAAAATAATAATAGATAAATTTAAACAGTTTATCTTCGTAAAGGAGGATATTTATGGGTATAAATGAAATTGCAGCAGTAGCAGTTAAAAAAATAGGTATTGCTGCTGGTAAAAAAATGAGAAAAAAAGGCATTAAGGCTGACCCACTTCCAAAGGTTGCACCAACTGTTATAAGTGGTGAAAAATTTGTTGCTGGTTATGCTGTTAAAGAGGTAATGCCTAAAAGTATAACAGAGAAAAAATACTGGATTGCAGGTCACGGTATGGGTCATACAATTGACCGAATTCACGACCCTATTACAGCAAGTGCTATGTGGCTCGGTAGTGGCGATAGTGGTATTATTCATATTTGTGCAGATATTATCGGTCTTACAAACTTTGAAGTTAATATTGTAAGAGATTCATTAAAAGAATTCTGTGAAAAAACGAATTGTAAGAGTGTTAATATTTCTTGCTCACATACTCACGCTGGTTTTGATACTGTTGGCTACTGGGGTCAGCTTTATAAATTGCAGACAGGTAAAGATAAAGAGTATATGGATTTACTCTTAAAATCACTTAAAGAAGTTGCTATCGAAGCTTATGAAAACAGAAAAGAAGGTAAGCTTTACGCTGGTTCAATTTCTGTTCCTGAAGCTCAGCATGACAAGCGTGAGCCTAAAATTCTTCACGACACATTAACAAGGATTAAGTTTGTACCTGATGATGGTTCAACTGAAACATGGCTTATAAACTTTGGTGCTCACCCTAACACATTAGGTGGTAGCAACCGTGATTGTAGTGCTGACTATCCATATTGGCTTAGAAAAACTATAAATGATACCAAAAAAGTTAATGTTATGTTCTGTGTAAGTGCTATTGGTGCGGTTGACCCAGGTGATTTCTGTGAGGATAAGCCTGAAAGAACACGTATTCAGGGTGAAACACTTGCTAAGGCTGCACTTGAGATTTCTAATGACAGAGAGTTAAAGCCTGAAATTACAGTTTTATGTCAGAAATACTATGCTCCTGTTGATAACGGACTTCTTGCATTAATGGTAACAATTGGTGCTTGTAGCGCTCAGAGATACCCTTGTGACAGAGGTGACCTTGGTATTGCACTCCAGACAGAAATTACATATATTAAAATTGATGATTTACAAATTTTACTTCTTCCAGGCGAACCATTCCCAGAGGTAGTATATGGCGGTGCAGTAAGCGCAGAAGAATCTGCAACAGGTAAGGGCACTGAAATTAACCCACCTGCATTAGTAGATGTAGTAGGTGACAAAGACCTTGTTGTATTCTGTGTTACTAACGATATGACAGGTTACTGTGTTGTTCCTAATGATTACATTCTTCATGAAACCCAGCCATATATCGAACAGGGTACAGACGTTAAGGGTAGAAGACACTATCACGAAACCAACTCTCTTGGCTACTTAACAAACGAAGTTATTGTTGAAGTAGTAAAAGATATTATGAGTCGTGTAAAATAAGAAAGATAAAAAGGGAGTTTTTAACTCCCTTTTTTTAGAGTGAGTATATTTGAACCAGATATGGTTTAATATAGACACTTTTCCCTGTAACATCGTTAAAACTCTTGAAATACGTCAGTATTCCTGCGAGTTTTGCCTTGTTACAGAAAAAATTGCCAAGTATTAAACTTCGCAGAACCTGAAATGTCCGAGTTTGCGTACATTTTGGATTTTCTTTGGTGAAGTTATACTGGCGTATATCAAGACAAAAAAATACAAAAGGTGCGTGAAATCGGACATTTAAGGCATATTTGGTTCGAATACACTCACTCTAGGTGATATTTATGAAAAAAGAAACACAGACAAAGATTATTGAAGGTGCAATTAATGGCGTTGTCAACGCTCTTTTTGGCAAGCTTAATGATGGTCCTAATTTCGATTTACTCGAAAATTATAAAACAGAAAATTTCTTTGAGGGTACAAAAGAATTTTTAGAAAAACCGGCAGAAAATGCTGTGTGGCAGTTAGGTTATGCGAGTGTTGATTTAACACCAAAGGATTATAAAGAAAAAAATTATTATATGGGTGGATATATTTCGCCAGACAATAAATTCAAAAATCTTATTGAAAACGTAGTAGATAAAATGCAAGGCAGAGCTATTGCTGTTTCAGATAACTCTGGTCGAGGCATTTCGCTCTTCTGCACAGTTGATTGTATTGGTATCACAAACGGTGATATCCGTGAAATAAGAGCGATTTTTACCGAAGAATTCAAAAAACGCTATCCGGAAAAGGTATTGGCTTCTGTCAATGTCTGCTCAACTCACACTCATAGCTGTGTAGATACTGAGGGTCTATGGACTGATTTTCCTGGTAAAATTTTAAGAAACAGAAAAAAGAATCTTAAAAAGAATTTCGATTTGGAGCAGGGTACTGATAAAGAATATATGAATTTCCTTCGCAAAGCCGTGTCAGATACTTTTTTTGCCGCAATTGAAAATATGTGCGATGGTGAAATGTATTTTGCTCAAAAAAATATAGGCGAGGATTATTTCAGAAATACAAACAGACCATCCGCAACTGGTCTTGTTACAGATGTTACAAGATTAAGATTTGTGCCATCCCAGAAAACAAGAAAAGAAACATTAATTGTTAATTTTCCAGCTCATCCTGATGTTGCAGGTCTTCCTACATCAGATGGTAATGGTACCGGCAGAGAGCTTTCTGGTGACTATGTTTATTATATGGGTGAAACCATAAATAAAGCAGGGTTTAACTTTATGTTCTTCAATGGTGCTATCTGTGCCATTTATTCTGACAGAGGCAAGGCGCTTGATGGTCATACATTCGCTCATCGCTATGAGCAATCAATCCGTTATGGTGTAGAGGTTGGCAGAATCACATTAGCCCTTGATAAAACTCTTGATGAAATCAAAAAAGATAACCTTCTTTATGATGAAGAAGAAATCAGAAGAGATACTGAAAAATCAAAGGCGAATAATGCCGAATACACTCTCTGGTGTGAAAACTGGGAGCCTGTGGCAGAAACAAAGATAGAGCCAATTTTCAATATAAGATTAAGAGAAGTTAACGTTCCGGTTACCAGCACACTTATGGTAGGTGTAGGTAAATTAAATATTGCAAACTATAAAATGCTCAAAGATAAAAATGGTGGATACAGTATGTTTACCGAAATCGGATTTATTGAAATTGGTGAAAATATTAAAGTTGCTATGGTACCTGGTGAGTTCTGTGCAGACCTTTTAACTGGTGGTGCCTCACTTAAAGCAGACGGTGCAGTTACAAAAACTGATTTTAATTATCCTACAGTAAGAGAGCTTTTTGGCGATGACACAATTGCTTTTGGTCTTAGTAATGATGAAATCGGTTACATTGTTCCTGACAATGACTTCACAATGGGTGACCCTGGTAGCCATTATCACGAGCTTGTATCATTAGGTCAGTTCGTTGGTTCTTCAATTATGAAAGGTTTTGTAGAAATCAAAAAGGAATTACAATAAACTATGTATATAAACGAAAAAACTTATAATTCGCATCCCAAAACAACTGCTACACAAAAAGAGATGGATGCTTACTTGTTTTTAGAAGAAAATGGTGTTGAGTATATACGTGCCGAGCATGATGAGGCAGCCACCATTGAGCTTTGTGAGAATGTTGAAAAAATAATAGATGCAAAAATCTGTAAAAATCTTCTTCTTACTAACAGACAGCAAACTGTTTTTTATCTTTTACTTATAAAAGGGGATATGGTATTTAAAACAAAGTACCTTTCTGCACAAATAAACTCTGCAAGACTTTCGTTTGCGAATGCAGAGCAGATGGAAACACTTTTAGATGTAACACCAGGTTCATTAACAGTTCTGGCTTTGATGAAAGATAAGGAGCAAAAAGTAAATCTTTTAATTGAAGAAAATGTTTTGAAAGAAGAATTTTTTGCGTGTCATCCAATGGTGAATACCGCAACTGTAAAATTTAAGACAGAGGATTTGACTAGAAAAATTCTCCCTGCTTTAAACAGAAAATATATACTTGTTAATCTGGAGTGTTCAAATGATGAGCAATAAAAAATGTGTGATATTTGACCTTGATGGTACACTTCTTTATACTCTTGAGGATTTGAAGAATAGTGTGAATTTTGCATTGAAAACTAATGGTTTTAAAGAACGTTCTATTGATGAAGTAAGAGAGTTTGTTGGTAATGGAATTGAAAGTTTAATGAGAAAATCTGTGCCACAGAATATATCTGAAAAAACGTTTCAGTCTTGCTTTGAGGATTTTAAAAGCCATTACAGAATTCACTCTGAGGATAACACAGAAGAGTACGCTGGAATTACAGAGATGCTCAAAGCTCTTAAGCAAAATAATATTTTGTTGGCAGTAGTTTCAAATAAAGCTGATTTTGCAGTAAAAACTTTGTGTAACAAATATTTTCCGGAATTATTGGATGTTGTTTTCGGTGAACGTGAAGGAATAAAAAGAAAGCCTTCTCCTGATTCAGTAAACGAAGTAGTGAAGCTTTTAAATACCGAAAAGGTGAATTGCTTTTATGTTGGAGATTCTGATGTTGATGTGAAAACTGCTCATAATGCGGGCATTAAGTGCATAGCATGTACATGGGGATTTAGAAGCAGAAATGTATTAGAAAAAGAAAATCCTGAATACATTATAGATAGTGCAAAAGAAATTTTGAAAATTGTAGGTGTAAACGAATGAAAGTATTATTAATCAATGGTAGCCCACACGAGAAAGGGTGCACATTCACAGCGTTAAGTGAAATTAAAAACACACTTGAAAATAATAATATTGAAGCAGAGATTTTTCATATAGGAACAAATCCTGTTCGTGGTTGCATAGGCTGTGGAGGTTGTGCTAAGAACAACGGCAAATGCGTTTTTGATGACGATGTTGTAAATACAATTATTGAAAAAGCTAAAAATTCAGATGCTTTTATTTTTGGTTCTCCTGTTCATTATGCTGCTCCGGCTGGTGCATTGTGTGCAGTTTTAGACAGAGTGTTTTATGCAGGAGGTAGTAATTTTAAATTTAAACCAGGTGCAGCCGTAGTTAGTTGTAGACGTTCAGGTACTACTGCTTCGGTTGATTGTCTCAATAAATATTTTACTATAAGCAATATGCCTGTTGTTTCATCTTGCTACTGGAATATGGTTCATGGCTCTTCTCCTGAAGATGTTTTAAAAGATGAAGAAGGTCTGCAGATTATGCGTGGTATTGGTAATAATATGGCGTGGCTTCTTAAATGTATTGAGCTTGGTAGAAAGAACGGAATAGAACATCCGGTATCAGAACCAAAAATTAGAACCAATTTTATTAGATAAGATTATTGATTTTAAACATTGAAAGTTGTATAATTAAAATGTTGATATTTTTTTGAAAGGGTGCTCAATATGAATGATATTCATGCACTTTATGATTTATGGTGCGAAAAAGCTGTTTTAGATGCAGATTTAATCGAAGAATTAAATTCTGTTAAAGGCGATGAAGAAGCAATTCTTGACCGCTTTTATAAAGATTTAGAATTCGGCACTGGTGGTCTTCGTGGTGTTATTGGTGCTGGTACTAACCGTATTAATGTTTATACAGTTGGTCAGGCAACACAAGGTCTTGCTGACTATCTTAACGAAGCATTCGAAAATCCATCTGTTGCTATTGCTTATGACTCAAGAATTAAGTCAGATGTTTTGGCGCACGCTGCAGCAGGTGTTTTGGCAGCTAATGGCATTAAGGTTTATATTTATCCTGAGCTTATGCCAACACCAATGCTTTCATTTGCTGTAAGAAGACTTCATTGTTCTTCTGGTATTGTTTTGACAGCAAGTCACAACCCAGCAAAGTATAATGGTTATAAATGCTATGATTCAAAGGGTTATCAGATGACTGATGAAGCAGCTGCAAAAACTCTTGAATATATGAAAAAGGTTGATATGTTTACAGGCGTTAAGCGCATGGATTTTGAAGATGCTTTAGCTGAAGATATGATTGACTTTATTGAGGATTGGGTGAAGGATGAATTTATTGAAAACGTTTTAGCTCAATCTATTAACAAGGAGGCTGTTAAGAAATCTGGTTTAAAGGTTCTTTACGCTCCGCTTAATGGTACAGGTAATAAGCCTGTAAGAAGAATTCTTAAAAAATTAGGTGTTAAAGAGTTAGAGGTTGTTAAAACTCAGGAAAAACCAGATGGCAATTTCCCAACTTGCCCTTATCCTAACCCTGAAATACGTCAGGTGTTTGAAGAGGGTCTTGCTTTAACAAAAGAATTCCCTGCTGACCTTATGATTGCTACTGACCCTGACTGCGACAGAGTTGGTATTGCAGTAAGAGTAGGCAATGAATATAAGCTTATGACTGGTAATGAAGTTGGCGCTATGTTCTGTGAATATCTTCTTTCAACACTTAAAGAGAGAGGCGAATTACCAGAAAATCCAGTTGTTGTCAAAACTATTGTCACAACTCCGCTTATTGCAGCTATTGCTAAAGAATATGGTGCAGAAATGCGTGACCTTTTAACTGGCTTTAAATATATTGGTGAATGTATTACAGAGCTTGAAGAAAAAGGTGAAGAAGACCGTTATGTAATTGGTATGGAAGAAAGCTATGGTTATCTTCGTGGTACCTATGCAAGAGATAAGGATGCTGTTGTTGCAGCTATGCTTGTAGCTGAGGTTGCGGCAGTTTGCAAATTAAAAGGCATTACTCTCTGGGATTATATGAACGACATTTACGAGAAATATGGTTATTATTTCAATCGCCTTGATAACTATGCATTTGAAGGTGCTTCTGGTATGCAGAAAATGGCAGATATGATGGAAACTACCAGAAATAATATTCCATCAGAAATTGCTGGTAGCAAGGTCGTTTGGGTAGCGGACTATAAGACTGGTAAAATAAAAGATTTGGTAACAGGTGAGGAAAGTGAAACAGGTCTTCCAAAATCCAATGTTCTTTCTTACAGATGTGAAAATGGTAATACAGCTATTGTGAGACCATCTGGCACAGAACCAAAAATCAAAATTTACATTACAGTAAAATCTGATTCAAGAGAAAATGCTGAAAAAGCTTTAGATGTTGTGTCTCTTGGAATGAAAGGGCTTTTAGGTATAGAATAATGTTTTTTTCAAAGAAGTTTATAAAAGCTGTGTGCCTGGGACTTGCAGTTCTTATGGGTCTTGGTGTGTTCGCAGTAGTGTTTAACGTAATATTTTAAAAAACAAAGCTGTCAAGGTTTAAACCTTGACAGCGTTTTTTGTGTTTACAGTTGTTTTACTTGTCGTAAGACAAACTTAGCTGAAACACTTTGTGTTGTATTTGTGATGTTTTGCACAAGTGCAAAGTGATGTTGCAGTGATAATACTGCAGTGAAGTTTTTGTTTTCAACAAAAGTGATGTTAAGTTTTTCACTGTGCTACAAGCACAACTTCACTACGCAGTAACTTCACAGCTTCAGCTACTTCACTTGACGTAAGACAAACTTAGCTGAAACACTTTGTGTTTCTTAGCAGCAACCACAGCCACAACCATTGTTGTTATTGTAGTTAGTTTCGCAACCACAACCGCAACCGCAACCGTTATTTGTACCGAAAAGAAGAACGATGATTATAAGAATGATAATCCAAGAACTTGAATTGTTGAAAAAGCAGCCCATTTTTATCCCCCTTTCTCTGTTCTACAGTTCATCTTATGCAAAAAAATCAAAATGGTTACATAAACTAGTAATAAAAAGACAAAATAGTAAAAAACAAAGAAAGGTGTTTTTAGTATGGGCTTTATATTTAATTTTGATGGTTTTAAAAAGAATAAAAAGAAAATTAATCCTTTCGATTTAGCAGAAGATTTCGATTACGATTTTGCAGAAAGCTTCGAAATGGAAGATTACGATTACTCTGATGATTACGACGATATGATGGATATGGATTTGTATAACCCTGATGAGAGCGATTGAGTTGTTAAAATAACCAAATATCTAAACAGTATTTCTATAATGTGGAATACTGTTTTTTGTTTTTATTATTGACATTTGCTAGCTAAAAAAGTATAATGTGATATGTATTGTGGTGTGTTATTGCACACCAATTTGAAAGGAAGGTTAAAAAATGAAAAGAGTTTTAACATCAATTCTCGCTGTTGTTATGATTTTTTCAGTGTTTTCTTGCCTTACAGTAGGTGCAAGTGCTATTGAAGATAATGAAAGATATCAGATTAAAACAACAGGCTTTAAAAATGGCGAAATAACTTTTGATATTCAGTTAGCGCCTAATCAGACACTTACCGAAGCAATGGTAAGCATTAAATTTGATAAAAACGCAATGACTGTTAAAGCAGCAGGTCCTGCTATGAAAACAGATTCAAGCGGAAGCAAAGTTGAAGCAATACCAGGTTTACACGCAAGTGGTATTTCTTATTATGATGATACTTGCTTTACTTTTGCTTATACAACAAGTGCTGAAGGTGGCTATAAAATCGGCAGCACAGCAAAGTCAATTTTTACAATTACATTTAAGGCTAACAATGTTGGTGCAGCAACTAACTTTGATTTTTATGCAGGTGATTGCTACTCAACAAAGTTAATTCAGAGCTTTAAAAATGTTTCTACATTAAACGTACCTGAAATAGCTTCTACAACATCAGGAACAAATTCTGTTTCTTTTGCATGGAATGCTGTTACTGGTGCAAAGCAATATAAGATTTACAAGCAGGGTGCACAAGGTTTAGCAGTTATTGCTACAGTTGGCGCTGATGTTACAACATACGAAGATAAAAATGTTACTCCTGGTCAGACTTATACTTATGCAGTTTCTGCAGTAGATAGTTCAAACGGAGAAACATCATACAATACATTTAAAGTTTCATGCAAAGTTCTTCAGCTTGCAGCACCGGTAGTAACAGCTAAGATCACAGAGCAAGGTGTGAAGATTAATTGGAGTTCAGTATCAGGTGCAGCAGAATACAAAGTCTACAGAAAGACTTACGATGCTTCAACTAAAAAATGGAGTAGTGGTTGGAAACGTATTAAAACATTAACAGGCACAGAATATATTGATGGTTCTGTTAAAATTGGTACTAAGTACAAATATTTAGTAAAAGCAGTAAATGGTAATGCAACAAAGAATTCTGATTCTACATCTGAATTGAATTTTAAAATTTCGCCAAAACCAAAAGCAACTTTAAAAGCAACAAGTATTCAGATTAAATGGACACCTGTTGTAAGTGCAGAAAGTTATAGAATTTATCGTGCAGAATACAATAAAAGTAAAGGTAAATATGATTCTTACAAAAAAGTTGATACAGTAAGCGGTTCAACAAAAGAGTGGACTGATTCAAATGTAACAAGTGGTAAGAAATACAAGTATTGTCTTAAGACTGTAAAAGGTAAGGTTGTTTGCGATAAAGCACAATCAAATTATATGTATTTTGTAACTAAAACAACTGCAAAAACTGATAAGGCAAAGACAGGTGTAAAAATCAGTTGGACATCAGTTCAAGGTGCAACAAGCTTCAAAATTTACCGCTCAGAACTTAAGAATGGTGCATGGACGAAATTCGGTCATATCGGTACGGTTAACTCAAAATCAAAGAGCTTTGTTGACGAAACAGTTGTTAGTGGTGTTCAGTACAGATATAAGGTTAAAGCGTTTGTAAATAAAATAGGTCAGACAAGTGATGCTACAGCAGAAAGGCTCTATCTTCAGGCTCCAAAAACAACAGCTGCGGTTGTTGCTGATGGTATTAATGTGAGTTGGACAGAAAGTGTGGGTGCAACAAACTATGTTGTTTATCGCGCGACTTATGATTCATCTAAAAAGAAGTGGTCTGGCTATAAAAAGATGAAAACAACTGATGCTACAACAACGACTTATAAAGATACAACAGCAAAATCTGGTGTTAAATACAGATATTGTGTTAAAGCTAAAAATGGCAGCACGGTAAGTGCATATATTAAATCAAGCACAGTTAAAAGATAAAATAAAGCGGCTGTAAAAAAGCGTTCGTGTTTTTTTACAGTCGCTTTTATATGTAAAAGTTATATGTAAGAGATAAAAAATACTTGTTTTTTTAAAAGAAATTTATTATACTATATTATGTATATTTATGTAGTAATTTGGAGAGTGAAAGATGGCTCGTTATGGGCTCGATTTAGAGCGGAGAAATAAATTTGATTCAAGACAACGAAGAACATTCATAATATTGTTTTTGTGTTTTTGTTTATTACTGGGTACTGCTTCAACACTTTTGTTGTGGCGTTCTTTAGACTATGATTTTAATAATATATTTGGTGGCGAAGCAGAAGAGAGTACACTACCAGCAAATGAAGAAATAACTGATGCACCAGTTTATGAAGGTCGGGCAGTGTTTTTCCTTTGTGTAACTTCTGATGATAAAACAGCTGTTAGATTTATCAATCTTATTTCTGTGGACCTTTTTGATAAAACTATAAGGGTTGTACCTGTAGACGCTAATAAAATGCTCCTTGACGGAAGCATGACTTTATCCAATGCAGTAGTTAAGCAAAGCAGGGAATTCCTGATAAATGAAGCAGAAAGTATTTTGTATACAGAGATTGATCGTTATGTAATTCTTACTGAAAGTGCATATAAGTCGATTTTTAATGTATTTGGTGATGTAAATGTCTTCCTTGAGGAAGAGGTTTCTTATGATTCAGAAGATATGTTTTTGGAATTGAAGCGAGGTAAAAATACGCTTACACCAGAAAAAGCATATAAATATATGAAATATGTTTCAAGTACTTATTCAGGACTTAAAGCCTCTGAGAAAAATGCCGATATAATTGTTGCGGCGTTTTCTGAGTTCTATACTTTAGAAAACAACGAAAATTCAGAAGCAATTTTTACAAAGATAATTAATTATTGTGAAACTGATATTTCTATTGTAGATTACATTAATGTAAAAGATAAAGCAGGTTCTATTATACCTGATTCTAATAAAGAAAAGTTGAGAGTATATGTTGCCGCAACAGTAACTGGTGGTGACTTATACGCAGAAAGTGGTGCAACTAATGAAAAATAAAAAAATACGTTTAGTTGCCATTGTAGTTGCAGTGGTTATATTGGCTGGCGTAGTTTCTTTAAGTCTTCTCAGTCTTTTGTCAAACGTCTTGAAACCAGCTGAGTTTTCTTATATTGAAATTCCTAGTGGCGAAAATACTGGGTATTATCGTTATTCTTATAAAGAACTTAATCAAAATGAGCGTAACATTTATAATGTAATTATGCAGAGTATCTATAATATGCCAGAAAGAATTGAAGTGCCAGCTCTTGAAGATGGAGACCTTTTAAAAATCTTTGAAGCTATTTCTTATGATAATCCTGATTTGTTTTGCCTTGGCTTGACCAGTACATTACAGCGTGAGGGTCAGAAGATTTATTTTGTGCCTGATTACATTATGTCTTATGACGAGTATTCAATGAAACTTTCAAGTGCTAAAAGTATTGCTAATACAATAGCACAACAAGCAATGGCTTATACTACTCAGTATGAGCAAGAGCTTTTTGTTCACGATTATATTATTAATCATTGTACCTATAACAGTAATACACAAAATATAAATGTTAATAATATGTATGGTTGTCTTGTTGAAGGTTATGCGTCTTGTGAAGGTTATTCACG
This sequence comes from uncultured Clostridia bacterium, assembly GCA_937916195.1. Taxonomy (GTDB): domain Bacteria; phylum Bacillota; class Clostridia; order Oscillospirales; family Acutalibacteraceae; genus Fimenecus. Next base: position 16,623 of record CALFTO010000005.1, read on the forward strand.
TGCGTTTCAATATATTATGAGTGCTCTTAATATTGATAACAGATTAGTTACAGGTGAAGCATCTGATGACGGAATAACATATATTGGCCACATGTGGAATTTTGTTGTTATTGATGGCAAAGGTTATTTTGTAGATGTTACATGGGATGACCCAAGTAGTGAAAATAGTGTTTTACAGCATACCTATTTTAATGTTACAACAGAGCAGATACTTTTAAGGCACAGTAATATAAAACAACCAATTCCTTATTGTAGCGACACAGAAAGCAACTTCTTTTATAAAGAGGGGGCAGTGCTTTCAAAAACAAATGCGAATACTTTGAAGGATTCATTAGAAACAATTATTCTTAAGTCAAAGCATAGAGGTTACAATAGTGCTGAAATAAAATTTGACTCGCCAGAAGCGCTTTCATGGGCGATAGAAGAATTCTTTACTAATGGTGTGGTTTACAGAAGCTACCAGATAACTGGACTAATTAAAGATGAACCTAATGCACAGGTTTATTATAGTGTGAACGAAGAATTGAATACCATTTGTATGTATTTCTGAGAAAGAAGAGATTTTGATGGATAAAGAAAAAATTGAAAGAGCAATAAGAGATATTTTAGAAGCAATTGGCGAAGACCCTGACAGAGAGGGACTCAAAGAAACACCTAAAAGAGTTGCTAATATGTATGAAGAAATTTTAGGTGGAATAAATCAGTCTCCTGAAGAGCATCTTAAAATTTTTAATGAGCCTGGCAATGATGAAATGGTTATAGTGCGAGATATTCCACTTTATTCTATGTGTGAGCATCATCTGTTGCCATTTATAGGTAAAGCACATATTGCATATATTCCTGACGAAGGAAGAATTATAGGACTTTCAAAGCTTGCAAGAATTGTAAATGTATATGCGAAGCGTTTGCAGGTTCAGGAAAGACTTACCGCAGAGATTGCAGACTTTTTATATACAAAATTAGGTGCTAAAAGTGTTGCTGTAATTATTGAAGCGGAACATCTTTGTATGACTATGCGTGGTGTTCGTGCAGCAGGTGCCAAAACTGAGACATCAGCTTTAAGGGGTTATGTGAGAAGTGATGCAAAGCTTCGTGCAGAAGTAATGACGCTTCTTACAGGTGGCAGATAATGTTTTCTATATTCAATAGTGTGAATGAAAAACAACGACCACTTGTGATGGGAATATTGAATGTAACCCCAGATTCTTTTTTCGAAACAGGCAAAAGCTTTTTTGCGGAGTCGGCGTTTAATCGTGCCCTCGAAATTGAAAGCGATGGAGCAGATATTATTGATGTGGGTGGTTGTTCAACTTCTCCTGGTAAAAGTTTTGCTTCGTTTGAAGAGGAGTTGTCACGCCTTAAAACTGTTTTACCGCTTATTCCTAATACTGTTGATATTCCCGTTTCGGTAGATACATTCAGACCCCAGATAGCCAGCTTTGCTCTAGAGAATGGTGTTACTATTGTGAATGATGAAAGTGGTGTCTTTCAGGCGGAAATGGCATCGCTCGTAAAAGAGTATAATGCAAGCTGGGTTTTTATGCACACAGGTAATAAAACCTCATCTGAAACACGTGAGTACAAAAAAGGTGTTGTAAGTGATGTTCTCGAATTTTTTAAATCGATGAAAGAACAGGCGCTTAACATAGGTATAAAAGAAGATAAGCTTTGCTTTGATTATGGTATAGGGTTTGGAAAAACCAGAGAAGACGATTTAACACTTTTGCAAAATACAGATGCGTTTTCTGACTTCAAACCTCTGCTTGTAGGAGTTTCTAACAAAAGAGTTGTAGGACAAGCTACTGGTCGTGAGGTTAATGACCGATTATTTGGTACTATTTCAGCTGAATGTGTAAGTGCATTTTTAGGTGCTGGTGTAATCAGAACTCATAATGTAAAAGCGTGTGTTGATATGGTGAATATGGTTGCTTCTATAAAGAAGGGTGGTTTTATTAATGGATAAGATTTATATTAAAAATTTGACATTAAGGGCTCATCATGGTGTGTTACAAGAAGAAAAAGAGAAAGGGCAGAATTTTGTTCTTGATATTACGGCAGAGGCTGATTTAAGAAAAGCACGTGAAAGTGATAATCTGAGTGATACTGTTAATTATGCAGAAATGATAGGTACAGTAAGTGCCGTATTTATGACTGAGAAAAACAATTTAATTGAACACGCTGCAGAGAGAGTTGCGGATGCAATTTTAAAGAAATATGAAATGGTCGAAAACGTAACCGTGCTTCTGAAAAAACCAGAAGCTCCAATAAATGCGGAGTTTAGTTATGTAGCTGTTGAAATTACAAAAACAAGGGGAGAGTAAAATGAGAAAAGCATTAATAGGTATTGGTAGTAATATAGGTGACAGAAAAGGTTATATTGATATCGCAATTGACGCACTTAATAATATTCCATCAGTGAAAGTTTCAAGAATATCTTCGATTTACGAAACTACACCATGGGGTTATGTTAATCAGGAGAACTTCTACAATGCAGTATTAGAGGTTGAAACCAATCTTTCGCCGGCAGCGCTTCTCGGTGTATGTCTTGGAGTAGAAGCAGGTGTTGGCAGAATACGTGAAATAAAAAATGGACCAAGAGTGCTTGACCTTGATTTGCTTCTTTATGATGGTAAGGAATGTACAAGTGCAGAGCTTACTTTGCCACATCCAAGAATGTTTGAAAGAGATTTTGTTTTGATTCCTTTGAGAGATTTGTATCCAGAAATGAAAATTTATGGCAAATATAATTTGAAGCATTATTATGATTTGATTGAAGATGATGTATCAGTAAAAAAGATTGATTTCTGAGTAAATTTCAAAAAATCTGATTGGTTAAAATATACATATAAGTACATATACAAGTGTACAAAGTGCCCAAAACCCTTGTAACACAAGGGTTTTCACTTTTTGACAAATACCGACACACCCGGTGGCGTTGGAATTTACAAATAAAAAAATAAAAAAACTTGAAAAAAAGTGTTGACAAAAGGTAATTAATTTGATATTATATGCAAGCACTCGAGAGAGCGAGAGCTCCGGAGAGCAAAACGAACCTTGAAAATTAAACAACGATAAAAGAAAAACCCTTGAGATTTTTTTGAGCACAACAGTGCAGAAAATCCGGACTTCAAAAGAAGTCAAAGGAAAAAGACAGATACGCAAGTGTATCGAATGAGCGATTAAGCTTTAGAAGATTGAAACACTCTAAGAGAGTGATTTAATACAATTTTTTAGAGAGTTTGATCCTGGCTCAGGACGAACGCTGGCGGCGTGCCTAACACATGCAAGTCGAACGGAGACTTTAGAAACGAGAATTTCGGTTCAAGTTTTTAATGTTCTTAGTGGCGGACGGGTGAGTAACGCGTGAGCAATCTGCCTTTCAGAGGGGGATAACACTCTGAAAAGAGTGCTAATACCGCATAACGTGTTTTGATGGCATCATCGGAACACCAAAGGAGCAATCCGCTGAAAGATGAGCTCGCGTCCAATTAGGTAGTTGGTGAGGTAATGGCTCACCAAGCCGACGATTGGTAGCCGGACTGAGAGGTTGAACGGCCACATTGGGACTGAGACACGGCCCAGACTCCTACGGGAGGCAGCAGTGGGGAATATTGCACAATGGGCGAAAGCCTGATGCAGCAACGCCGCGTGAGGGAAGACGGCCTTCGGGTTGTAAACCTCTGTCCTCAGTGACGAAGAAAGTGACGGTAGCTGAGGAGGAAGCCACGGCTAACTACGTGCCAGCAGCCGCGGTAATACGTAGGTGGCAAGCGTTGTCCGGATTTACTGGGTGTAAAGGGAGCGCAGGCGGGAGAGCAAGTCAGCTGTGAAAACTATGGGCTTAACCCATAGACTGCAGTTGAAACTGTTTTTCTTGAGTGGAGTAGAGGTAAGCGGAATTCCGAGTGTAGCGGTGAAATGCGTAGAGATTCGGAGGAACACCAGTGGCGAAGGCGGCTTACTGGGCTCTAACTGACGCTGAGGCTCGAAAGTGTGGGGAGCAAACAGGATTAGATACCCTGGTAGTCCACACTGTAAACGATGATTGCTAGGTGTGGGGGGTCTGACCCCTTCCGTGCCGCAGTTAACGCAATAAGCAATCCACCTGGGGAGTACGACCGCAAGGTTGAAACTCAAAGGAATTGACGGGGGCCCGCACAAGCAGTGGATTAT
>CALFTO010000006.1 GCA_937916195.1 uncultured Clostridia bacterium
AAGAAATTTTTTATAAGAGCAACTATGTAAAGGATTGCCTTGTAAAGGAAGATGAACTTAACGGCAAAAAAGTTATAGGTATTGAATTTTTACCGAATACAGAAGCCGTAAAAGATATGAGCGAAAATGATATATATAATCTGTTCCGCCAATTAGTTACGGATATAAATAAGACTTTGCCCACCTATAAGCAGATTTCAAAAATCAGTATTAGAGCAGAAGATTTCAAGCGAACAAATGCTATGAAAATATCAAGAAATTGAGGTGCTCAAGATGAATGTATTTGAACAACTTAAATCAGTAATTTCACAATCAGTTCCCGAAATAGATATTGAAACAGTAAATCTTGAAAGTTCACTGAAAAACGATTTGGGACTTGATTCTCTTTCTACAATGATGATTTCAATGCTTATTGAAGAAGAATTTGGCTTCACCTTTGAGGGTGAAATAAACTTTGAAACTGTCGGCGACCTTTGTGATTATATTGGAAAAATGATATAAACATTACGGACTACTGATTGTTACCAATTGGTAGTCCGTTTTTATTTTATAAAACATATTCCGCTCTCTTTGTTTATTGCATTTTGTCTTTTTTGGTGATAAACTATTTCTATGAGGTGATTTTATGACCGACAATAAGAAAATGATGAAGGTTTATACGATTATTTTATCAGTTGTTGCCGCCGTTTACGGACTTTGGATGGCTATTTTTATGAGCTGGGACCAATATGGATTTGTTAATCCCGACCCTTATATAAATTTGCCCGCTAATGAATTCATTGATATGTTCGACGGTGTTTTGCAGGCTGAAATGTACCCCTCACCCTTTATATATTGGCTTTGGGTAATCGGTTCAACTGCACTTTTGGTGCTTTATGCGGTATTTATCAAAAAAATTCTCTTTGCTGAAAAGTTAGGTAAAGGGATAACTGCATTTTGTATGATAAACTTAATAGTAGGCTTTGTATTTATCACTTGGTACGGATTTTTTGATTTCCCACACCAGTTTGGTAATATTTTAACAGACGTAACCGCAAGTATGTTAGGACTTCGTTACCCGTGGCATTTCAAAATGTGGGGAGTTTTCGCAAGCCTTTCAATTTTCACAAACACTCTTTATATGTACCGAAAAAATAATTATCAAGGCAAAGCAGGTGTTATTGTAACATCCCTTGGTTGTGCATCGATTTTTGTAACAATCAATGTGCCATCTGCGGGACTTGACCTTGTAATGGCACCGCGATGCCTCGGCCATTGGGCAACTGCTTTGATTTTCGCATTTTTAGGTGCGGCAGGTGTAATCATCTTTCTTTTGCATAAGTGTAAAGAAAAAGATAAAAAGTACATAGCTGCAACAATAGTTTTCGTGGCAATTCTCGCCCTTATGCTTGTGCTTTTAGTAACCGTTGGCAAGAGCGCATTTATTGAAAATCTGCCTATGTGGGTTGCATATGCACTGTTATTTATAATAAACTTTACAACATTCTTTGATAAAAAAGAAAAAGTTCTTCAAACCACAAATGTATAATGAAACATATAATGCCCCCTCTGACGAGGGGGCTGTCGTTTTCGCTTGCGAAAATGACTGGGGGAGAGATTTGTTTTTCTCCCCCTCCGTCAAAACTTCGTTTTGCCACCCGCTGACGGCGGCCGTCCCCTCTGTCACTTCGTGACATCTCCCCACACTGTGGGGAGTCACCCTCGTCAGAGGGAGGAAAATACCCCCTACGACAGTGTAGGGGGTTAATTTTATTCTGCAATTTTTTTAATTATATCCACAAACTGCTTTTCTTCGCTGAGCTCAATTGCTCCCTTATCAACAAGTGCCGCATTTGCGGGATTGATAGGTAACTTTGCAAGAACGGGAATTCCCAATTCCTTTGCAACCTCATCAATTTTGCTTTCACCATAGATATAGTGCTTCTTATTGCAATCGGGGCACTCAAAATAACTCATATTCTCAACAAAGCCCAAAATCGGCACATTCATAAGACGAGCCATATTAACTGCCTTTTTAACGATAAGATTTACCAAATCCTGAGGAGTTGTAACAATAATAATACCGTCAACGGGAAGTGACTGAAAAACTGTAAGAGGAACATCACCTGTTCCGGGAGGCATATCAACAAACATAAAGTCAACATCGCCCCATACTGTTTCCTGCCAGAACTGATGAATAACACCTGAAATAACAGGACCACGCCATACTACCGGCTGGTCTTCTCTTTCAAGAAGCAAATTTACACTCATTACTCTTGTGCCGAGCTTTGAAATCATTGGGTACATACCCTCATCGCTACCCTCTGCATTGCCGTGAAGACCGAAAGCCTTGGGGATTGACGGACCTGTGATATCTGCATCAAGAATAGCAGTCTGATACCCCATTGTCTGTGCTGTTACTGCAAGCATTGAAGTAACAAGGCTTTTACCAACGCCACCCTTACCGCTTACAACACCGATAACCTTTTTAACATCGCTCATAGGATTACCGGGAATTCTTAAATCTTTCTTTTTGCTGTCGCAATTTGATGAACAGCTACTGCAGTTTCCACTACATTCACTCATTTTGAAAACCTCTTTTCAATATAGATAAAATTTAACTAATCAATTTATTTACCCACACAAAATTGTGCAAATATTTCATTAACAACCAATTCCGTTGCCTTTTCACCCGTTAAAATCATTAGATTTTCAACGGCACTGTCAAGGCAAACCGTAACTGCATCCATTGTCATACCAAGCATTAATGCGTTATCTGCATCACGCAAGGCATCAAGTGCTTTTTTACAGCAATCACATTGACGCTCATTGACAATCGCGGTAGCGGAAGTATCAAAATCAGCAGTACCCAAAAGCTCTTCAATAGCTTTAGAAAGCTCTGCTTTGCCCTCGCCCGTTTTGGCTGAGATAAAAACTGTCTGCGGGAAATTTTTCTCAATTTCACCGTTTAGATAATTTTTATCTGTATCGATTTTATTGACAATTCCTATTGCCTTTTTGCCCTTGCAAAGCTCAATTAATCGTTTGTCCTGCTCGTTTAATTCTCGGCTTGCATCAAAAACCGCAAGCACAAGCTCGGCAGTTTCAAGTCTTTTAACTGCACGGTCAACACCAATGCTCTCAACAATATCGTCAGTTTCACGAACACCCGCCGTATCTGCAAGGCGAAGTGTAATCCCGCCCACATTGACGGTATCTTCAACAACATCTCGTGTTGTGCCCGCAATTTCAGTAACAATTGATTTTTCTGTGCCCGAAAGCAAGTTCATAAGTGTTGATTTACCAACGTTGGGACAACCAACAATGGCGGTGTCAACACCCTCCATTATAATCTGCCCCTTGCCGAAGTCGTTTATGAGCTTCTCAAGGCTTGAAATACTCTCGTCAATGTGCTCTTTTAAATTGTTTTCACTCAAATCTTCAATTTCTTCGTAAGGATAATCAACCCACGCAGAAAGAAGCGCCATATCATAAACCAATTTATCGGTTATTTTCTTAATTTCTTTAAAAAGTCTGCCCTCAAGCACACCAAGGGCAATTTTTTCTGCCTGCTCGCCCTGAGCAGAAATAATATTCATAACGGATTCTGCACTTGTCAAATCCATTTTGCCGTTCAAAAAGGCGCGTTTTGTGAATTCGCCCGCCTCGGCAGGCACTGCACCCGCGTCAAATACGGCTTTAAGTACCTTGTCGGTAACGAAAAGCCCGCCGTGACAAGAAAGCTCAACAACATCTTCACCCGTATAGCTTTTTGGTGCTCTGAAAAGCAAAGCCACAACATTGTCAATACTGCCGTTTTTATCAATTGCCTTGCCGTAAAGTGCTGAATAGCCGTCTAATTCACAGAGTTTTTTATTATTGAATGAGGAAAAAATCTTATCGCCTATTTCAATTGCATTTTCGCCCGAAATTCTTACAACTCCAATACCGCCAGGTGCTCTGCCCGTTGAAATTGCCGCGATTGTGCTCATTTTTCCTCACCTGCTTTCTTTTTTCTTAAATCTTTAAAGAATGTCGAAAGTATCTCGGCACATTCTTCGCCCATTATTCCGCCCTCATAAAGAGGCTTGTGGGTAAAATTCATATCAAAAAGACGTGCCGCCGAAACGACAGCACCGTTTTTTTCGTCACTTGCACCGAAATACACATTTTTAATTCTTGAATTTATAATTGCGCCCGCACACATTGGGCAGGGCTCTAATGTAACATACATATCACATTTCCAGAGCCGCCAACCGCCCAAATTTTTGCAAGCATCGTTAATCGCCTCAATCTCTGCGTGGTGAAGAGCGTTTTTCACAGTTTCTCTGCGATTTCTGCCCTCGCCCACGATTTTACCGTCACACACCACAATTGCGCCAACGGGAACCTCACCCTCATCTGCTGAAAGACGGGCAAGGCTCAAGGCATATTTCATAAAATCAAGCTTATCCATAGTTAAAATTCAATAGTTCCGATTGTTTGTAACAGTAAAAATATAATTGCAAAAATCATTGGTACATTCAAAAACAATGCTGAAAATTTTTCGCCTGTTTTAAGTGTATCAACGCCCTTTTTCAAGGGAACTTTATAATTCATAGGTAAATAGATTAATCCGCCGACTACTCCCAAAACCACAAACAATCCTAAAAGCAAAATGGTAACAATCCAACCCGCAGAATCACCTGCGTTGTCATAAGCCGCAACCAATGCCACCGAATAGAAATTATTTATGAAATGAAGAATAATCGAGGGCCAAAGACTACCTGTTGCAATTGCAAGGTAACCCAAAAACAAACCTGCAACAACTGTATACGGAATTTGCACCATATTACCGTGCATAATACCGAAAATAAGCGCCGATGCCACAATTGCAAACTTATCACCGAAACGACGTAAGGGTTGCATAACAATTCCGCGAATTATAAACTCTTCAAGAACTGCGGGCAACACGGCAGTTGAGAGAACTGCTATGAATATGCCCTCTGCACCGAGAATTTTCGGTTCTTCAACACCGGTTGTAAAGGTTATTCCAAGACTTCCCTGAATAATTGTAGAAACAAAATTAATGGCAAGTGTTGAAAAAATCATTAAGGGAACACAAAGCATTGTAAGAGAAACCGCAGCTTTTGTGTTATAGGTTGTGCCCAACGGCAGAATTCCCGCAATTTTTTTCTTTTTAAGCACCACATATGCCACAACAAATGGTACTAAAATAAACAATACAGATGCAATAATCTGATATGCCATTGACACATTGGCGTCATTATACAGCAAATCAAGCTTTGAAAAAACGTCCGAAAGCAAGCCGATTGCAAGGCCCGCAACAAAAGCAAGAACGGTAAAACTGATTATGCTTAATCCAAACCAAATACCCATTGTTTTGAGTATTTTTTTATCATTCTTCTTTTCCTGCTGTTTTTTATATTGCTCGTTATAATAATCATAATTGGGAGCATTATAAACGCCGTACTGATATTGTCCCCATCCGCCAAACTGACCGTTAGGATTATAATTATTGTTCATCAGAACTCTCCTTAGTCAGATGTTTTATTTGAAACATAACCGCCTACAACTGTGATTGCAGTTTTTCTGTTTTCCTCATCAAGAACGATATTTGTATCACCATAAAGCTCAAGCTGAAGCTTTTGTGCAGCAAGAGGATAGTCAATAATCCATATCCATGCAGTTGAACGTGAGCTGTAGCCATAACGTGTGTCGGGAGTTGGCATTGTAACCTCGGTTATTTCATACTTTGCCCAACCGCCTGAAACTGCCTGAGCAGCATATGAAAGAATTGATTTTTGACTGATATTTGTTCTTACATTTGCAAGAATTACGTCTGCAACCTCGTTGATTTCAGAAAGCGAAGCATCAAGACACTTTTCAATAAGTGCATTAATAACCTGTCTCTGACGTGCAACACGGCTTACGTCACCGTTTGAATCAGTTTTTCTTGTGCGGCTGAAAGCCAAAGCCTGCTGACCGTCAAGAAGAACATTTTCACCCGCCTGAACCTTTTTCATTCCTTTGAAAAGACTGCTTGAATTCAAATAATTTGCAACATACGCAGGTACATCAACATAAACACCGCCAAGAATGTCAATAACCTGAGTAAATGAATCAAAATCTACAAGAACATATCCGTCAATTTCAATTTTATAATCATTTTCTATTGTTTCAACAAGATATGCAGGTCCACCGTTTGCGCACGCAGCATTAAGCTTTGCGTAACGGTCAAACTGGTCCATATAAGTGTAGCTGTCACGCATAAATGAAACCAATTTAATCTTTTTGTTCACCTTATCAATTGAAACGAGAATCATAGCATCGGTATTACCTTTGTCAGTAATATTTGCTCTGCCCTCTTCTTCTGACGAAGCATCACTACCAACAAGAAGAACATTTATAACATCTTTACTGCTCATCTTGTCTCCGCCGTTAGTAGCCCAGTTTTTGAGAATTTCTCTGAAATCTTTACCTGTGGCATCGTCCATTTCAGCAAAGTCAAGGGTTTCATCTTCTTCCTCATAGAATTCTTGAGTTGCATCAATTGTTGTGGACTCTTCAGAGTCAAAATCAATAAGACTGAATTTCTGTGCAACAAAAATACCAGCAACAAGCACAACCACGAGAACAAGTGAAATAATGGGGAGAAGAATTAAAAGTGCCTTCTTCTTTCTTTTCTTTTTCTTGTCTTCAGTTGTTGTATCAAGTTTAAAATTTACGCCGTACTCTTCAGTTATTTCTGTTAATTCTTTCTCGTTGTATTCCATAATATCTTTCCTTTCACAAGCAGAAAAAATTATTCCGTATCCTCAAATATAAAACAGTTAAAAGGTTTATTCCGTCACATTCTCTGTAACTTCAGTTGCCTCTGTTTCCACAGCTTCTGTATCCTCTTCTGCTTCCTCGTGCTGAGCAAGAGAAATTGTAACAACCTTTTCGCCCTCTTTGGTCTTCATAAGAATAACACCCTTTGAAGGACGGTTACATTCTCTAACCTGCTCTGCAGGAAGACGGATAATAATACCGTCTGAAGAAATCATAATGATATCCTGATTATCCTCAACCATTTCGATAGCACAAACCTCGCCGTACTGCTCAGTATGGTAGTTTGTAAGACCCTTACCGCCACGGTTTTGAACGCGGTAATTTGAAACATCACTTCGTCTGCCGTAGCCCTTTTCGCTGATTGTGAGCACCTTGCCCTCGTCACCGAAGATAACCATTCCCACAACCTCGTCACCTTCACCGAGAGTAATAGCACGAACACCGCGGGCAGTTCTACCGATTGCACGGGCATCTTTTTCATTAAAGCAAATGCTCATACCCTTGCGTGTTGCAACCATTAAGTTTTGCTCACCGTCAGTAAGCTTTACCCAACGAAGCTCGTCGCCCTCGTCAAGATTGATTGCAATAATACCGCTCTTACGGATATTCTTATATGCATCAAGCTCTGTTCTCTTAATAATACCATTCTTTGTAGCCATACAAAGATAATACTTGTCCTCGCCAAAGTCGGGAACACGAAGCATTGCAGTAACCTTTTCTTCCGCAGTAATGGGAAGAATGTTAACAATATTCATACCCTTGCTGTTTCTTGTACCCTCGGGGATTTCGTAACCTTTAAGTCGGTACATTTTACCCTCTGAGGTGAAGAAAAGAATGTAATCGTGAGATGAGCAGATAAACATTGTTTCTGCAACGTCCTCTTCACGACGGCTCATACCCTTGATACCCTTACCGCCACGGCGCTGAACTTGATAAGTTTCAACGGGCTGACGTTTGATATAACCCATTTTTGTAAGAGTGTAAACGCAATCTTCTTCTGCAATAAGGTCTTCAATATCAACCTCACCGCTTACATTTACGATTTCAGTTCTTCTCTCATCATTGAATTTTTTGCCGATAGCCTGAAGCTCGTCCTTTAAAATTTCCTTAACTCTTGTTTCAGAGCCGAGAATTTCTAAATATTCAGCAATTTTAGCTCTTAACTCGTCACGCTCTGCAATAATCTTGAGAATTTCAAGACCTGCAAGCTGACCAAGACGGAATGCAACGATTGCGGCTGCCTGAGGCTCATCGAAATCGAATTTTTCCATAATTGCGGTTTTAGCTTCAGCTTGTCCGCCCTTACAACCGCGGATTGTTGCGATAATATCATCAACAATGTCGATAGCACGTGCAAGACCCTCTAAAATATGCTCTCTTGCCTGTGCTTTGTTAAGGTCATACTGTGTTCTTCTGGTAATTACTTCACACTGGAACTTGATATATTCTTCAATAATCTGCTTAAGTGTGAGGATTTTCGGCTCACCGTTAACGAGGGCAAGCTGAATAATACCGTAAGAAATCTGTAACTGTGTCATCTGATAAAGCTGATTAAGCACAACCTGTGGGTTAGCGTCACGCTTTAAATCAATAACAATTCTCATACCGCCGCCGCGTTTTGATGAATAGTCATTGATGTCAGAAAGACCTTCAATTCTCTTATCCTTGTGTAAATCAGCAATTGACTCAATAAGTCTTGCCTTGTTTACCTGATAAGGAAGCTCTGTAATTATAATCTGGAAACGACCGTTTCTCTCGTTTTCAACAATTTCTGCACGACCGCGAAGTGTAATCTTACCACGACCTGTCGCATAAGCGGCACGAATACCGCTTCGACCCATAATAATACCTTGTGTTGGGAAGTCAGGTCCTTTGATGTGCTCCATAATATCGTCGAGCTCTGCATCGGGATTATCAATTACGCAAGAAATACCGTCAACTAATTCGCCAAGATTGTGAGGCGGAATATTTGTAGCCATACCAACAGCAATACCCGTTGAGCCGTTTGCCAAAAGATTTGGATATCTTGAGGGCAAAACGGTAGGCTCTTTAAGACGGTCGTCGTAGTTTGTTGTGAAATCAACTGTATCCTTGTCGATATTTGTGAGCATTTCAAGAGCGATTTTACTCATTCTTGACTCTGTATAACGGTATGCAGCGGGCGGGTCACCGTCAACTGAACCAAAGTTACCGTGACCGTCAACAAGAATATATCTCATTGAGAAATCCTGTGCAAGTCTTACCATTGCATCATAAACAGATGCGTCACCGTGGGGGTGATATCTACCGAGCACAGAACCAACTGTGTCGGCGCACTTACGGTAGGGCTTGTCGGGATACAATGAATTTTCGTACATTGTATAAAGAATTCTTCTGTGAACAGGCTTTAAACCGTCACGTACATCGGGAAGTGCACGTGAAGTAATAACAGACATTGAGTAGTCAAGGAAAGATTTTCTCATTTCCTTATTAATCTCAACATTTATAATATTCTGTTCTTCAAGGGGCACATAGCCACCAAGATTATGATTAGTTGCTTTACTCATTTTATTACCTCTTAAATGTCAAGATTCTGAACATACTTTGCATTTTTCTCAATGAAATCTCTTCTGGGCTCAACCTTATCACCCATAAGAATTGAGAATGTTTCGTCTGCTTCCATAGCATCTTCAAGAGTTACGCGAAGCATTGTACGTGTTGCAGGGTCCATTGTTGTTTCCCACAACTGCTCGGGGTCCATTTCACCAAGACCCTTGTATCGCTGAATATCACAGCTACCGCCCATTTCTTCAATAAGCTGGTCGCGTTGCTCATCAGAGAAGGCATATTCGTGGCGTTTACCCTTACTGAGTTTGAAAAGTGGTGGTTGAGCAATGTAAATATATCCGCCATCAATCAAATCTCTCATATATCTGAAGAAGAATGTAAGAAGAAGTGTTCTGATATGCTGACCGTCAACGTCGGCATCGGCCATAATTACGATTTTATGGTAACGAAGCTTTTCAATGTTGAATTCCTCACCGATACCTGTGCCTAGTGCAGTAACAACGGGAGTTAACTTATCATTACCGATAACCTTGTCAATTCTTGCCTTTTCAACGTTGAGCATTTTACCCCAAAGAGGAAGAATTGCCTGAATTCTGTTATCTCTGCCCTCTTTAGCAGAACCGCCCGCAGAGTCACCCTCGACGATAAAGATTTCTGTATTTTCGGGGTTTTTATCAATACAGTCTGCAAGCTTACCGGGGAGTGAGTTGCCTTCAAGTGCTGATTTTCTTCTTGCACTGTCACGTGCCTTTCTTGCGGCTTCACGGGCACGAGAAGCATCAAGTGCTTTATTGAAAATTGCCTTTGCGGCAGAGGGATTTTCCTCAAAATATGTCATAAGCTTTTCATACATCATCTTTGACACAATTGTCTGCATTTCAGTATTACCAAGCTTACCCTTTGTCTGTCCTTCAAATTCTGCTTCTGTGAGCTTAACGCTGATAACTGCTGTTAAGCCTTCACGAACATCATCACCTGAAAGGTTTTTGTCGTTATCTTTAAGTAATTTAAATTTTCTGCCGTATTCATTAAATACACGGGTGAGTGCTGTTTTAAAGCCGTTTTCGTGAGTACCGCCGTCGATTGTTCTAACACCATTAGCGAAACTCAAAATAATTTCGTTGTAACCGTCATTATATGAAATTGAAACCTCGGCACTTCTGTCACCGCTAACAGTTGTGAAGTGCATAATATCGTCAACTACGGGTGTAAGTCCTCTGCTTGTGTTGATATAATCAACGAATGACTTAATACCACCCTCATAGCAGAATTTTTCTGTTACTATGTTTTCGGGGTCACGACTGTCTGTAAGTGTGATTGAAAGACCTGCATTTAAGAATGCCTGCTCACGAAGTCTTCTTTGAAGCACTTCATATTCATAAACAGTTGTTTCTGTAAAGATTTCGGGGTCAGCCTTGAACATAATGAATGTTCCTGTTTCGTCTGTTTCACCCACAACCTCAAGCTCAGTCGCAATATTACCGCGTTCAAATTTTTGACGGTGAATGTGGCCGTTCTGACTAACCTCAACAACAAACCACTCTGAAAGTGCGTTAACTACCGAAGAACCAACGCCGTGCAAACCGCCGGAAACCTTGTAACCGCTACCGCCGAACTTACCGCCTGCGTGAAGAACGGTCAAAACAACCGTAACCGCGGGAAGTCCCTGCTGTTCGTTAATACCAACGGGAATACCACGTCCGTTATCGCGAACAGTGATAATGTTGTCGGGCAGAATTTCAACCTCAATGTGAGTACAATAACCCGCCAAAGCTTCGTCGATGGAGTTATCCACAATTTCGTATACGAGGTGATGAAGTCCTTTAGGACCTGTAGAGCCGATATACATACCAGGGCGCTTTCTTACCGCTTCAAGTCCCTCAAGAACCTGAATAGCAGAGGCGTCGTATGTTTCGGTTACGACCGTATCCATAACCTCTTGTTCTAATTCGTTTTTAATTTGGTCGCTCATTTTTTTCCTCCGTCAAAAATTGACTTATTTTATTCTCTTAAAAATTGTTGATGTGTTAAAAGGTGAAATATAAATTTTTCGTTCATTACCGTCGTCAGTAACGACAAAGGATTTAGGCAATTCTTCAAAGGACACCGTTATACATTCACCGTTTTTTGATGCAGTGTTTATGTATTCTCTTGTAGATTTTGAAACCGTTGTATTATCAAGGTCAAAAATACCTAAAATATTTTTGTCAGTTATAACTGTTTCCTGACCTAATTCAAGATACATCAGTCCACCACTTTTCCGTTTTCTATTTTAAATACCTTGCCTGCGCAAAGTCGGGATACTGTTTCTTTTTCACAACAAGTTATAAAAACCTGCTTACCTGTCATTTTATTAAGAATGTAATTTTGACGAGTGCTGTCAAGCTCACTCATAACATCATCTAATAGAATTACAGGGTGTTCACCCTTTAAATCTTTAATTATTTCCGCCTCGCCAAGCTTTAAAGAGAGTGAAGCACTTCTTTGCTGACCTTGTGAGCCGAATTTTCGCGCTGAAATTCCGTTTATAAGAATTTCAATATCGTCACGGTGAGGTCCGCTTGTTGTATTCTTTAAATACAAATCATTTAGACGGTGTTTTTGCATACTTTCAAAATATATTCTTGCAATATCCTGTTTTTCTTCACTTTCATAACGGACATTACTCAAATATTTAATTTTAAGCTCTTCTTTTTCCCCGGAAATACCCGAATAAATTTCAGTAGCCTTTACTTGTAGCATTTTAATGTAATTTATTCTGTCAACGATTACTTCTGCACCGGCAAGTGCAATTTTTTCGTCCCATACATCAAGTGTATCAAGAAGTGACGGATTTTCTGCGGCATTTTTTAAAAGTGCGTTTTTTTGTTGAACAAGATGATTAAAATATGTCAACTTTTTCGCGTACATATTGTCCGTCTGACTGATTGCCGTATCAATAAATTTTCTTCTGTTGACAGGACCGTCTTTAATAAGTGATAAATGAACGGGCGAAAATACCACGCTATAATATTTTCCAATCAATTCGCGAGGGGAAGCAAGATTAACACCATTTAGATTTGCAGTTCTTTTTTTATCAATAAAGATTGCAGCATTATTTTCGCGTAATTCAGTTTGAAAACTCATTGAAATCTTTGAATTTTCCTGCTGAAACTGCACAAGCTCACTATCCTTTGAAGTTCTGAAGCTTTTACAACCCGTAAAAAGCCAAATAGCTTCTAAAAGATTTGTTTTACCCTGTCCGTTTTGCCCATATATTACATTTATTTCTTTATCGGGAAAAATCCCCATAAAGTCGATATTACGAAAATTTTCAATTTTTATTTCGTTAATATACATTCAGACAACCTCATAAATTACATTGTCAAATAAAACTTCATCACCAACGCGGATTTTTTTACCGCGGGCAGTGCAAATTTCGCCGTTTACCTTAACTTCACCCTCTTGAATTACAATTTTAGCATGACCACCGGTCATAACTGCATTGCAAAGCTTTAAAAGTGAATCAAGTCTTATAAAATCAGAATCAATTTTAATTTCACGACGTTCTTTTTGTTTAATTCGTACGGAAATTTTTTTCATAAATTAGTTCATCCTTACAGGAAGTACCATAAATAAGAAGCTTCTCTCATAAATGAGTGAGCCATCATCTTCAGGTACCATAATAATGGGTGATGTTGCACCGTTTAAACGAAGTGTGATTTCGTCTGTATCACAAACCTTAAGTGCATCAAGAAGATATTTATTATTAAAGCCGATTTCAACTCTTTCACCCTGAATATCTGCAAGAAGTCTGTCATTTGCAGTACCAAGAGCAGTTGTACTTGAAATTCTGATTGAATCTGTATCAAAAATACATCTTACATAGCTCTTAATTCTTTCAGTAATAATAAGTGAAGTTCTTTCAATACTGCTGATAAGCTTTCTTGTGTTAACCTTAACTTCTGTTTTTGCAGTTGTTGGGATTGCACTCTTATAGCTTAAAAATTCGCCCTCAAGAAGACGAGAAACAATTACATATCTGCCACATTCAAACATAATATGGCGAGAAGCCACAACCATTGAAACAGTTTCTTCACCGTCACCTGCAAGCTTTACAACTTCATTAAGTGTCTTTTTAGGAATAATGAATATTTTTTCTTCGCCCACATAATCAATTTTTTCATTTCTGATAGCAAGCTTATATCCGTCAACAGCAACAAGACGAATATTTTCGTTTGTTACCTCAAAACGCACACCTGTATGCACCATTTTTGCGCCGTTGTCAGCAGTTGCAAAAATAGTTTTTCTTACCATATCTTTTAAGATTTCGCCGTTGATTACAATTGGAAAACCGCCTGAAACTGATGGGAGCTCAGGATAATCTGCTTCTGAAAAGCCTGTGATTGAGAATTCAGAATCACCACTCTTGATTTTGCAGATAAGTCGCTCGTCACATTCAATTGAAACCAAATCGTCGGGAGCATTTCTCAAAATATCGCAAAGAATTTTTGCGTTGAGAATTATACTGCCTGTTTGTTCAACTCTGCCTTCAACAGAAGTGATAATACCCATTTCCAAATCATAGCCTGTTAGCATAATGCGGTCATTTTCAGCTTTTATTAAAATACCCTCAATTGTAGGAAGATTTGAAGACTTTGTAGAGGTTGCTCTTTGAACATTCATACAAGCCTCACTTAAAATTTGAGATGAACAGATAAATTTCATAATCATTCTCCTTTTTAGAAATAAAAATATATAAAAGTATAGTATTAGTAGTAGAGGCGGTTGAAATTGTCGAAAACTACTTCAACCCTTTATTTTTCAAGGCATTAATTCTAAAAAATAGCTTTGAAAAATATTTTACTGATTGTTGATTTTTAAGACATAAATTAACTTGTCGAAAACTCTTATGTTGAAAACTTATAAATTGTTGAAACTTAAGTTAATTTCAAACTCAAAATTAATCATTTATATTTTTAATAATATCGTTGATACTGTTTTTATATTTTGAGTCTGTATTAATTCTGTTTTGTACATTTTTAAGCGCTGAGTTAACGGTTGAGTGATTTCTGCCGAAAATCTTACCTATTTCATCCTGTGACAAATCTGTAAGCTCGCGGATTATGTACATTGCAGCCTGTCTTGCATTATTGATTGGAGAATCGCGTCTCTCACTCTTTAATTGTTCAGGCTCTTTAATACCGAAAGTAAATGAAACCTTATCGATAATATTATCAACAACAACACCTATTGGTCTGCTTGTAATAAGAATATCCTTTAAAACATCTTTAGCAATCTCAACCGTGGGGTTAACATTGTTAAATGAACAATAAGCATAAATGTTTTTAACAGAGCTTCCCATCTGACGAACATTGCCTTTGATATTTTCAGCAATAAAGAAACAAACATCGTCGGGTATGTTGAAATTAAGATAATTTGCTTTATCTTTTATGATTGCAACTCTTGTTTCAAAATCAGGTGGCTGAACATCACAAAGAAGTCCGCTTTCAAAACGGGTTTTAAGTCTGTCTTCAATTTTCGGGATAGCACTTGGTGGCTTGTCCGAGGTTAGAACAATCTGTTTGCCTGCTTTGATAAGCGTGTCAAAGGTGTGGAAGATTTCTTCTTCTGTCTGTGGTTTACCTGCAATAAACTGAATATCATCTATAAGCAATGCGTCACAAGTTCTGTATTTGTGGTGCAAATCGTGAGTTGTTTTTGTCTGTAATGCAAAATAAAGCTCATTGGTGAGGTTTTCGCTTGTGGTATAAACAATATTTGCATTAGGATTGTTATTTTTAAGCTTTTCGATAATTGCATTAAGTAAGTGAGTTTTGCCAAGACCCGAATTACCGTAAATGAAAAGCGGATTAAATACTGAACCGGGAGTTTCAGCAACTCTCATTGATGCAGTATAAGCAAATTTGTTTGAAGGACCTACAATAAAATTATTGAAGGTAAGTTTTTCATTTTCAACACTTGTAAAGCCTGAATTTTGATTTTCTTGAGGTTTTTCTTCAGGAATATTTTCAAATGGGATAATATCAATATCCACATCAAAGCCCATAACACTCAAAAATGCTTCTTTTAAAAGCTTACTGTAACGGTCTTTTAAAACATTTATTTTGAAAAGCTCTGCCGCAATAATAACGCGGTCAGCTTCAAGCTTAATAAGCTTTAATGGTTTTATCCACATTTCATAAGCGGTGTTTGATTCCATATTTTCTTTGCAATAATTACAAATTGTTTCCCAAAACTGAGAATAAGAATTCAAAGTGTTTCATCCTTTCTAAAAAATAGTAAAATATGGGTAAATGCCGTAATTTCAATAAAATATGCCCTATTTGGCTTTTTAGGTCTTTTTAAGTGTAGTGACCCAATTTCATACATAATCAATTTTAGCACACTTTTAAATGAATTTCAATGGAAAATCTAATAAATATATACTATTTATATATATAAAATATAGTGAAGTTTTCAACAGATTTTTTGATTTAAAAACTTATTTTTTAATTTTTTCTGCAAAATTTTCGACAAAAAACACAATATATTGTTGAAAAATATTTCAAAAATAACTTTTAACCGTAGATATTGAAAAAACAGGGTTTAATTTTTTAAGTTGACAAGTTGACTTTTTTTTTATATAATGTCTATCCGCAGATATTTTTACAATGTGTGACTATATTATGAAACGGAGGAGTAAAAATGAAGAGAACTTATCAGCCAAAGAAGCGTCATCGCAAGATGGAGCACGGCTTCCGTAAGAGAATGTCTGACAGAAACGGCAGAAAGGTACTTGCCCGCAGAAGAGCTAAGGGCAGAAAGCAGCTGACATACTAATTTTTGTCGGTTCGGGTTTTTAAAATTGAAACGGACAGTAACAATTAAAAACAACTGTGATTTCCGCAGACTTTACGGCAGAGGAAAATCATTTCAGAGTCCTGCACTGGTTTCTTATGTAATGAAAAACCGTGCGGGAATTTGTCGTGTAGGAATAACCACTTCAAAAAAGATTGGTAATGCTGTTGAAAGAAATCGTGCAAGGCGAGTTATTCGTGCAGCTTACCGTTCAATTGAAGATAAGATTTGCGGAAATTACGATTTTGTTTTTGTAGCCAGAAGTAAAACAATATTTACAAAAAGCGGCGATTTGGCACTTATAATGCTTTCACATCTTAAAAAGGCAGGGGTTATTGATGAAAAAGCTGATAATTAAAGCAATTCGCTTTTATCAGCGAAAAATTTCCCCGTTATTTCTGCCCCGTTGCCGTTATTACCCGACCTGCTCACAGTATGCTTTAGAGGCAGTTGAAAGATTTGGGGTTATTAAGGGTTCCTTTCTTTCTGTTTTAAGACTTTTACGGTGCAATCCCCTTTTTCCCGGTGGGTATGACCCTGTTCCGAGAAAAAAAGAAAAAAAGTGAGTCCACTAAATTTGGAGGACAAAAATGGATTTTATCAGAGACGTATTTTCAGTACCTTTCGGTTATCTCATAGGTTTTTTCTATGATATCAGTAACAACTATCTTCTTTCTTTGTTGCTTATGACACTTTGCGTTAAGCTTATTTTACTCCCGTCCTCGATTAAGCAACAGAAGAGTATGGTTAAAACTCAGAGAATGCAGCCGAAAATCAAGAGAATCAGAGAAAAGTATGCCGGTAATCAGCAGAAAATGAATGAGGCTATGAATGAGCTTTATGCACGTGAGGGTTATTCATCAATGACAGGTGGTTGCCTTCCTATGCTTATTCAGCTTCCTATTATGATGGGTGTTTACTCAGTAAACTACAAGCTTCTCTCTTATGTTCTTCGCATTGAAGAAAGCGTTCTTAATGTAATTAAGGATGCGGGAAGAACACTTGAGGCTTATACAAGCCTTATTTCTAAAAATGGCGACACTTCAAACGCAGAATACAGACTTGAATCAATTATCATTGAGCATTTTGATTCACTTGTTGCCGACGGAAAACTCAGCGGTGTACCTGCTGAAGTAATCAATAAGATTGATACTTTCATTGATAACTTTACAATTTTTGGTGTAAACCTTTCAAGAACTCCTGATGTTAAAATGGGTTGGGATTTGTTATGGCTTATCCCCATTCTTACAGGTATAACTTCTCTTGCAATGGGTGTTTACACATATATCAGACAAAAGAAAACAAATCCCGAAATGGCTAAAAATCCATCAATGGGATGTATGTCACTTATGACACCTGCAATGAGTATTTATTTCTCATTCCTTTTCCCTGCAAGCGTTGGTGTTTACATTATCATTTCATCAGCAATTTCATTTGTTCAGATGCTTATTACAAACAAAGTATTTGCACCTAAAAAGATGCTTGCTAAAGCAATGATTGATGAAACAATTAATCGCCGTGCAAGAGAAAAAATACTTAAAAATTCTGCAGAAAAAATGAACGACGAAGACTAATTCGAGGTGTAATATGATTAAAGAGGCAATCGGAACCGGTACAACGGTTGAAGAGGCAAAAGCCGCTGCCATGGTTGAGCTTGGTATCAGCGATTTTGACGATTTCAACGTTGAAGTTTTACAGATTCCTGCAAAGAAATTTCTTGGTCTTTTCGGCGGAAGTCCCGCAAAGGTTAAGGTAACAATTGAAGTTGCTGACCCCAAGCCCGAAAAGAAACAGCATAACAATAAAAATCACAAGAAAAATGAAAATAAAAAGCCCGTTCAGAAGAATGAGGCTAAAAAGCAAGAGAAAAAAGCAGAGCCTAAAAAGGAAGTAAATGAAGTTAAAGAAACTGCTCCCGAGCTTCCTTTGGTTGAGACAAATCTCTATAAAGAAACTGCTGATTATATTAAATCAATCGTTCTCGGTCTTGGAATGACAGAGTGTGAAATCAAAGAAATGTCAAACGAAGAAGAAATTTACTTTGAGCTTGACTGTGGCGACGATTACGGTATTATTATCGGTAAGCGTGGCGAAACACTTGACGCTATTCAGTATCTTGCAAGAATGATGGCTAATAAGGGCAATTCAAGTTATAAGAGAGTTGCAATCAATGTTGGTAACTATCGTGCAAAGCGTGAAGAAACTCTTAAAATTCTCGCACGTAAAACTGCTATGAAAGCAGTTCGTCAGGGCAGAAGCATTTCTCTTGAGCCCATGAACCCATATGAGAGAAGAATTATCCACACAGCCGTTCAAGAGGTTGAAGGTGCAACTTCTCATTCAGTAGGTTCAGACCTTGACAGACGAGTTGTTATTACTCCCGTTGAGGGTGCAAGAAACGGAGGTAACCGTGGCGGCAGAAATAACCGTAACGGTGGCAGACGCGAGAGAAAAGAAGCTTATAAGCCTGAGATTTCTCCCGACAGAGCTCCAAAGAGCGACATTGACGGCGGCTCACTTTACGGTAAAGTTGAGTTCCGTTCAGTAGCTTCTACAACAGAAGAATAATTTTTAAAGTTTTGGTGGAAAAGCCTCCCTTGTCAAAGGGAGGGGGACCGCCATAGGCGGTGGAGGGATTCATTCTCCACTGCTTTTTTAATAATGAGGACTAATTATGGATTACAAACATAATCCCAAATTGACTGAAAATGCGAGAAATCTGCGTAAAAATATGACTAAAGAAGAAAAGCGTCTTTGGTATAACTATCTTAAAGATTGTCCTGTAAGATTTTTAAGGCAAAAAGTTATTGATAATTTTATAGTTGATTTTTATTGTTCATCATTAAAACTGATTATAGAATTAGACGGTTCGCAACACTATGATGAAAAAGGCTTAAATAAATATGATAAAATCAGAACAGAAAAATTGGAAAAACGAGATTTGACAATAATTCGTATCCCAAACAATGAAATATGGTACAATTTTGATGGGGTATGTGAATATATAGATAATTTTATTAAAAATAATAAGTAATGAATCCCTCCACCATCTTCGATGGTCCCCCTCCCTTTGACAAGGGAGGCTGTTGAGGAATTTCAAGGAATGAAATATTATGGAATACTTCGCAAAGGAATATGACATTGCCGTTATCGGTGCAGGTCACGCAGGAATAGAAGCGGCACTTGCATCTGCCCGCCTTGGCGCAAAAACGGTGATTTTCACAATCAATATGGATTGGGTTGGCAATATGCCCTGCAACCCATCAATCGGCGGAACTTCAAAGGGACATTTAGTTCGTGAGATTGACGCCCTCGGTGGTGAGATGGGTATTGCCGCAGATAAAAACTCAATACAAACAAGAATGCTCAACCGAGGCAAAGGCCCTGCGGTTCATTCTTTGCGTGCCCAGATTGACCGTCGCGAGTATTCAAAATATATGAAACACATTCTTGAATTGCAAGAAAACCTTGATATGAAGCAGGCAGAAATCGTTGACCTTTATAAAGAGGGCGATTTGTTTATGCTTAAAACACAGCTTGAGGCAATTTATTCCGCCAAGGCTGTAATTCTTGCAACAGGAACATTTCTCGGCGGAAGAATTTATATTGGTGATGTGTCATATGAAAGCGGGCCCGACGGTATGTTTGCTGCTACCCGACTTTCAGAAGCACTCAAGAAAATGGATATTCCGCTTCGCAGATTTAAAACAGGTACTCCCTCACGAGTTAATAGACGCAGTGTTGATTTTTCAGAGTTGGAAATTCAAGAGGGTGACGAGCAGATTGTTCCATTCTCATTCGACACAACAGAATTACCCGAAAACAAATCTGTTTGCCATATTACATATACAAACGAAGAAACAAAGAGAATAATTCTTGAAAACATTCACCGCTCCCCTCTTTATTCGGGAAAAATTGAGGGTGTTGGCCCTCGTTATTGCCCCAGTATTGAAGATAAAATCGTTAGATTTGAAGAAAAAGAGCGTCACCAACTCTTTATTGAGCCTTGCGGACTTGATACGGAAGAATTATATTTGCAGGGTATGTCCTCATCACTTCCCGAAGATGTCCAGCTTAAATTTTTGAGAAGTATTAAAGGTCTTGAAAATGTTGAGGTTATGCGTACTGCATATGCCATTGAATATGACTGCGTTGACCCGTTGGCACTCAAGGCTTCACTTGAATTCAGTAATATTGAAAATCTTTTCGGTGCAGGTCAGTTCAACGGCTCTTCAGGATATGAAGAAGCCGCGGCGCAGGGACTTGTGGCGGGCATAAATGCTTATAACAAAATCAACGGTAAAGAGCCGTTTATTCTTGACCGCGCAAGCTCATATATCGGTACACTTATTGATGACCTTGTAACAAAGGGTTGCTCCGACCCATACAGAATGATGACCTCGCGTAGTGAATACAGACTTTTACTACGTCAAGATAATGCGGATATCCGTCTTACACAGATGGGATATGAGCAGGGCTTAGTTTCTCAAGAAAAATATGACCGCTTCTGTAAGAAAATGAAGCTTATAAAAGAAGAGCGTGAAAGAGTTGAGAGCATTACAATTGCCCCCTCACCCGAAATCAACGAAATGCTTGTTTCACGTGAAACAGCACCAATGAAAACGGGAATTCGACTTGCAGAGCTTATTAAACGTCCACAGCTTGATTATGCGTGTCTCACACCATTTGACAAAACCCGACCGGAATTGACACCCGATATTTTTGAACAGGTTGAAATTGATTTGAAATACGAGGGATACATTAAGCGTCAGCAAGCAAAGGTTAATGAAATGCGACGACTTGAGGTTAAGAAAATTCCTGCGGATATAAATTATGACGATGTTTATTCTCTTCGCCTTGAAGCCCGCGAAAAGCTTAAAAAGGTGCGCCCCGAAAGTGTGGGACAAGCCTCCCGAATTAGCGGAGTTTCACCGTCGGATATTTCAGTTTTATTGATTTATCTTTCAAAAAATGAATGATGATTAAGCCTCCCTTGTCAAAGGGAGGGGGACCGCCGTAGGCGGTGGAGGGATTCATATGGATTATAAACACAATCCCAAATTAACTGAAAATGCAAAAAATCTTCGCAGAATATGACTAAAGAAGAAAAACATCTTTGGTATGATTATCTTAAAGATTGTCCTGTAAGATTTTTAAGGCAAAAAGTTATTGATAATTTTATAGTTGATTTTTATTGTTCATCATTAAAACTGATTATAGAATTAGACGGTTCGCAACACTATGATGAAAAAGGTATAATTAAGAAGGATAAAATAAGAACAGAAAAACTTGAAAAAAGAGAACTTACCGTTATTCGTATTCCAAATAACGAAATATGGCACAACTTTGACGGAGTATGTGAATATATAGATGATTATGTAAAAACAAGTATGAAGTGAGAGATTTTGAATCCCTCCACCGCCTACGGCGGTCCCCCTCCCTTTGACAAGGGAGGCTGTTTGGTTTTGCAATATTTAGAGGTTTTATATGTTAAACAAAGAACTTTTTTTCAACACAATTCAAAAATTTGATGTTACGATTGACAAAGACGCTTTTGCTCGCCTTGACAAATTTGCAGAAATGCTTATTGAAACAAATAAGAGCTTCAATCTCACTGCAATCAAAGAGCCCGATGATGTAACGGTCAAGCATTTTGCTGATTGTCTTGCTATTTTCAAATATGTGGATATTCCCGAAAACGCAAAGATTATTGATGTGGGCACAGGCGCAGGCTTTCCCGGTCTGGTATTAAAGCTTGCCCGCCCCGATATTAAAATGACATTTCTCGACAGTACCCGCAAGAAGTTAGGCTTTATTGAGAATGTGCTGAATAAATGTGGCGTTGAGGGTGAAATTCTTCATATGAGAGCTGAAGAAGCGGCACAGCTTACAAAATATCGTGAGCAATTTGATTTTGCAACGGCTCGCGCAGTTGCGGCACTCCCCGTTCTTTCTGAATACTGCTTGCCTTTTGTAAAACAAAATGGTAGCTTTATTTCAATGAAATCTGCCGAGAGTAACGAGGAAATCGGCGAGGCAAAAAAGGCAATTGGTATTTTGGGCGGAAAAATCGAAGAGGATATTGTGTTCGATTTAGTCGAAAATATGCCCCGCAGAATAATTAAAATTAAAAAGAATTCGCAAACCCCGACAAAATATCCCCGACCATCTGCACAAATCGCGAAAAAACTTTTAAAATAATAGCGAAAACCGTTGATAACAAGCCATTTTAGGCGAACGAATTTTCTTTACAAATCAACCTCCAAGGTGCTATGATTTACTCAAGGACAAGCACTGCGGAGGTTTTTCTTATGAGACGGCAGAACAAAGCAAAAGAAGAAAACAGAATACATTTAATTCCTCAAAGCGACATTCTCCCAAATCCCAATCAACCGAGAAAAAGGTTTGATTATGACGAGCTTGAGGGGTTAGCCCAAAGTATTCGTACAAACGGAATTCTTCAGCCCTTGCTTGTGCGTTCACTTGACGGCGGTAAATATGAGCTGATTGCAGGCGAGCGCAGACTTCGTGCTTCAAGACTTATCGGGCTGACAACTGTGCCATGTATTGTCACCGAGATTTCTGAAACAGACTCCGCTGTGTTCGCGGTCCTTGAAAACCTGCAAAGACAAAATCTTGATTATTTTGAAGAAGCAGAAGCACTGGCAACTCTTGTAACTGATTATCGTATGAGTCAGGACGAGCTTTGCAAACGATTAGGCAGAGCACAGTCCACCCTCTCTAATAAATTGAGATTGCTGAAACTCAGCGACGAAATGCGTTATCAGATTAGCCGTGCAGGGCTTACCGAACGACACGCAAGAGCATTACTTTCTTTAACTGACGAGGTTCAACGCTCGCGTGCATTATCAATTATAATTGAAAGACATCTGACCGTTAGCGAAAGTGAGACGCTTATTGACCAGATGCTTCGTAAAAATGAAGCACCGAAAAGACAGATGCTTAAAGGCTTTAAGGATATCCGCATTTTTATAAATACTCTTAATAATGCGGTTGACAACATTCGTCGTGCAGGAATTGACGCAGATTCCGTTAAAACTGAAACTGACGAATACGTTGAGTACATTGTGCGAATTCCAAAGCTTGACGATAATGTCAAGCAGATTGCAACTTGATAAAACCACTCCATCCCCCGATGTCGAGTGATTTTATATAGTGGCGAAAGCCACCCATATCCTTCTCTTTCACACCCCACATCCACAGCGAAAGGCTCCCGAAAGGGAGTCTTTTGCTTTATAAATGCGAAATGCTGAATTCGAAATGCGATATTGTTTCACGTGAAACAACAAAATTTATAGTTTTACTAAATATTTCCTTATAATTTGTAAATTTTCTTTATTTGCACTTTAATTTTTTGTTTTTATGTGTTATACTTATGTAAAATCGGGTATTAGGGTGTGAAAAAACACCTTTTTACTGTTTCGGAGTGGGATTTCTTGGCAAAAGTCGTTTCAATTATCAACCAAAAGGGCGGTGTGGGTAAAACTACAACTGCCGTAAGCCTTGCCGCCGCTGTGGGTGCTAAAGGCTTTAAGGTTTTGCTTGCAGATATTGACCCACAGGGTAATTCTACAAGTGGATTTGGTATAAACAAACGCAAAATCGTGAATTCTTCTTATGATATTCTCGTTAAGGACATAAATGCCAACGATGCAGTTGTTAAAACGCAGTTTAAAAATGTTGATATTATTCCCGCCGATTTAAACCTTGCAGGTGCAGAGGTTGAGCTGATTGAAATTGAAAAGCGTGAAAGCCGGTTAAAAATGGCGGTGGCACAGCTTTGGGATAAATATGACTATATTTTCTTTGACTGCCCCCCCTCTCTCGGTCTTATAACAATCAACGCATTAACTGCTTCCGACACATTTTTAGTTCCCGTTCAGTGCGAATTCTATGCACTTGAGGGCTTGGCACAGTTAATGGCAACCGTTCGTCAGGTTAAAAGACTTTATAACCCTCATATTGAGCTTGAGGGAGTTTTGCAGACAATGTATGACGGTAGACTTAACCTTACTCAGCAGGTTGTGACAGAAATAAAGAAATTCTTTCCCAACAAGGTTTATAAAACCACAATTCCGAGAAATGTAAGACTTTCAGAGGCTCCGTCTTTTGGTGAGCCGATTATGTATTATGATAAGAATTCCAAGGGTGCAATCGCTTATAACGAGTTTGCCGAGGAGTTTTTAGCACAGCAAAAATGAGGTGAATGAGAATGGCTAAAAAAGGTGGCTTAGGCAGAGGTATGGATGCTCTTTTCCTTGATAATTCTGCAACAGAAAACAGCACTTCTGCCGTGAAGCTTGCAATTCACGAAATTGAGCCCAATCGTGACCAGCCCCGCAAGAATTTCAATGAAAAAGCATTGCAGGAGCTTGCAAAGAGTATAGAGAAAAACGGAATTATTCAGCCCTTGCTCGTTCGTCCTATGTCGGACGGCAGTTATCAGCTTGTGGCCGGTGAACGCCGTTGGCGTGCGGCACACATGGCAGGGCTTCACGAAGTTCCCGTAACAATTCGTGAAATGACTGACGAAGAGGCAAGCGTATTTGCTCTTATTGAAAATCTTCAAAGAGAAGATTTAAACCCCGTTGAAGAAGCAGAGGGACTTAAATCTCTTATCGAAACCTATGGCTTTACTCAAGAAGAAGCCGCAGACCGCGTGGGTAAATCGCGAGTTGCAGTTACAAATACATTAAGATTGCTCAAATTACCCCAATCAGTATTGCGTTTATTGGGCGAAGGCAAGCTTACAGCGGGTCATTCCCGTGCACTTCTCTCTCTTGACGACGAAAAAGAAATGCTTCGTATTGCAGACAGTGCAATTACAAATGAGTTATCCGTTCGTCAGGTTGAAAAAATGGTAAAATACGCTTTGCAGGGTGAAAAACCTACTCCTAAAAAGCGTGAGAAAAAACGAGATAAATTCTATGACGAGGTTGAGATTGCACTTACAAATCTGCTTGGCAGAAAGGTTAAAATCTATTTGTCAAATACAGGTCATAAGGGTACTCTCGAATTTGAATTCTTCGGAAAAGAAGATTTGACAAAGCTCGCTAAAGAGTTTGACAAAGAGTAAAACTGAAAGGAACGTATAAAATGCTTGATATAAAATTTGTAAGAACTAATCCTGATGCAGTTAAAGAAAACATCAAGAAAAAGTTTCAGGACGATAAGCTCCCCCTTGTTGATAAGGTAATCGAGCTTGATGCAGAATACAGAGCCGCTAAAGGTAGCGGAGATGAGCTTCGTGCACTTCGTAATTCCGTAAGTAAAGAAATTGGCGGACTTATGGCACAGGGCAAACGTGACGAGGCAGAACAGGCAAAGCAGAAGGTTAAGGATATCGCAGACGAGCTCAACGCTTTGCAGGTTAAAGAGGGCGAATTAGAAGAAGAAATCCGCAAGATTATGCTTGTAATTCCCAACATTATCGACGAGAGTGTTCCGATTGGTAAGGACGACAGCGAAAATGTTGAAATCCAGCGTTATGGTGAGCCCGTAACTCCCGATTTCGAAGTCCCCTATCACGTTGATATTATGGAAAACCTCAACGGTATTGACCTTGACAGTGCAAGAAAAACAAGCGGTAACGGTTTCTATTACCTTTGCGGTGACATAGCACGTCTTCATTCAGCAATTCTTTCATATGCACGCGATTTTATGATTGACCGCGGATTTACCTATTATATTCCACCCTTTATGATTAGAGGCGACGTTGTAACAGGCGTTATGAGCTTCGCAGAAATGGAAAATATGATGTATAAAATTGAGGGCGAAGACCTTTACCTTATCGGTACAAGTGAGCACTCAATGATTGGTAAGTTTATTGACAGTCATATTCCCGAGGACGAGCTTCCCAAAACTCTCACAAGTTACTCCCCTTGCTTCCGTAAAGAAGTTGGCGCACACGGTATTGAGGAGCGCGGAGTTTACAGAATACATCAGTTTGAAAAGCAAGAAATGATTGTTGTATGTAAGCCCGAAGAAAGTATGAAATGGTACGACAAGCTTTGGCAGAATTCAGTTGATTTCTTCCGTTCACTTGATATTCCTGTAAGAACACTTGAATGCTGTTCAGGTGATTTGGCAGATTTAAAGGTTAAGAGCTGCGACGTTGAGGCTTGGAGCCCCCGTCAGCAGAAGTATTTCGAGGTTGGCTCTTGCTCAAACCTTGGTGATGCACAGGCAAGACGTCTTGGAATTCGTGTTAAGTCAAAGGACGGCAACTATTTCGCACATACACTTAATAATACAGTTGTTGCACCGCCAAGAATGTTGATTGCATTCCTTGAAAACAACTTGAATGCAGACGGTAGCATCAATATTCCTAAGCCCTTGCAGATGTATATGGGCGGAAAAACAAAGATAGAGAAGTAATTACATTTAGTAATTAATGGAGAGGGATATATAATGAATAACAGATTTGTAAGAATTGTCAGCTTTATAATGGCTATTTCACTTATAATGCTTACTTTTGCATCTTGTAAGAATGGTCCTGATTATGAGCCCGACGGAAGCACAACAACTGAACCCACAACAGAAGAGTCCACAACAGAGGCACTTCCAAAGAATATCAATCCCCTTACAGGTAAGGCAGATTTGAGTGACAGCGCAATCGGTGCAAGACCTGTTGCAATTATGGTTGAGAACTCCCCTTCTGCAAGACCACAGTGGGGTATGTCAACACCCGACGTTATTATTGAGGGTATGGTTGAAGGCGGAATTACACGAATGATGTGGGTTTATGCCGATGCAGAGGATATTCCCGAAAAGGTTGGTCCTACAAGAAGTGCTCGTCACGACTTTGTTGAAATCGCAGCAGGACTTAATGCAATTTATGTTCATTGGGGCGGCAGCGGCAGAACAAACAACACTCTCGCTTACGGTGCAATCAAAAAGTATGATATTGACAATATCGACGGTATGACTTACAGCGGAACATATTTCTTCAGAGATACAACAAGAAATGTAAGCTCAGAGCACCGCGGATACACCAAAGGCTCATCAATTCAGAAAGCTATCACAAAGCTTGGTTACGAAACAAAGGCAAAAGATAATAACTGGATGCCATATAAAGTTCTTCTTGACGGCCAGAGAATGCCTTACGGTGATGCCAGCGGAAGATGTTCTTCAATTACATTTACATATTCTTCAAGTTATAATAGAACCTTTAAATATGACGCAGAGAACAAAACATATGATTGTTATATGAATTCAACCCTCTGCAAAGACGGTTCAACCGGCGAAAAGGTGTCAGTTGAGAATCTAATCATTATGCTTTGCGATGTTAAGTCACTTGGTGATGCAAAAGGTCATCAGGAGTGGAATATGGAAGTGTCACAAGGCGATGCAAAATATGTTTCACAAGGCTACGGCGAAGCAATCACCTGGAAAAAAGACGGTAAAACAGGCGCTTTGAAGTTCTACGGTAAAGACGGTCAGGAGCTTACAGTTAATCAGGGTCAAACCTTTATTGCAGTAGTTCCCGAAAAGAATAGAAGTCTTACAACAGTTATAGAGTAAAAAATCCTTAACGGAGGAAAAGTTATGAACAAAAGAATTATAGCAGTAGCATTGGCATTAGTAATAATTGTAACTTGTTTTGCTGCATGTAAAAGAGGCGAAAAATATATTGATGCTAACGGTATAGAGCATTATCTTCTCATTGAAGATGGCAGCACAAAACTCGATAAAAATGGTAATATGGTTGCGTACGCAACGGAAGCTAACGGTAAAATACAAAAAGATGAAGACGGAGAGCCTATATTGGTTGGCGTCCCTTTTCCTGAGATGGTAGTTGACGGTAATACCCTTCAAACACCTGATTATAAAATTACATTATCTAAAGAATGGGAATTGCAGGAAAATGGTGAGTTCATAAGAAAGGAAAACGAAAATATTCGTTTGAAATTCAACAAAATAGGCAATATGGGTGAAAAATCAGTTGATGCATATATTAACGACTGTTTAGAATTGTATGATTTCTTTTTAGAAGATTATAAGAAAGAGTATCCGGAATCAACGTATCAAATAGGAATGGGCACGATAACAAAAAGATTGATAGAATGTCGAACAATTGAATTCAAACAGATGAAAGAAGCAGAAGGAATAGTGGAAACCTATGCTTATGAAATATATTTTAAGTTCAAGGATGAAATTTTCCAAATAAGTTATACTTGCAAAAATGGTTCATATGATGAATCTTTTAAGATTATTGATGTCATTGATGCCAATTTAGCATTGAAGGATTAATAAGCTTTATTTTACCCCTCTTATAGAGGGGTTTTCTATATTTTGATGTTAAATTATAAAAAACAACAAGATATGGTGCTTTTTACTAAAAAAGCAAAAATAATAGACAAAATGACGTAAATTGTTCAATAAATGGCATAAAAAGAGCTAAAATCCTTGAAATAATTAACATAATGTTGATAAATTAACGAATAGTTCAGAATTTCGTCGAATTGACAAAATTTTCTTTTGTGCTTTTGCACAAACCAACCAAAAAAAATATGTAATTTTTGCAAAAAAACGAAAAAAATGTGAATTTACTATTGATATTCTTGAGTTTTAGGTGTACAATGGCTATAACCATAGGAATGGTGTAATGGGGCGAAGTGTCTTCTTTTTTAGAAAACGCTTTTGTTCGCCTCGCATTTGATACACATCCTAAGGTAATAACTCGGGTGTGTATCATCAGTCTTCCGCCGGCTTTCTTTTGGTGTAAATTAAAGCGGAAGCGGTGGAGGGCAGTCCGGGTAAATTAGGGCACTTTTGACGAGCTCTGCCGAATCGCAGGATGTAGTTGCGACGGCTGGGTCAGAGAGTGAGTGATTGTTGCTCTCGTATCGCATATGCTTCGCGGTGGCGATGTAAAAAAATTACTGTGAAGACTATTATTGCATATATAATGTATGCAAAATCCTAATAGGAGGAAAAATTATATGAAAAAGTTTAAAAAGCTCTTAAGTGTGCTTTTAGCTGTTGTAATGATGCTTTCATCATTCGCAGTTTTGGGTAATGCTTATGGCGATTACAAGGACCCTGGCGATTACTATTATGATAGTAACGACAATCCTCGTGCTTACCTTTACACTGACGAGCAACGCGCTTCAATTATCATGGACTTGATTGATGGCTTCTTATCAACATTGAACATTCATATCGATGAGTCATTCCTTGGAATAGACATTTATGTTGACTTGAACTCATTCAACGGTCTCTGCGACACAATGGCGAGTGATATTACAGGTTTGAAAGGCATTGCCGGTGACTTGAGTGACTTGGCGGGTGAATCAATCCTTGCAGGTGGTTCAAGAGAATCTTGGGGTGACCAGACTTCTTTCAAGAAGCTCGTTGAATTCCTTGGTGCTAACGGCAAACTTATTAACAACGTTCTTTCAACAGGTCTTGACCTTGGTAGACTTGTTGGTTTGATTGCTAGTGGTCTTGACTTTACAGCTATCAACGAAACAATCCTTGGTCTTCCTGATATGCTTGCTGGCTTGGTTTACGGTTTTGGTAACCGTCAGATTACAAACGGTATCGGTAACGACCTCAAATATCCTAACACAACAGCTTGGGATGACCTTACAGGTACTAAACCCACAATTGATGCTTCTCTTCAGAACATCCTTTACAAGCTCCTCACAGAGCCTAACAACACAGAGCCTACAAACAATCCTGACCGTAACGAAATCATCACAAATCCTGAAAAATTCGGCGCAACATCTGCTATGATTCATCAGGATGAAAATGGTTACTATTACATTTACGGTACAAAGAACAGCTTTGGTAAATGGACATTCACAGAAGCTTCAACAACAACTGACGAATCAGACAGACATGATATCTGCCAGTGGAAAGACGGTTCAGCTCTTGTTAAGGGTGTCGCAGCAACAGAGTTAAAGGAAATCCTTAACCTCCAGAGCGGCTTAACTCTTTATCAGATGCTTGAAAAAGCTATTCCATGGGCTTATGACACATTTGGTGGTCATAACCTTGACGGTCAGCTTCGTGCAACTCTTATGCAGTTCTGCGGTGCTTTCAACAATGGCGACACTGTTGACGCTGCAACTAAAGCAACATTGCAGGCAAAAGTAGAAGAATACAAGGCTCTTGAAGATGCTGCTGACGGCGACAAGTCAAAACTTCGCGACGAATTCGCTGCAAAGCAGGGCGTTGCAGGTAACTACAACTTCATGTACATTGACCTTGAAGGCAAGAAGATTGGTGACAAGACTTCTGACTCTCTCTACTATGTAGTAGAATGGGGCGGCGCTTGGGAATTCTACCATGTTGAACTTGGTGAAGGCGGCGAAAATGTAAACGCATTGTTCGACCTTATCAACTGGGAATATCAGGCTCCAATGTGGGATACAATCGCTTCTACAGCAAGCGTTGTAGAAGGTGAATCATTCCTTCTTCACATCAACGATATCGTTGGTACAATTCTTAAGACAGCTATGCCTTCACTTGCAGAGGGAGAAGCAAATGCTTGGAAAACAGGTACAGCTGACAACACACTCAGAGACAACTTAGTTGCTCTTATGAAGGTTGTTATCAAGAACGCTAAGGCTGAAATCTGGGGCGAGCACTATGAGCTTCCTGCAGATTTCGATAGCTACACTCTTGAGCAGGCACTTGTTTTGATTGCTGGCGAGCTTCTTGACATGCTTATGCCTCAGCTTGTTCTTCCAGCAACAGTAACATCTGTTGAAGAAGTTGCTGTTTATGCTGTAAGAGAATTCACAGCAGAAATTCTTCCTCACCTCGGCGCAGGTTGGGATGCAAAGATTGCTGAAGCAGTTAAGCTTTCAGGCTCAGCAAAAGAAGATGAATTCCTTGACATCCTTCTTAATATGGGTACATCAATCGGTGCTTACTATCTCCAGAACCTTATCGGTCTTGGTACAGTAACAACTGATACATCAAACGACAATGACCAGGAAACAGTACCTATGGGTGCTGACTACACTTGGAGAGAAATTCTCGACTATATTGTTGACTGGGTACTTGAAACATGGCTTGGCGACCTTAAGGGAAATATTGCTGATGACTTCGCAGTATTGAATTTAGCTGATGACCCCGATTCATTAGATGATGACCAGCCTCTCCTTAAGCTTTCTGCTATCTTCAGCAAGCTCTTCCCACATTTGGTAAGAATTCTTGGTGCAGACGTAGATGGTTATGCTCTTAACCTTGAGCATGTTTACACAGATGTTAGAGAAATTCTTAACGGTGACTTCTCAGCTGTTGCAAACGGTCTTTTAAGAGACAAAGATGCTGAATCTTCAGCAAACATGACTCTTTATGAAGCAATTGCACAGCTCCTTATCGACCTCTTCGGCGGTCTCGGTATGGAAGACGTAACTGGTTCATGGGGCAGCCTCACAGGCTTGTTCACAACAGCTCTTGACACAACAGCTCCTCTCAACAAGCTCGTTGGTACAAGTTCTGACCTTGCAGCATTTGCAAGATACTTTGTTGAGTGTCTCTGCGGTGCAAGAGAGCGTTGGGTTGACGATGCTCTTATCTTCATCGCAATGCTTCTCGGCTATGAATCAGAGCAGTCTATTACAGGTATTGTTATTGAAGGCGTTGAAAACGCTTACACAGGTACAGCTGTTACTAATGGTTCAGCAACAGTAGATTATTCAATGACACTCAACGCAAAGGGCGTTAAGACATACTTCAACAACGGTCGTTACAGAACAAATGAAGGTGCTCTCGAAGGTAAGGAATCTGGCTTCGACGACACTTACAAGATTCAGTATAATCAGGCTTGGGTAGAAGACTTGGAAGGTAACAAGAAGAGCGAAGTAAAAAATTACGGCGGATATCAGGCAGAACCTGGTGCAGTAGCATCAGATTCAATTACAATGAACGGTATCACAGAAAATGCTGAAGTTTGGACTCTTGTTACAGAATACCAGATTGTTGCTCCCGACGGTTCACTCGGTGAAAAGACTTATGCTAGAACATCATTTGTTGTTACAAGTGCTGTAAACGATGCTCTTTCAGATGTAACAGTAACATTTGATAATAAAGCTGAATCTAACGCAACATATCAGTTTACTAAGAAAGCTAATAACAAGGTTGAGATTCACGCAGCTTGGACATACAGAAATGTATATATTTCTGAAAAAGAAGCTCTTAACAAGGTTAATGAAACCATTCTTAATTTGAGTGCAAACAACACATACACTTATACTAACTGTGACCCACATCACACATATACTAAACTTTATGTTCCTGATTATGGTTACCATGTAGTTGACGAAAACACAGGTGCTATTTCAGTTAATACTGCAGCAGATAATACAACACAGGTTAGCTTGAGCTCAAAGACTCCAGTAGTTCTTAACGGCACAAAAAATCTTTCAGATGCTGAGCTTCAGTCACTTTGGTTTAAGTGGAACCTCAATAACACAGCTCCTTCTTCAAATGGTGCTGCTTATACTGCAAACACAAAAACATATGCTTCAGGTCAGATGTGGGCAGTTGACGAAAGTCATGCTCGTGGCGATTACACAGATGACTTCTATTCATACGCTGTAACACCTGCTACTGTAGTTTCAATTAACTACAATGCATTGAGTTCTATTGCAAGTACTGTACTTCAGCAGAAGGAAACGGAAGTTAAGTTTAACAAGACTTTCACACCTTATGTTACACTTTACAACTCTTATGACTTGGAAAATGTAGTTGCATCTAATGGTCTTAACAAAGCTGATTACGATACAACAAGCACAAATGGTGCAAAAGCTTGGGATGAATATAAGAATGCAGTAACATATGCAAACAACCAGCTTTATGGTAAATGGGTTGCATCAAGTTTCGTAGGAGACCACCAGACATCAGCAGCTTATGAATATGTTGACGAAAATGGCGATACACAGACTCTTGATGCTGGTTCTTCAACATTTGAATATGCTGGTATTAGACTTCAGGAAGCTGTAGAAGCTCTTGATGCTTATAAAGTTAAAGAAGCAGAATCAGAAGCAGGAGATAGAGACCTTTCACCTAAAGATGAAGGCCATGAACTCAATGGTATCTACAACGAACTTATGGCTATGGACGCAAAGGGCTACAAGAGCCATAACTATGTTCTTTACAGATGGTTCAAGTTCAGCGACCTTCGTGAAGGTATCAGATATGTCATCAACGCAGCAACTCGTCCTGAAGACGCTAAGAACACACTTGCTGGTGTTCCTTATGATGATGATGTAATCGCAGGTATCATTTCTCAAATCGACGATCCTGATGTTAAGGCTATCGTAGAGTCACTTAAAGAAGCTCCAACTGAAGAAGCTATTAAGGCAGCAAACGATGCAATCAATGCTTGGTTAGCACTTCCTCTCAACTACGACCTTAATACACTCAATACTCAAGTTGCTGATATGAAGACTAACGAAGGAAGACTTATCAGCAAGTACGATGCAAGAGTAACACACTATCTTGATGATGCTCTTACAAAGTACGGTAACGTAGCTGACGACGGCACATACACAGCAGAGTCATATGCTATTTATGCTGAAAAGAAAGCAGAAGCTGAAAGAGTTCAGGGCGATGCTGATGCAACTCAGTTCGAAATCTTCGATTCAAGATATCACTTCCTCGTTGCATACAACAACCTTGTTCTTGCAAAAGAAGCAGTTGATATGACAGCTCTTGAAGATTCTATGGCTCAGGCTCAGGCTATTCTTGATGCTATCAACACAGACGGCGAATATACTCTTGCACCTGATGCAACAGTAGAAAGCCTTGAAGAAGCTTACAAACAGCTTGTTGTTGCTTTGGGTATCAAAGTAACTTATGACGAAGAACAGTACTTCGTTGGCGGCAACTTCAGCGGTGTATATGCTCACGAACAGAAGGGCATGATTACAGCAGCTGAACAGCAGCCATGGGTTGACAGCATTACAGAAAACCTCAATACAGCAATCGCTAACTTTGAGGCAGCTGTAACAGCAGTACCCGAACTTATTCTCACCGACCGTGGTGCAGAAATCGGTGCAAAGATTTCAACAACATACGGCACATCAGACGGCTTCGATGGTGCGGTATTTGGTGTTGATACACTTGGCTTAGGCTATGATAGTGTAACAGCAACACTTGAAGAAGCATACACAACAGAAGCAGGTTACATCAAAGTAAATACAGACAACACAGATGGCGTTGAAACAACAGGTGCAGTTATCGAACTTTATGACGATAACGACGTACTTCTTGCAAGTTATGTGTTCATTTACTTTGGTGATGTAAACTCAGACGGTGGCGTTGATACAACAGACGCTTCACTTATCGAAGAGTATTCAGCTATGATTTCGGAATTCTCTGCTGAGTATTATCTTGTTGCTGGTGATGTAAATAATGATGAAACACCAGACACAACTGATACATCAATCATTGAAGAATTTTCTGCTATGATTTCCGATATGCCTACTCAGGCTGAATGTGCTGAGTATTATGGCGGTTAATTTAGGAGGTTAATACATGGTTAAATTTAAAAAAGTATTGTGCCTCGTTTTATCCTTTGTAATGCTTATTAGCTGTGTAGCAGTTTCAGCTTCTGCATTGGCAGATGGTAAAACAGCAGGTTTCATACTTGTTCCCGACAAAACAACCGTAAATCCTGGCGATGTTGTAACATATACTTTGTATATTGATACAGATTCATCAATCCAGTACGGTCAGATTAGCTTGATTTTTGTTTATAATAATAGTGTATTTACAACACCTACAAAAACAAGCATTAATAGACAGTTCGATGGTGACTTTGCAAACTATTATAAAGATGGTAGTTTGATAAATGTTGGTGCAACTGTTTACAACAATCTTTCTAGTAAGACATCTATGACAGCTGAACAGAAAGCTGCTTATAATGCTGCTTTCCTTCTTCAGGGTACTTGTGATACAGAGAAAGGTACTGTTGCTGATGGTTATACAATTACTTCAGCAGATACAGCACAGATGACATTCCAGTTGACTGTTGCAGATACAGTTACACCTGGAACAACCGCTACTGTTGAAATTTTGCCTTGTGCTTTTGAGTTGACATCAAACTGTTTCTATAAGAAGATTACAGATAGCACAACAAATGGTGGTTCAAAGATGGATGTTTCAACAATCGATCTTACTACTACAAAATCCGAAATTAAAGTTGGTTCATCTACAGTAGACCTTAAGTTCTCAGACGTTAAGAACCAGATTAGATTCGACAAGACAGCTGACGGCAAATATGCAAACACATTTGATGGCAGAATGGTTGTTTCAATTGACAATCTTGCTGATGTTGTAGGTGCTGATGTTAACCTTGCAAGCGTTCAGGCAAAGATTAAGGAAATCGGTTTCCTCTATGCTAAGAACGGTGCAATCAACGCAGACACAGCTCTTGCACAGATTAAGGGCGAAGGCGCAGCAACATACTCAGTAGCAACCGGTGGCGGATACATCTCAACTGGTTTCGCTGAAGCTGATTATGCTGTAACAGGTATCATCCACAACATTCCTGATGCTGATAAGGCAACAGCTGTTTCAGCTGCTGTTTATGCAATCTATGATTCAAACGGTGACGGCGTTGATGAGTACACAGTTCTCGTTCTTAACGGTGGTGAAACATTCACTTTCGAAGATTTGTATAGCAGAAACTTCAACACAGCTTTCCCTGCATAATTTGACGGGATAACTAACGAACATTAACTAACTATATGAATTTTTTGAAAGGAGCTAGAACAGCTATGAAATTTGAATATGTAACACCCGATTTCGATGTTACTGTATACGAAATCGAAGACGTAATCACTGTTTCTGGTTTCGGTGATAATACTGGTGACAACGGTTGGATGGACTAATCCAACAACAGTGATGAATAAAGAATAATCTTTTCCCCCGTTGGTTAACCCCAACGGGGGTTTTTTGAATGTAGAATTAATTTATGTGTTTTTTCCTTCCTCTGACGAGGGACGGAAAGGGAAAATGCGTAGGGACAGAACTCCTGTTCTGTCCACAAAAAATCTATACATTATTACGGACAGACAAGGATGTGTACAGTGTAGTATGATAGTAAACAGGTAGTGCAAGATGATAGTATACAGTTTT
>CALFTO010000007.1 GCA_937916195.1 uncultured Clostridia bacterium
AAAAGATTATTGATTATCTTGCTGAAAATACCGATAATCCAACTATTCAAAAAATTCGTAATCTTGAGCCTATCAATGCCGATGACCTTAAAGAACTTGAACGTGTTCTTTGGGAAGAACTTGGTACGAAGGACGAATATCAAAAGATTACAAATATTGATAATCTTGCTGCATTTATACGTTCAATTGTTGGAATCGAACAAGATGCTATCAATGAAAAATTCGGCGAATTCTTAAGTGGTAATATTTTCAATTCACAACAGCAGGAATTCGTTAAATCAATCATTGACTATGTTCGTGAAAATGGTGATATCAATGTAAATGACTTGATTGAAAAATCACCATTTGACAGTTATGATATTATCACAATGTTCGGTACTCAAGCACAAATACTTCGAAACATCGTCGATATTATGCACAATAGCATCACAGCAGCGTGAATGAAAATGATTGGATAATAAATGATTTGAGTTTAGAATAATAAAATTAGGCGAATTGGAAGAGATTGATATGGGCATTAAACGTGAAGTTTTAGAAAATGGAGATGTTTTAAGACTTTTAGTTGATAGATTCAATAAGGACCAAACAGATGAAAATTTTATTTCTGTATTCAGATGTTTAAGAGATAGCTTTATTTGGATTCCTTGCAATCTTGAAATGAGCGATGCAGATATGGAAATGTTTACAAATGTTTCTGCTGGAGATGTAGTAAAGACAACTGAAGATATCAAATTGGTTCCAGACACATTGAAGAATGGTGATTATTTATTTCTTCCAGTCTTCTCTAACTGCGAACAGATGGGAGAAGATTATGGTAACCATTTCAGCAAGGTTGAGAAGCATTTCTTTGAAGCAATGTCAATGGCTATGGCAAGAGAAGATATCTGCGGAATAGTGTTAGATGCATTTTCACAACCTTTTATTATTGCAAAAGATGCGTTTGAGTTTATTGGAAACTTACCAAGTGAAATTGAGAAAGAATAGGGGTGTGAGATATGTTCAATGAAGATATAATAAAACAAAATGTAGTTGGAACATCAGGTAATAGCTATGTTTCTGGCTTAAGATGGATTGAACGAGAATATAAAGTAGATTTAGAAGAAGAATTCCATAAAGACAGTTGTAGTAAATTGTTACAATTATTGGAATCAAGCAAGAAAGAACCTGGTATATCGGAAAAAGAAATACATGCCAGAAGAGATAGATGCTCGCACTTAAAGAAATTTATCGAATTAGCAAGTAAGTTTGAAGACGTAGATAACTCATCTAATTTAGTCAATAAAAAAATTGAAGAAGTTATTCGAGCATATAAAAAAGATTTTGATAGAATTAATCAAGAAGAACGTTACAAATGGGAAGCGGTCAAATGGTATAAAGACCATTGGGACATTGATGCATTGAATTTTGGTGAAATGATAAAAACAGCCTTTTCAAAGGCATTTAACCTTTTGACGTCGGGCAATTATTATGCTTATAAGATGTTATATCAAGTGGCAGAAGATGAGCCGGAAAAAGTTCGTAATTTATTTAGAATGCTTTATGATGAGTCTTTCCCTTTAGCAGAACGTTTTGATGCATTTAAAGCTGGTTTTGATGAGTATTGTAAGCCTAAGAATTACAATTCATATCAAGATTTACATGCAGTTTCTGTGTATTTGTTCTTTGAGTATCCAGAAAAGTATTACATATATAAGTACGGAGTTTGGGTTGATTTTACGAAGAATTTAGGTCTTAGCCTTGAAAAAAACAACGGCAAACATGAAACTTTTAAAATAGAGTGCAGTAACAAACTGTGCGATAAGATATTATCGCTAATAGAAGCTGATGATGAACTTGTAAAAATATCGGAAGTAAGATTAGATGAATCTTGCTATAGAGACTCTGCACATCACCTTTTAGCATTTGATATTATGTTCTTTGGCAGTTATTATCAACCTGTTGAAGAAAGTGCAAATGGTTGGTATCCATCATTAAAAGAATATGACCCTAATATTTCAAAGGATTTGTGGTTGAAAATTTTATCGGATAGTAAAACTTCTACACCTGATATTCTTGAAATGTTAAAAATGATGTTGCAATTAGGTGGCGAAAGTTCTTGTTATAATTTAGCAAAACAGTTTGGTAATACGCATAATCATTACAATATAACAGGAAGCAATTTTGGTAAAAGGATTCACGATAATTACAATATACCTTTCTGTTATGACAAAGAAGATAATAGATACAGGAGATATCCGATTCCGTTTGTTGGAAAAGATATGGAAGAAGATAGTACTTGGCATTATGTATGGCGTATAAGACCGGAACTTAAAGAAGCTTTAGCAGAAATGGATTTATCGCATATTGATATAACTCCGAAAGAGGAAATAATTATGACTGATGTTGCTAAAAACACAATTTTATATGGACCTCCCGGCACTGGTAAAACATATAACACAGTATGCTATGCTGTTGCTATTGTTGAGAATAAAACTTTAGAAGAAATAATGGCAGAAGCTTCTGAAGAAAGCGGATATTATGAAGTATTCAGTAGATATAATGAGTATAAATCTCAAGGTTTGATTGAATTTACAACATTCCATCAGTCCTATGGATATGAGGAATTTATCGAAGGTATTAAACCTGTGACAGATTCTGCTGATGAAGATGAACAGACTGATATTAAGTACGATATTGTAGATGGAATATTTAAAGAGTTTTGCAATCGAGTAAATAATTCGGTTATTAAAAATCAAGAAAATGAACTCGGCCTTAATAAAAATCCAACAGTTTGGAAAGTATCTATGTGGTCAACTGGTGATAATCCAATTCGCACTGAATGTATGGAAAATGGACACATAAGAATCGGATGGGATGATTATGGTCCAGAAATAACAAGTGAAACCGATTTCTCAAAATTTGGTGGAAGAAATGTCCTTAACAATTTTATTTACAAAATGAAAGTTGGCGACATTGTTTTGTCTTGTTATAGTAGCACTACTGTTGATGCAGTTGGTGTTGTGACTGGCGAATATGAATGGAACGGTAAATACGAAGACCTTAACAGAGTCAGAAAGGTGAATTGGCTTGTTAAGGGTATAAACGAAAATATCGTTGAGATGAATGGTGGAACAGTATTTACACTTTCATCTGTATATAAAGCAAAAGTTTCTGTTGCAGATGCTTTATCAATAGTTGAAAAGTATAGTCCTGTATATGCTAATGATAATGTAAAACAACAAAATAAAGTATTCATTATCGATGAAATCAACCGTGGTAATATTTCAAAAATTTTTGGTGAACTTATCACTCTTGTTGAACCATCAAAACGCGTTGGTGCAGATGAAGGTATAAAAGCAGTATTGCCATATTCAAAGAAACCATTTGGTATTCCTGAAAACATTTACATACTTGGAACAATGAATACTGCAGACCGTTCAATCGCAACACTTGATACTGCTCTTCGCAGAAGATTCGATTTTGTTGAAATGATGCCCGACACAAAAGTATTGGAAGGTATTGAATTTGATGGTATTAATATCAGTGCAATGCTTGAAAAAATGAATGAAAGAATAGCTGTACTTTTTGATAGAGAGCATACAATTGGACATGCTTATTTCATTGGCTTGAAAGATAGTCCTGATATGGAAACTCTTGCTAATATTTTTAAAAATAAAGTAATTCCTTTATTGCAAGAGTATTTTTATGAAGACTATGAAAGAATTCGTCTTGTGCTCGCTGATAATCAAGTTTCAGAAACTGAAGAGCAATTTATTATAGCTGAAACTGTTGATTCAGTAGCGTTATTCGGTAATAGTGAAATTGATATTCTTGATGACACAAAACGATATATAATTAATGATAATGCATTTGAAAACGCTGATGCATACATAAAAATTTACAACATCTGATTTTTACTGAAAGGAGCCGTACATAATGGCAAAAAAAACTTACACCATAACTGAATACGGCTCTTTTATTAGAAAGAATGAAGTAATGGGTTATAAAACATTACCTTCAAAAGTTTTTGATGCACTTGAAACATTTATTCTTGAGAATGCTGGAAAGGGTAATGAAACAACTGACTTAATGGGAGTTTCTGTAAGAAAGAATATAGGCAAAGTAATTACGGCAAAAAACTATGTTGGTGTAATTGCACTTAATGATGGTAATATTATCGAAATTCTTCCTAAAATCTGTGGCGAAGATAATGAAAATGAAGTGAAAAAACTGCTTATAAAAATGTTGAGAACAGTTCAAAATTCACCATTCAAGTCAATGCAATCAACTAATGTGAATGTTGATAAACTACCTATTTTTGAAATCTTTATTCGTATGTTTATAGCAGAAACATTTGCTGTTGTAAAAAGAGGATTAAAAAGTGGATATGAAACAGTTGATGATAATCTCACTGTGTGTAAAGGTAAAATCGATTTTAATAATCAAATAAAATATAACCTTATACATAAAGAAAAGTTCTTTGTGAGCTATGACGAGTTCAATAA
The DNA here is from genome assembly GCA_937916195.1 of uncultured Clostridia bacterium. Lineage (GTDB taxonomy): Bacteria > Bacillota > Clostridia > Oscillospirales > Acutalibacteraceae > Fimenecus. Next base: position 4,485 of record CALFTO010000007.1, read on the forward strand.
CAATCGTCCGGAAAATCGGCTTGTAAAATCAACTTTGAAATATTTGTTTAAGTACAGTACTTCTTCAAAGAACAAAACCGATTTAAAAACATTGTTGAATGTGTTTGAAAATATTGATGAATCATCAAATGTTGATGCCGATTTTGAAAAATGTGTTAGTGACCGCAACTCAAAATATTACGAAACACTTTTAATATGGTGTAAAGTTTTCTTAAAAGGGAAAAGTTTTACTTCGTTCGCAGGTTCTGAAGTAGCTTATGCATTATTATTCCCTATGGAAACGATATTTGAAAGTTATGTTGCAAAACAATTAAAGAAACAGTTCAATCCAAATGAATACACAGTATCAGCACAACATTCCGCAAAATATCTTTTTGATACACCTCGTAAATTCTCGTTGCGTCCAGATATTGTTATAACAAGAAAATCTGATGGTGCAATTTTCATCATGGATACAAAATGGAAACAGTTAAATAGTAATCCATCTTCAAATTATGGCATTTCACAATCGGATATGTATCAGATGTATGCTTATCAGAAAAAGTATGGTAGCAATGCAAAAAGCGTAACATTGTTATATCCATTAACAGAAAATGCACCACAACAAGAAATAAAATTCGTATCGGACGATGGCGTTACAGTAAATGTTGTTTTCGTGGATTTGAAAAGAATAGAAACACTGCCTGAAAAATTAGATAAAGGTATTTAATAGGTGATAAAAATGGATAAATTAGCATTAAAGTTCGAAGAAGAACTCCGTGATAAAATGTTTATTGCAAAGAAAGAGTGTAAATATAATGCTACTTATTTTATTCAGATGATGAATGAAACCGGTGGAGTCAATACTGCAAAAACATTGATTGCTAAAGCAATCCAGACAGGTCAGTTGTCGGATGGGTTCACTCGTCTTTTTATGGAAGGACGATTAGATTTGTCAATGGAAGATTCTGTTTGTAAAGAAGAGTATCATTCTTTATTTACAGATGAAGAAATTGCTTATTGTAGGAAAGTTATGAGTAAAAGTGAAATATGATTAAAGAAGTAATTCATGACCCGATTTTGTTGGCGATGAAATCGGAAAAGGCTACAATTGAAGATTTGCAGGTGGCGGAGGATTTGT
>CALFTO010000008.1 GCA_937916195.1 uncultured Clostridia bacterium
ATGTATCAAATACACTTAAAATAAATGTTAATTCATTCGGATTTAAGTACGGAACGCCTAAAGACAGCGACCTTGTTTTTGATGTGCGTTGTCTTCCAAATCCTTTCTATGTTGCTGAGCTTAAGCACCATACCGGTCTTGAAGCACCTGTGCGTGATTATGTTATGGGCTTCGAGCAAGCGCAAGGTCTTGTGCCTAGGCTTTTAGATTTAGTAAATTATCTTGTTCCGCTTTACAGAGCAGAGGGTAAAAGTCAGCTCACAATTTCAGTTGGTTGTACAGGCGGTAGACACCGTTCAGTAGTTTTTGCAGAGATTGTTTATAATAGTATCAAAGAAAAAGGATACAACGTTTCAGTTTATCATCGTGATATAAACAGATAAGGATACATATAATGTCATTTTCAGCAGATGTAAAAAATGAATTGCTTTTAATAGAAACAGAAAATGAATGCTGTCTGCACGCTTTGGCATACGGTATGATGCTCTTTTCCCGTGCTTTTTCTTACTATGATATATCGTTGCTTACAGAACACGGCGGAATCGCCGAAAAATACTGTGAGCTTATGCAGAAGGTGTGCGGAGTAACACCAAAGCTTATTAAATCAGAAGCAGGCAAATATAAGGCAGAGGTACTCACTAAAGAGGATAGACTAAAGGTGTTAGAGACCTTTGGCTATGACAAAAAAAGTGGTACTTCACGTCTTAATTGGAGTAATATTGCCGACGAGTGTTGTAAAGTTTCTTTTTTAAGGGGTGCGTTTTTAACCTGTGGTACAGTAAATGACCCAAATAAGAATTATCATTTTGAATTTGTCGTGCCTTATCTCAATTTGAGTAAGGATTTAAAGCTTTTTATAAATGATTACGACGAACTTTCTGTTTCGCCTAAAACCATAAACAGAAATTCTAACTATGTAATCTATTTTAAAGACAGTGAATCAATTGAGGATTTACTTACTGTTATGGGTGCGCATAACTCCTCACTTGAGCTAATGGGCGTTAAAATGTATAAGGATGTACGCAATAATGTTAACAGAAAGCTGAATTTTGAAAGTGCAAACCTTGATAAAACTATCGATGCAGCTTCAAAGCAGATTGATGCTATTTTACATATAAAAAATACGGTTGGTCTGTCTTTTTTAAGTGATGATTTAAAAGAAATCGCAGAAATAAGACTTGAAAACCCCGATATGTCATTGCGTGAGCTTTGTGAAAGTCTTTCAACGCCAATAACCCGTTCGGGTGTAAATCACAGACTTAAAAAAATATGCAGTATTTCTGAACAAATCAAGTAAAAGTTTAAAGGTGATATGATGAGAAAAAGAGAAGAATTTGAAATCTCCTTTGAAACAACTGAAGAAAAAAGTAAAAAAAGCCTATGGAGTACGGTCTATGAATGGCTTGATTCTCCCGTGTACGCGGTTTTGCTTATTTTAATAATATTTACCTTCTTTGTGCGCGTTGTTGGGGTTAACGGCGAATCTATGATGCCTACACTCAAAAATGGCGATTGGCTGACGGTAAGTGCTGTAACAACCGAGGTTGAGCGTGGGGATATTGTGATTGTAACTCAACCCAATACCCTTAATGAGCCCCTTATAAAGCGAGTAATTGCCAAGGGCGGAGATACAATAAATATTGATTTCACTATGGGTACTGTAACTGTTAACGGTGAAGTGCAAAACGAGCCTTATATTGCAGAAATGACTATGCGCAAAGGCGATTTTAAAGGTGAAACGGTAATTCCCGAGGGTATGTTGTTTGTTATGGGTGATAACCGTAATAATTCTCTTGATAGCCGTTTTGATGTTGTAGGGCTTATTGATGAGCGATATGTACTTGGCGTTGCCCAAGTAAGAATTTTCCCATTTGGTGATTGGAACATTAGTGACTATGAATGATAATAAAAACAAAAAAATTGAATCAGTTTATGACTTTGCAGGAATAATTGTAACAGCATTACTTTCTGTATGTGTGATTTTTACATTCTTTTTCAAAATTTCTACCGTTGTCGGTCAATCTATGGAAAACACCCTGCATGGCGGTGATAATGTAATAATCAGCGCAATTAATTCCGACATTGAATATGGTGATGTAGTTGTTGTTTCTCAACCAAATTACTATGAAAAGGTGCTTATTAAGAGAGTAATTGCGGTTGGTGGTCAAACTGTTTATTTTGACCGTCTTACCGGCAAGGTTGTTGTTGATGGCGAGCAAATAGACGAGCCATATATTAAAGAAAATATGGAGTTTACTTACTCAATGACTAAAACCTATGCCGTGCCCGAAGGTATGCTTTTTGTTATGGGTGATAACCGTAACGAGTCTGCAGATAGTAGGGATTCATATATCGGAATGATTGATGAAAGATATGTTGTAGGTAAGGTGTTATATAGAGTAGGGGATTTAAACCTGTTTAATTCCAATTTTGAGGAGATTAAAAATGGCTGATACTCAAAAGCAAATTGTACAGTGGTTTCCGGGGCATATGGCAAAAACACGCCGTCTCATCAAAGAAAGTCTCTCACTTGTTGACGGTGTGACAGAAATTATTGACGCTCGAATTCCATATAGCAGTTCAAATCCTGAGCTTGAAGAATTAATCAATAACAAGCCACGCATAGTTTTACTCAATAAATGTGACCTTGCTGATAAAAACACCACAAATCAGTGGGTAGAATACTACAAGAAAAAGGGTGTACGTGCAATTCCTGTTGATTGTCGCACAGGAAAAGGTCTTAATAATTATATTGTAGCAGTTCGCGAAGTCCTTAAAGATGTTATAAAGAAAAACGAAGACCGCGGAATGCCCGGTAAGGCTCTTCGTATTATGGTTGTGGGAATTCCCAATACTGGCAAATCCTCATTTATTAACCGTATGGCGAAATCTGCAAAGGCAAAGGTTGCTGACAAAGCGGGAGTAACCCGTAACAATCAATGGTTTGCAATAGGTAACGGTATTGAGCTTCTTGACACCCCCGGTGTTTTATGGCCTAAATTTGATGACCAAAAGGTCGGCGACAGACTTGCATTTATTGGCTCTGTTAAAGACGAAATTCTTGATATTGAAACTCTTGCAGTTAGACTTTTAGAGGTTATGATAGCCGATTATCCCGAAAGACTTGCCGAACGCTATAAAATCGCTGATTTTTCAGATAAAGAGGCTTGGGAAGTTCTCGAAATGATTGGTAAAAAACGCGGCATGATGATTCGTGGCGGTGAAATTGATACAGAACGTGTGTCAGTAATGCTTCTTGACGAATACCGTGGCGGTAAGCTCGGCACTATTTCTCTTGAAAGACCGGAGATTTAATTTATGGATTACTCTTATGAAAATAATGCTCTTTTAAATGGATATAAAACTGTATGCGGAATTGACGAAGCAGGCAGAGGTCCACTTGCAGGTCCTGTTTATGCGGCGGCAGTAATTCTGCCCACAGGTCTTGAGATTGAAGGGCTTAATGATTCAAAAAAATTAAGTGAGAAAAAGCGTGAGCAGTTATTTCCCATAATTTGTGAAAAGGCAATCGCTTATTCAATTGGTATCGCTACCGAAAAAGAAATTGACGAAATAAACATTCTCAATGCTACTTTTCTTGCTATGAAAAGAGCAGTTGAGGGTTTGAGTGTAAAGCCTGACTATGCTCTTGTTGATGGTAACCGCTATCCTAAAATCAGCAACGATATTAAAGAAGAGGTCGTTGTAAAAGGCGATGCAAAAAGTATGTCAATTGCGGCGGCATCAATTCTTGCAAAGGTTAGTCGTGACCGATTTATGCTTGAAGTTACTAAAGAATATCCACAGTATTGCTTTGAACAGCATAAGGGCTATGGCACAAAGCTTCATTATGAAAAAATTCTTGAATATGGTCCCTCACCAATACATAGAATGACTTTCTTAAAGAAGCTTTACGGTGAAAAGTAATGGATACCCAACTTTTAGGTCGCTACGGTGAAATTCTCGCTTCACGGTATCTTCGTGAAAAGGGTTATTTAATTCTTTCGGCACATTATAGTTGCCGTTTGGGTGAAATAGATTTGGTGGCAGAAGATAAAAAGCATATTTGCTTTGTTGAGGTTAAAACCCGAAGCGAAAATATGAAATATGCTCCTGCCGATGCGGTTGATATTTCAAAAAGACAAAAAATAGTTGCATCATCACAGCTGTATTTAAAGGATTATGAAATGAACCGTCAACCAAGATATGATATTGTTGAGGTTTATTTTGAAAATGATGAGCCCGTTAAAATTAATCATATTGTGAATGCTTTTGATTCTAACGGAAATTAGTGTTGAAAAACAAAATTTTATATGATAGAATACCACACGAAAAGGATGTGTTTTTATGTATTATACAAGTACAAGAGACAAATCAGTTCGCGTAACTGCGGCTGAAGCAATCGCAAAAGGAATTTCATCAGAGGGCGGACTTTTCGTCCCCACAGAAATCCCTTCTATTTCTCTTGGCTTTATAGAAAGTCTTGTGCCAATGAGCTACATTGAGCGTGCGAAAGCAGTTTTAAAGCTTTATCTCACAGATTTTACAGATGATGAGCTGTCTATGTGCGTTGAGGGGGCTTATAAAGAGGGAAAATTCAGTTCAGAAAAGGTAGCACCTCTTTATAAACTTTCTGATACAGCAAATGTTCTTGAACTTTGGCGCGGTCCTACATGTGCATTCAAGGATATGGCTCTTCAGCTTCTTCCTTATCTTCTCACAGTTTCAGCAGGCAAAACAGTTAAGGATACTGAAATTGTAATTCTCGTTGCAACTTCAGGCGATACAGGTAAAGCTGCCCTTGAAGGCTTTGCAGATGTTCCAAATACAAAAATTCTTGTGTTCTATCCTGTTGACGGCGTAAGCCCAATGCAGAAGCTTCAGATGACTACTCAGGAAGGCTCAAATGTAAGCGTTTGTGCAATTGAGGGCAACTTTGACGATGCACAGTCAGGTGTTAAGAAAATCTTTACCGATAAAGATATCGAAAAGAAGTTTAAGGAAAACGGACTTGCGTTTTCATCAGCTAACTCAATCAACTGGGGTCGTCTTGTTCCGCAGATTGTTTATTATGTATCTGCTTATTGCGATATGCTCGCAAACGGTGAGCTTAAAATCGGTGAGCCTATGAATGTTGTAGTTCCAACAGGTAACTTTGGTAACATTCTTGCAGCTTATTATGCAAAGAGAATGGGTGTACCCGTAAAAACTCTTATTTGTGCTTCAAATGCAAATAATGTTCTTACAGACTTCCTCACAACAGGCACATACGACAAAAATCGTGATTTCTATTGCACAACTTCACCATCAATGGATATTTTGATTTCAAGTAACCTTGAAAGACTTCTTTTCCACCTTTGCGGTGAGAATGATGTTCAGGTTGCAGAGTGGATGAATTCTCTTGCAAACGATGGTAAATATACAGTTTCAGCAGAAGTTGCAGACGAGGTTAAGAGCCTTTTTGCCGCAGGTTGCTGTGACGATGCCGAAACAAAGGCAACTATCGGCAAGGTTTTTGCTGAAAAGAATTATCTTTGCGATACTCACACAGCAGTTGCAGTTAAGGTTTATGACGATTACAAGGCATCAACAGGGGATAACACTCCCACAGTAATCGCTTCAACTGCTAACCCTTACAAATTTTCTGCAAGCGTGCTTTCAGCAATTACTGACGAAATCAAAGCAGATAACGAATTTGATATGGTAGAAGAGCTTTTTGAAAAGTCAAATGAGCCCGTACCATCACAGCTCGCAACTCTTAAAGGCAAAACACCTCGTTTTACAAATGTGGCTAAAAAAGAGGATATGAAACAAGTTGTTTTTGATATGTTAGGAATCTAACCTTATAAAACTTATGCGGAACCCCAACAGCTTGTTTTCGGGATTCCGCATTTTTAATTGCTATTTGTTTTCAGCCTTCATTTTAAATGTTGCACATCTTGTGTCGTCACAACAGCAAGCGTTCTGTGTGCCTACCTTAATTCCGTCTGCGGTGCAGTTCATATGGCCGTCATTGTAAGTGCAATGATATGCGTCGCAGGTAATATTTCTGTTCTTATCCATCTCGTTAACCTCCTTTCAGATATATTTTTTGAAAGAAAAACTTGATTATTCATAGGAGATTTTACTTTATGTCTGTTTACGCAATCGGTGATACTCATCTTTCCTTTTCTGTTGATAAACCAATGGATATTTTCAAAGGTTGGGATGATTATGCTCTTCGCCTTGAAAACAATTGGCAAAGACTTGTTTCACCCGAAGATACAGTTATAATAAATGGTGATATTTCCTGGGCAATGAGCCTTGAGGAAGCAGAAAAGGATTTTGAATTTTTAAACAGACTTAACGGTACAAAAATTATCTCAAAGGGTAATCATGATTATTGGTGGAATACTGTAACAAAAATGGAAAAGTTTTTTAAAGAAAAAGGCTTTGATACTTTGAAAATTCTTCATAATAACGCTTATAGAGTTGGCAATATCTCAATTGCAGGTTCTCGCGGTTGGTTCTTTGATGCAGAAAAAGAAAATGTTGATAAAATTATGGCTCGCGAGTGCGCCCGTCTTCAGCGTTCAATTGACGAGGCTAAAAAGCTCGGCGGTGAAACAGTGGTTTTTCTTCACTATCCGCCAGTAAGTCTTACAAAAGATTGTGACCCGATTTTTGATGTGATTAAGAAAAACGAAATAAGCCGTTGCTATTATGGTCACCTTCACGGCGGTGCTACAAAGCTTGCCGTTAACGGCGAAAAAAATGGTGTGAATTTTCGACTTATTTCTGCCGATTACCTTGAATTTTGTCCGTTCCTTATCAGTTTAGACTGATTTTGCGTCAAAATACCTCGGTTTTTCTTAAATGTTAAAGAAAAAACTTAAGGAAAATATTGTATTTAATTTTTTTCTGTGATATAATATCGTGAATATTGCGGTATAGCAAATAAGTACAACAATAGTATTCAGGAGGAATATTAAATGTTAAAATCATCAAACAAGGTAGAAACAAATGTCTACCAGCTTGAAATCTCAATTGACGGTGAAAAGTTTGAGGCTGCTGTTCAGAAAGCTTACCTCAAGCAGAGAAAAGATATCGTCATCAAGGGTTTCAGAAAGGGTAAAGCACCCAGAAACTTTATTGAAAGAATTTACGGCGAAGGCGTTTTCTATGAAGATGCTCTCGAAATCCTTTATCCCGAGGTAGTAAGTGAAGCAATCACAGAGTCAGGTCTTGACGTTGTTGGTATGCCTTTTGACCTCGATGTTCCCGAAATCGGCAAAAACGGTGTTGAGCTTGTTCTCAAGGTTACAGTTAAGCCTGAAGCAAAGCTTGGCGAGTACAAGGGACTTAAGGCTACAAAGCCCTCAACTAAGGTTTCAGCTGACGAAGTAAAGACAGAACTTGCAAGAATGCAGGAGCAGAACTCAAGAATGGTTGACGCAAGTGACCGTGCAGTTAAGAACGGCGATACAACAGTTATCGACTTTGAAGGTTTTGTTAACGGCGTTGCATTTGACGGCGGTAAGGCTGAAAAATATGAGCTTGTTATCGGTAGCGGTTCATTCATTCCCGGCTTTGAAGACCAGATTATCGGCCACAAGGTTGACGAGGAATTCGATGTAAATGTTACTTTCCCTGCAGAATATCAAGAAAACCTTGCTTCTAAAGATGCTGTTTTCAAGATTAAGCTTCACGAAATCAGAGTTAAAGAGCTTCCCGCACTTGATGATGACTTCGCAAAGGATGTAAGTGAATTCGATACACTTGACGAGCTTAAAAAGAGCGTTAAGGCTCAGCTTGAAGAACACAAAAAGGCTGACGCTGACAATAAGGTAACTAACGACCTTCTTGAAGAAGTAGTTAAGGGCGTAGAAGTTGAAATCCCCGAGGTTATGGTTGAAGAAGCAATCGACAACATCGTTAATGATTTCAATTACAGACTTCAAGCTCAGGGCTTAAACCTTGACACATACCTTATGTACACAGGTATGGAAATGAAGGCATTCAGAGACGGTTATAAAGAAAATGCAGAATCTCAGGTGAAACTCTCTCTTGCTCTTGAAGCAATTATCAAGGCAGAGGGTATTGAAGCTACTGAAGATGAGCTCAATGAAGAATATGAGAAGCTTGCAAAGACATACAATATGGATGTTGAGCAGATTAAGAAGGCTATCGGTGCTGATGCACTTTCTGGCGACATCAAGTCAAGAAAAGCAATTGAGCTTGTTAAGGCTAACGCAGTTGTAACAGAAGAAAAGAAGACAGCAGCTAAAAAGCCTGCTGCAAAGAAAAAGGCAGATGCTGAGGGCGAAGAGCCCGCAGAAAAGCCTGCAAAGAAGCCCGCAGCCAAGAAAACAACAAAGAAAAAGGCTGACGAGGAATAATTATCAGTAAATAATTATATGTATAAGCGTTGAAGAATTGTCCAATAATCAAAGGGCGATTCTTTAATGCTTTTAAGGATTTTAAGGAGGTTATATTATGGCACTTGTTCCATATGTTGTTGAACAGACAAACAGAGGGGAAAGACAGTACGATATTTTCTCAAGACTTTTAAATGACAGAATTATCGTTTTGTCAGATGAGGTTAATGACGCAACAGCTTCTCTTGTAGTAGCACAGTTGCTTTATCTTGAAGGACAGGACAGCGAAAAAGACATAAGCCTTTATATCAACAGCCCCGGCGGCTCAGTTTCAGCAGGCCTTGCAATTTACGATACAATGCAGTACATCAAATGTGATGTTTCAACTATTTGTATGGGTATGGCGGCAAGTATGGGCGCATTTTTGTTATCCTCCGGTGCAAAGGGCAAAAGATATGCTCTTCCAAATAGCGAAATTATGATTCACCAGCCTCTTGGCGGTGCTCAGGGTCAGGCATCTGACATTAAAATTGCGGCTGAGCATATTCTTCGCACAAGAGAAAAGCTTAACAAAATCCTTGCTGAAAATACAGGTAAGCCTATTGAACAGATTGCTCTTGATACAGAGCGCGATAATTGGCTTTCAGCACAGGAAGCAATGGATTACGGCATTGTTGATAAAGTGTTTTATAAAAGATAAGGAGACTCCTTATGGCAAGAGATAACGATAAAGAGAGAACCGTTCGATGCTCCTTTTGCGGTAAAACTCAAGAGCAGGTAGATAAGCTTATTGCCGGTCCCGGTGTTTATATCTGTGACGAGTGTATTGAACTTTGTATGGGCATTATTGATGAGAATGCAGATATGTCCCGCAAGCGTTCAGGCAAAAAGGTTAAGCTTGAAGAAAAGGTTCTTCCAAAGCCACAAGAAATCAAAGCGGCTCTTGATGAGTATGTGGTAGGGCAGGAAGCAGCTAAAAAAGCTTTAAGCGTTGCGGTTTATAACCATTACAAGAGAATATATCACGGCTTTGAAAGTGATGTTGAAATTCAAAAGAGTAATGTTGTTCTTTTGGGCCCTACAGGTGTGGGTAAAACCGTTCTTGCACAAACCCTTGCTAAAATCATTGATGTGCCTTTTGCTATTGCAGATGCTACAACTCTTACTGAGGCAGGCTATGTTGGTGAAGATGTTGAAAATATTCTCTTGAAGCTTATTCAAGCGGCAGACTACGACATTGAAAAGGCAGAGCGCGGTATTATTTATGTTGATGAAATCGACAAAATTGCCCGCAAGAGCGAAAATCCATCAATTACTCGTGACGTAAGTGGTGAGGGTGTTCAGCAGGCACTTCTCAAAATTCTTGAGGGTACAGTTTCAAATGTTCCTCCGCAGGGTGGCAGAAAGCATCCTCAGCAGGAATTTATACAGATTGACACATCAAATATTCTTTTTATTTGCGGTGGTGCATTCGACGGCATTGAAAAAATAGTCGAAAAGCGTGCAGGTAATTCCGGCCTTGGTTTCGGTGTGGAAATTAAGAATAAAACAGAATTTGAGAATGAAGATATCTATTCAAAGGTTATCGCGCAAGATTTGGTTAAGTTCGGTCTTATTCCCGAACTTGTTGGTCGTGTGCCCGTTATAACAGCACTTCAACAGCTTTCAAAAGAGGATTTAATACGAATTCTTTCAGAGCCAAAAAACGCACTTCTCAAGCAGTTTAAGGCATTGTTTACAATGGATGATGTTGAGCTTGAGTTTACTGACGACGCACTTGTTGCTATTGCAGAAAAAACTCTTGAAAAGAAAACAGGTGCTCGCGGTCTTCGCGGTATTATGGAGAGTGTTCTCACAGGCGTTATGTATGAAACTCCCTCCGACCACACAATTTCTAAGGTTATTATTACCAAAGATTGCGTAACCGATGGCGCAGAGCCTGAAATTCTTCGCGATGCAAACAGAAAGCCCAATATTTTAACTTCCAAAAATATCGGCAAAGCTTCAACTAAAAAAGCAATATAATTCTTAAGCCACAGTTTTTGCTGTGGCTTCTAATCTATCTGTCGGGTGACAAAAATGAATACTAAAAAAATCAAATCAACAATTCTTCTCTTTTTAACAGCAATTATATGGGGTTTTGCCTTTGTGGCGCAAAGAGTTGGCGCAGAATTTGTGGGTGCATTCACATTTAACGGTATCCGCTTTCTGCTCGGTACAATTTCACTTGTTCCCGTAATATTGATTTTTGAAAAAGAGAAATTCAATAAAGAAAAATTTAAGAAAACTCTTTTTTCGGGACTTTTAGCAGGAGTTGTCCTTTTCATTGCCTCAACACTTCAGCAGTTTGGTGTTGAAATTACGGGCAGTGCAGGCAAAGCGGGCTTTTTAACGGGTCTTTACATAGTTTTAGTGCCACTTATCCGTTTCGTAATGGGTAAAAAAACAAGCATTCTCACATTTTTTGGCGCTGTTTTCGCCGTTATCGGTCTATTCTTCTTGTGTATGACGGGCGACGAAATATCATTTGGAATAGGCGATGTAGTGCTTATTATCGGTGCATTTTTCTGGGCAGGGCATATTCTTGTTGTGGATAAGTTTGTAAACGACGTAAGCCCGCTGAAATTCAGTATGACACAGTTCTTTGTCTGCGGATTTTTAAGTATTATTTTCGCTTTGTTTACCGAAGAAATAGAATTATCTGCAATTCAAAGAGCGGGAATTCCAATCCTCTATGGCGGTTTAATGTCTGTTGGTGTGGCTTATACCTGTCAAATACTTGGACAAAAAGATGCAGACCCCACATTTGCCTCAATTGTATTTTCAACTGAATCAGTTTTCAGTGCAATCGGCGGGGCAATAATCCTTCACGAAATTATGAGCGGCAGGGGATATCTCGGTTGTGTTTTGATTTTTATTGGAATTATTCTTTCTCAATTGGATATACCAACAATCAAGCAGAAAATTTGTGAAAAATGACGAAGCAATTATGACACATTTATTACATTTGAGTGCGAATTATTGACAAAAGTCGCTGGTTTAAGTACAATAACCGCATAAAATAATAATGTACTGTAGTCTTTTCGGAGGCAGACATGGATATATTGTCAAAGTTTCAAAAATCTGTTGTTTTTCTCATAAAAGCAACAATGTATGTGTGCTTAATAGGAACATTTTTTTTAGTGTTCAGTACTGAATTTGCGTGGCTTTTGCGTCCTTCAAGAACCACGGCGGTTACTTTTGTGACCTTCTGCGTGGTTGAAGCGTTGCTCGTTGCAATTTACGGCGGGTTCACAATAGGTAAGGTGAAGAGTAAACCCATTGTTATGCAAATCTCAATTGCCACTATAATAACCGATTTTGTTACTCATATGCAGCTTTGCATTATGAACGTTAACGAAAACCTCAATTCGCATTTCATTTATGAATCACCCCACTTGCTTATACTTGTAATGTGTATTCAAGTTTCGCTGGTTATACTTTTCACATATCTCGGCCATTATGTTTATTTTTCAATTAATCCCCCTGAGAAATGTTGTATAATCACAAGCTCTGAAGATTCACTTAATAACATTGTTCCTAAAGTAAAAAGATATAAAAAACAGTATAAAATTGTTCATATGATTCATTATACATCAAAGAAATTATTTGATATTATCAATGAATGCGATACAATTTTTATCTACGATGTTCCCGCACAGGAAAAATCCTTTATCACCGAATACTGTTATGCTAAGAGTAAAAATATCTATTTCAATTTTGAAATGGATGATGTGGTAATGCTTGGCGCAAGAACTGCAATGCTTGACGATAAGCCAATGGTGTCTGCAGTTGTGCGTGAACTTACCTTTGAGCAGAGATTTGTAAAAAGATTAATGGATATTTTGATTTCCTTGGTTGGTCTTATAATCTGCGGTATTCCTATGCTTATATGTGCTATTCTTATTAAGGCAGAAGACGGCGGTCATGTTTTCTTCAGGCAAGTACGTGCAACAAAGGGCGGTAAGCTTTTTAAGGTATATAAGTTCCGCACAATGAAAGAGGCTGACAGCGTAAACCGTTCAGTAACTTCAGATGATGACCGAATTACAAAGATAGGTAAATATTTAAGAAAATTCCGTATTGACGAGCTTCCACAGCTTATTAACATTTTAAAGGGTGAAATGAGTGTTGTAGGTCCTCGTCCCGAAATGATTGAAAATGTTGATAAATACACCGAAGAACTTCCCGAATTCAAATATCGTCTTCGTGTTAAGGGTGGACTTACCGGATATGCACAGATTGCAGGTAAATATAACACTTCACCAAAGGACAAGCTTGTTCTTGATTTGATGTATATTGAAAAGTATAGCTTGTGGCTTGATTTTAAATTGATTATGCAAACTGTTACAGTATTCTTAAGAGCAAGCGACAGTACAAAAGCATTCGGCAAAAAAGAAAATAAATATCATTTCACACAAAATGATTAAACCAAATCCCGTAAGAAAAAACTTACGGGATTTTTTATTAAATAAGCTTTTTAACTGTTGTTTATAAATGTTATTTGTGATATACTAACTCTATATATCTGTTTTTGGTGTTGTTATGAGCAAAAATAAAAATCTTTTTGAAAAGAATTCCCGAAATAAAGGAACTTTAAAATATTTTATAATAGCTTTTGGTGCGTTTGTATTAATTCTCGGCTTGGCATCAGTGTTTCTTTTTATGTATTCAATTGATTTTGAATTCAATAATTTTGTTGATAAACCCGAAGAAGAAACTACCGAACTTGCTGAAACCACAACTGAGCTAACATACTCCGTTAATTCTCTTAAAGGAAAATCAACGGTACTTTTTGTGTGTGCAGACAGCAAAGAAGAATTCGATTTCGCATTTACTGTTGAGTGCGATTTTGATAATAAATCCATGAATGTCAAGTGCGTTGATGCAAAAACAAAAGTTGCCATAAACGGTAGTTCGTCAACTTGCGGTGAGGTTTATAAGAATAATTCTATTATAGAGTTGAAATCTGCATTTAAAGAAAGCTTCAAAATTGATGTAGATAAATATTTTGTTTGTGACCGTGCAGGTGCAAAAGAAATCCTTTCATTATTTGACGGAATTACCATAAATGTAGCCGAAAATATTGATTATAATGCAAATGGCATAAATCTTGAGCTTAACAAAGGTAAACAGACTGTTTCGGGTGCATATGCGTTAAATTATCTGATAATCAGCAATAATATAATTCGTGAGCAGATTGTTAGCGACATTATAAAATCCGTTTTAATTCCTCAATATACCGACAATTCACAAAGCTTGTTTACTGATTTTGTAAATGCAGGTGAAACTGATATTTCGGTCATCGACTATTCTGAAAGCATTGAAAATCTTAAAATCTATGCAAATGCAGAAGATAAATTTTTGCCTGTGACAAGTACTGAAGGGGAATAGTATGAAAAGAAAAGTTTCTGTGATTATTTCAATTCTCTTTGCAGTATTTGTAATTTTTGGTGGTGTATTTGTTGCCAATTTTGAGGATTTCATTGATTGGAAACAAATTAATGACGACCGAATTACTGAACAAGAGCAAATTGATTTTGAAAGCCGGTTAAATACCAAAACATTTTATTATTATAACAATTTGAGTAGTGAGCAACAGCAGGCTTACATAATGATTTATTCAATGTTCAGTAATTTTACTAATTCCCGTCGCCTTGAAGTTACCGAAGATGAACTTAAGGAACTTTTCGTAGCGGTGCTTTATGATAATTCTGAATTCTTTTGGGTTGATGTCAATTATACTTTCGTTGATTACGGAACATCAATTGAATTTTCGCCAAAATACAGATTTGATAGTCCAACCGCAGAAAAGATGAGTGAAACTCTTTACGAAAAAATTAATGAAATAGTCAAAGGCGCTGAAAATCTTGCGACTGATTATGAAAAAGAACTCTATTTTCACGATTGTGTTTGTGATTTAACCGTTTATAATGAAGAAACTTTCGGTGAAATGGGCGATACCGCTTATAGTGCCCTGATTGATGGCGAAGCTATTTGCGAGGGCTATTCCCGCGCAATGCAATTGCTTCTTGACAAAGTGGGAATTTCAAACTATCTTGTAGTCGGTGATGGAGTTAATGAAGATGGCACAGAGGCTCATATGTGGAATATCGTTAAAATCGACGGTAAAAACTACCACCTTGATGCTACTTGGAATGACACCGGCGCAGAAAACAATATAGGTTATTTATATTTTAATGTGAATGATGAATTTATTTCACGTGACCATATAAATCTTGTGCCTGAGAATAACAATTGCGATAGTATGGAAGCAAATTATTTTGTAGTTAACAATTTATATGTAGAAAGCTTTAAAAACTACGATGAATTAGTTTCTCCTGTAGCAATAGAGCTTCAAAAAGGTGACAATATAGTCGAAATTCTTTTTGCAAATGAAACCCAGTTAGCCAAGGCAATGAAAACCCTTGAAAATAATAATTATGCGTTCTTTGACTTTGTAGGTGATGCCGTTAAAAAGAGTGGCAAAGATTTGCAAAAGAACGAAATAGAATACTATACAATTGATGAGTGTAATTATTTATGTTTAATATTTAAAGAAGGTTGATAAAATGGATAAAGAAAGAATTGAGCGTGCCTTTCGTGAAATTTTAATAGCAATCGGTGAAGACCCCGACCGTGAGGGTTTGGTTGAAACACCAAAACGTGTTGCAAATATGTATGAAGAGATTTTTTCGGGTCTTACCGAAAATCCTGAAAAACATCTTAAAATGTTCCGCGAGGGTCAAAGCGACGAAATCGTAATAGTTCGTGATATCCCAATGTATTCAATGTGTGAGCATCATTTCTTGCCATTTGTGGGCAAGGCTCATATTGCGTATATTCCCAACGATGATGGGCTTGTGATTGGTCTTTCAAAGCTTGCAAGAATTGTTAACAGCTATGCCCGCCGTCCACAGCTTCAAGAAAGACTTACTGCACAGATTGCAGACTTTATTCAAAAAGAAATGAACCCCAAGGGTGTTGCAGTTGTTATTGAAGCAGAGCATCTTTGTATGACTATGCGTGGAATAAGAGCGGCAGGCTCACAAACACAGACATCTGCACTTCGCGGAACTATAAGAAAGGATGCCCGCACAAGAGCCGAGGTTATGACTCTTTTGGGTTCAAAATGATGTTTTCAGCTAAGAATTTCACTTTTACTCTTGGGGAAAAGACTTATATAATGGGCATTCTCAATGTAACTACGGATTCGTTTTTTGACGGTGGATTATATAATTCTCCCGAAAAAGCGCTGGCGCACGCAAAAGAAATGCTCAATGACGGTGCACATATAATTGATATCGGTGCACAGTCAACTCGCCCAGGGTGTATTCAGCTTTCAGCAAACGAAGAACTTGAAATAATTAAGAATTACCTTCCAATGCTTTATAACGAAACAAATGCGGTCATTTCTGTTGATACTTTTTATCCCGAAGTAGCAGAATACGCACTTCAAAACGGCGCATCAATAATCAATGATGTTAGTGGCATTTTCAATGAAGCAATGGCACGGCTTGTCCGCGAGTATAACTGCGGTTGGGTGATTATGCACACAGGCGGTGGCGATGCACAAACAGTACCCGAATACAAAAATTCTGTAACAGAAGATGTTGTTTCATTTTTCAACGAAACTCTTGAAAAATGTGAAGAATTCGGTATTTCTAAAAAGCAGATTATGCTCGATATGGGTATTGGCTTTGGCAAAACTTATGAGCAGAATATTGAACTAATTAAGAATATAAATAAGCTTAAAATTAATGATGTTGCTCTGCTTACTGCGCTCTCATCAAAACGAGTTGTTGCAACTGCGACAAATACCGACGGTTATGACAGGGTTTATGGCACAATCGCTGCAGATGTTCTGGCAATTGCTGGTGGTACAGACTTTATAAGAGTTCATAATGTAAAAGAAAACGCATTGGCGGCAAAAATGGCTGATGCGATTATCAGAGGTTAATATGGATAAAATTATTGTTAAGGATTTAAAACTTTTCTGCTATCATGGGGTTAACCCTGAAGAAAAAGTTGACGGTCAGAATTTTATATTTGATATTGAAGCTGGCGTTGATTTGACAACTCCTTGTGTAACTGATAATGTTGACGATACGGTTAGTTATGCAAAAATCATTAAAGCTGTTCGTAGAGTGGCACAAAGCGAAAAGAATGACTTGCTTGAAAGGGTAGCACAGAGGGTTGCTGATGCGCTTTTTGAAGAATTCGATAAAATCAATACCGTTAAAATTCTTCTTAAAAAGCCTGAAGCACCAATTAAAGCAGATTTTTCATATGTGGCGGTTGAAATTGAGAGGTCAAGAGTATGAAGGCGTATCTTGGAATAGGCACAAATATCGGCGATAAACTTCAAAATCTTCAAGATGCTATTTCAGCCTTAAATCTTTTACCGCTTACTAAGGTTATCGATTGCTCAAATGTCTATGAAACAGACCCCGTAGGATATGCTAATCAAGATGATTTTTTGAACATCGTTGTTGAGGTTGAAACAGAGCTTAACTCCGATAATCTTCTTGGGGCTGCTTTGGGCATTGAAGCAGGGCTTGGCAGAGTGCGAACAATCAAAAACGGTCCTCGTATAATTGACATTGATTTGCTTTTATATGGAAACGAAGTGAAAAATACAGAAACACTTATTCTTCCACATCCTCGAATGATGGAGCGTGATTTCGTTTTAAAACCGTTACTTGATTTGAATTTTGACGGTATTTTAGACAGAAAAACAGTTGAAGATGCACTCACAAACAGCGGAGTGCGTTTTTACTGCAAAAAGGATAAATTAATATAATATCAGCGTTTTTGGGTGGTTTATGAATTACATAATAATGGATTTAGAGTGGAACAATTCTTATATGAAATCCGCTGAAAAATTTATAAATGAAATAATTGAAATTGGTGCGGTGAAACTCGACGAAGAACGTAATACTGTTGATAGCTTTTCAGAACTTATTAAGCCCGTAGTTTCAAAAAAGCTTCGTTCAAGAATAAAAAATCTTACTCATATTACAAATGAAGATGTTCGTCACGGCAGACCTTTTAAGGAGGTTATTGAAGATTTCAAAAAATGGGTAGGGGATGACGCCTTAATTATGACTTGGGGCGACACTGATATAAGAACTCTGCAAACAAATTTTAAATATTTTCTTAACAAAAAGAATATTGAATTTATTACAAAGTACGCTGATTTGCAGAAGTTTTGTCAGTGTTTTATAAATATGGAGAATGTTCAGCAGGCAGGTCTTTCTTATGCGGCTGAGTGTCTTGAAATCGACCCCGAGAAATATCCTCATCACAGAGCACTTGACGATAGCTTGCTCAGTGCTGAATGCTTTAAAAAGGTGTTTGATGCCGATAAATTGACCCAATTTATTAAAGTTTGTGATAATGATTTTTATGCAAGGCTCGATTTTAAGCCATATGTAATTAAAGATAAAAACGACCCGTTGATTGATAAAAACCTCTTTAATTGCTATTGTGACATTTGTGGCGGTAAGGTTGAAACAAAAAAGAAATGGAAATTTATGAATCAATCCTTCCGCGGAGTATTCTTCTGCCCTAATTGTAATCGAGAATTCAGAGTAAATCTTCGCGTTAAAAAGTTTTATGACAGACTTGACATCAAACGAAATTACAGCGAAATTATTCATACAAAAGAAAATGACGATAAAAAAGAACCGACAGCTTAATTGCTATCGGTTCTTCGCTTTTATTGTGATTATTTTAAAACTCTTATTCTGATAATTCCGCTAATTTTCTTAAGTGCTTCAATGGCTTCGGGTGAGGGCTCTGTGTCGGTCTCAACAATTGTGTAAGCATATTCGCCCTTTGATTTGTTTACCATATTGTCAATGTTAACATCCTCATTTGCGAAAGCAGATGTAATCTTGCTTACAATACCTGAAATGTTCTTGTGAGCGATTGTAAGTCTGTGCTTGTCGCTTGCGGGTAATGAAATTGCGGGGAAGTTGACAGAGTTCACGATATTTCCGTTTTCAAGGAAATCAGCAACCTGGTCTACCGCCATAATTGCACAGTTGTCTTCTGATTCGGGTGTTGATGCACCAAGGTGGGGGATTGCAATAACGCCGGGCGCACCAATTACAGCATCATTTGGAAAATCAGTTACATAAGCCGCAACCTTACCGTTTTGCAAAGCTTCAAGAATATCGTTTGTATCAACAAGCTCGCCACGTGCAAAGTTAAGAATACGAACTGCATCCTTCATTTGAGTAATTGTGTCTTTATTTACAAGACCTCTTGTACCGTCGTTGAGCGGAACGTGAAGAGAAATATAATCTGAATTTGTAATAATTTCGTTTAAATCATCTGTAAATTTAACGTGATGATTAAGATTGATACTCTGCTTAACTGAAAGGTAGGGGTCATAGCCAATAACTTTCATACCAAGAGCCGCCGCGGTGTTAGCAACGAGAATACCGATTGCACCCAAGCCTACAACACCTAAGGTTTTGCCAAGAATTTCGGGTCCTGCAAAAGCACTCTTGCCTTTTTCTACATCCTTGGGTACTGTGTCACCGTTACCCTTAAGTGTCTTTGCCCATTCAATTGCGGGAATAACCTTTCTTGATGCGAGAAGAAGTCCTGCGATTACAAGCTCTTTAACTGCATTTGCGTTTGCGCCGGGAGTGTTGAACACAACAACTCCGTCTTCGCTACATTTATCAACAGGAATATTGTTAACGCCTGCGCCTGCACGAGCAATTGCGATAGTATTTTCATTCAAAACCATATCGTGCATTGATGCTGAACGCACAAGAATTGCATCGGGTGCTTCTGTATTTGCAGAGTAGTTGTATTTATCACTGAAACGGCAAAGTCCGGTTTCAGAAATCTTGTTGAGTGTAAGTATATTGTACATAATAATAGCCCCTTATTTCTTTAAGAATTTGCTTTTTCAAAGTCAGCCATGAATGCTACAAGCTTTTCAACGCCTTCAACGGGCATTGCGTTATAGATTGATGCTCTCATACCGCCAACAGTTCTGTGACCTTTAAGGTTTACAAAGCCAGCTTCGGTTGCTTCTTTAATGAATTTAGCATTAAGCTCTTCGCTGTCTGTAACAAATGGAACATTCATAAGTGAACGGTCTTCAGGAACTACTGTTCCCTTGAACATCTTGCTGTTATCAAGAAAATCGTAAAGAATTTTTGCTTTCTTTTCATTTCTCTCTTTCATTGCTTCAAGTCCTCCCATTTCTTTAAGCCATTCAAGAACAAGCTTGCAGATGTAAATTGTGTAGCAGGGGGGAGTGTTGTAAAGAGAATCATTGTCAGCCATTGTTTTATAGTTGAGCATTGTGGGAGTGATGTCTCTTGCGTTTCCGAGCATATCCTCACGGATAATACAGATTGTAAGTCCTGCGGGTGCAACATTCTTCTGTGCACCGCCATAAACCATTGCAAACTTTGTAACATCAATAGGCTCTGAAAGGAAGCAAGATGAAATATCTGCAATAAGCGGAACATCTGTGTCGGGCAATTCGTGATAAACAGTACCGTAAATTGTATTGTTCATACAGATATAGAAATAGTCTGCATCCTTTGTGAATGTTGATTTGTCAAGCTTAGGGATATATGAGAATGTTTTGTCAGCAGAAGATGCCACAACATTGCATTCGCCGTATTTTTGAGCTTCCTGATAAGCTTTTTTTGCCCACTGACCTGTAATTACAAAGTCAGCCTTACCATTTTTATTCATAAAGTTGAGGGGGATTGCTGCAAACTGTGTTGATGCACCACCCTGCAAGAAAAGAACCTTATAATTGTCCGGAATATTCATAAGCTCACGAAGAAGCTGTTCTGCACCTTTAATAATACTGTCATATACCTTTGAACGATGGCTCATTTCCATAACTGACTGACCGCTGCCCTCATAATCGAGCATTTCTGCCGCAGCCTTTTTAAGTACCTCTTCGGGAAGCATTGAGGGACCCGCTGAAAAATTGTAAACTCTTGCCATAATAAAGACCTCCAAAAAATACTTTTTCACAATCAGTATATGTGGTTTCGATTGCGTATTGACCGTATTGTAGCAGAGAAATATCTAAATGTCAACCACTTATTTAAAAAATTAACAAAGAAATTTAATGAGTTAAATTAAAATCAGCAAAAGATTGTTAAAAACATTAACAATACACACAAGAAAATCACTTTTTCAAAAAAATTAGCACAATTTCTTGCAGTAAAAAAGTTTTTATTATATAATATAAATTCAACAATAGGAGTGATATATTTAAATCTATGGAAAATAGCAAAAACTTATTTAATGAATTCAATGAAAAATCCTTTTCAATGCCAATGGTGGCATTGAGAGGCCTTGTAATATTTCCCGAAATGACAATGCATTTTGACGTTGGCAGACAAAAATCAGTCCGTGCAATTCGCGCCGCAATGGAAAAGAAAACCAATGTTTTTCTTGCCGCGCAAATGGATGTCGAGTGCGATGACCCACGTTATGATGATTTGTATTCTGCAGGTGTAGTTTGTGAAATCAAGCAGGTGATGAAGCTTCCGGGCACTGACACATTGCGCGTGGTTGTTCATGGGCTTTATCGTGCAGAGCTTATTCACATTGCATCTGCTAATCCTTATCTTTCTGCAATTGTACATAAAATTGAAACTGAAAAGGTTGTTGCAGAAGATAAAATGTATGAAGAAGCACTTGTGCGCCGTCTGATAAGCACTTTTGAAGAATATGCTTACTTTCTTCCAAAGCTTCCGCCCGATATTATTGTGGGTGTTTCTGTTCGCAAAGAGGCATCAGAGATTACAGATTACATACTTTCAAACATTCCTCTTGAGTATTCCTCAAAGCAATCCTTACTTGAAGAGCTTAACCCTTTAAAAAGAGCAGAGCGTCTTTGTGTAATTCTTACCCGTGAAATCGAGTTGCTTGCAATCGAAGAGGAAATCAATGAAAAAGTTCAGGAGCAAATGGAAGAAAATCAGCGTGATTATTATCTTCGTGAGCAGATTAAAGCTATTTCAGAAGAACTTAACGAGGGCGATGGTGCAATAAGCGAGGCTGAAAGCTATAAAGAAAAAATCAAGGCTATCGGTTTTTCTGAAGATACAGAGAAAAAGCTTCTTAAAGAGTGCGACCGTATGATGAAAATGCAGTCCTCAAGCCCTGAGTCTGCAGTAATCAGAAATTATCTTGATAAGGTTGTTTCTCTCCCTTGGAATGTGTTTACAGACGATAATCTCGATATTGAAAATGCAATGTCAATTCTTGACGAAGACCATTACGGACTTCGTGATGTAAAAGACAGAATTATCGAGTTTCTTGCAGTAAGAAAAATTAATCCCGATATTAAAGGTCAGATTATCTGTCTTGCAGGTCCTCCCGGTGTCGGCAAAACCTCGATTGCAAAGTCTTTAGCTCGTGCTATGGGCAGAAGCTATGCACGAATTTCATTGGGCGGTGTCCGTGACGAAGCAGATATAAGAGGCCACAGAAAAACTTATATCGGCTCAATGCCGGGTAGAATTATAGAGGCTATTGAGAGTGCGAAAAGTTCAAATCCGCTTATTCTTCTTGATGAGGTGGATAAGCTTGGTTCTGACCATCGCGGTGACCCATCATCAGCACTTTTAGAGGTGCTTGACGGTGAACAGAATAACACCTTTGTTGACCATTATCTTGAAATTCCTTACGATTTGAGTCGAGTGCTTTTCATTACTACTGCCAACGATAAGAGCCGAATTCCTGCTCCGCTTCTTGATAGAATGGAAATTATTGATTTGCCCGGCTATACATACGAAGAAAAATTTAATATTGCTAAAAAACATTTAGTGCCAAAGCAGATTAAAGCAAACGGACTTAAAAAGTCTAATGTAAAAATAACTGATAAGGCTCTCAAAGACATTATAAGCGGTTATACTAAAGAAGCAGGCGTGCGTGTGCTTGAGCGTACAATCGCATCAGTTCTTCGCAAAATCGCAGTTGAATATGCTAAGGGATATGACGGTAAGATTTCCGTAAAACCAAACGAGCTTGAAAAGCATTTAGGTCCTGTAAAATTTAAGCCTGACGATACAGTAAAAGAAAATCGCGTAGGTGTTGTTAACGGACTTGCATATACTTCTGTCGGTGGCTCAATGCTCACAGTTGAGGTTGCTGTAATGGATGGAACTGGTAAGCTTGAACTTACAGGCTCGCTCGGTGATGTGATTAAAGAGTCAGCAAAAGCAGCAGTAAGCTATATCCGTACAAATGCCGAAAAATACAGAATTGATAAAGATTTTTATCAGAATAAAGATATTCATATTCACTTCCCGGAGAGTGCAGTGCCCAAAGATGGTCCTTCAGCGGGTGTTACAATTTTCACTGCTCTTGTTTCAGCACTTTCTGGCTGTAAGGTCAGAGCAGACGTTGCAATGACTGGCGAAATTACAATCACAGGCAGAGTGCTCGCAATTGGTGGACTTCGCGAAAAAACAATGGCGGCATATATTGAAGGAATTAAAACCGTAATTGTGCCTGAGGCAAACAGAAGTGACCTTCAACAAATTGATGAAAAGGTAAAAGAAAAGCTGAATTTTGTGTTCGCCACAACAGGTGACGATGTGCTCAAAACAGCTTTGGTGTAAATTATGAGATACGATAAAGCAGAATTCAAAGCAGCTTACGGCACATTCGGTCAGTTGCCCGAAAGCGATTTACCCGAAATTGCATTTGCAGGCCGTTCAAATGTGGGCAAAAGCTCACTTCTCAATAAACTTTTTCAGCGTAAAAGTTTGGCAAGAGTAAGTTCGGTCCCCGGCAAAACGATTACAATCAATTTTTATGAGGCTGAAAATGTCAATTTTGTAGATTTGCCCGGTTACGGCTATGCAAAGGTGGCTAAAACTGAAAAACAGCGTTGGGCTGAAATGATGGAAGGATATTTTAATTCCGACCGTAACATAAAACTCGTTGTTCAACTTGTTGATATGCGCCATCCGCCGACGAGGGACGATATAATGATGATGGAATTCCTGCAGGCTAACGGCTATGAATTTATTGTTGTTATGACAAAAGCGGACAAGCTTAAAAAGAAAAAAGAATACAACGAACGAATTGAGAATTCAAAAAATGAGATGAGCTTTGTGCCCGAAGACAGAATTATTCCGTTCTCATCTGAAACGGGTGCAGGACTTGATACATTAAAGAAATTCATTGAAGAGTATTTAGGAGAATGAAAAATGAGCAAAACACCTTTTACAACTAAAGAAAAATTAGAAGAAATTGCAAAGGTTTATCCAACACCTTTCCACCTTTACGACGAGGCAGGCATCCGTAAAAATGCCGAAAACCTTAAAAAAGCGTTCGCTTGGAATAAAGGCTTTAAAGAATATTTCGCAGTTAAAGCTACTCCCAACCCATTCCTTATCAATATTTTAAGAGAATACGGCTGTGGTTGTGACTGTTCATCTATTACTGAGCTTATGCTTTCAAAGGCAATCGGTGCAGTTGGTGACGATGTAATGTTCTCATCAAATGATACACCTCCCGCAGAGTTCAAATTTGCTGACGATATGGGTGCAATCATTAATCTTGACGATATTACACATATTGATATTCTTGAAAAGACCTTGGGTTACATCCCAAAGAAAATTTCTTGCCGTTATAATCCGGGCGGATATTTCTCTATTGCCAATAATATTATGGATAACCCCGGTGACGCTAAATATGGTATGACAACCGAACAACTTTTTGAGGCATTTAAAACTCTTAAAGCGAAGGGCGCAGAGGAGTTCGGTATTCACGCATTTCTTGCAAGTAACACAGTTACAAATGAGTATTATCCCACACTTGCAAAAACTCTTTTTGAGGTTGCAGTAAAGCTTAAAGAAGAAACAGGTGCACATATTAAGTTTATTAATCTCTCAGGCGGTATCGGTATTCCTTATCGTCCCGACCAAGAGGGTAACGATATCTTTGCAATCGGCGAGGGTGTAAGAAAGGTTTATGAAGAAGTGCTCATACCAGCGGGTATGGATGATGTTGCAATCTACACAGAGCTTGGCAGATTTATGCTCGCTCCTTACGGTGCTCTTGTAACACGTGCAATAAATGAAAAGCATACTCATAAAGAGTATATTGGAGTAGATGCTTGTGCAGTTAACCTTATGCGTCCTGCTATGTACGGTGCATATCATCATATCACCGTAATGGGTAAAGAAAACGAGCCTTATGATTATAAATATGATGTAACAGGTTCACTTTGTGAAAATAACGATAAGTTCGCAATTGACAGAATGTTACCTAAGGTTGATATGGGCGATTTACTTTATATTCACGATACAGGTGCTCACGGCTTTGCAATGGGTTATAACTATAACGGTAAACTTAAATCAGCAGAAATTCTTCTTAAAGAGGACGGAAGCTTTGAACTTATCCGCCGTGCAGAAACTCCTGCAGATTATTTTGCAACCTTTGATTGCTTTGATTTCTATAAAAAAGTTACTGAATAAAGTCTGAGGTATTAAAATGTCATTTGTCCACTTACATGTGCATACAGAATATAGCTTGCTTGACGGTGTCTGCCGTCTTGACAGGCTTTGTTCTGTTGCAAAAGAACGTGGACAAAATGCAATTGCAATTACCGACCACGGCAATCTTTTTGGTGCAGTAGATTTTTACAAAGCGGCACAAAAAACAGGTGTAAAGCCAATTATAGGCTGTGAGGTTTATGTTGCGGCGCGTTCTCGCTTTGATAAGGTTCACGGCATAGATTCTGAGCGTCATCACCTTGTTTTGCTTTGTAAAAATGAAACAGGATATAAAAATCTTACTAAAATGGTTTCAGCGGCTTGGGTTGATGGCTTTTATACAAAACCACGTGTTGACCGCGAGCTTTTAGAAAAGCATCATGAGGGCTTAATTGCACTTTCTGCTTGTCTTGCAGGCGAAATACCGAAAGCAATTTCTAATGGGGATATACACCGCGCAAAACAAACAGCCCTGTGGTATGAATCTGTATTCGGTAAGGGCAATTATTATCTTGAAATGCAAAATCACGGCATAAATGAGCAAGCCCGCGTCAATGAAGGGCTTATGCGTATTTCCAAGGAAACAGGAATACCATTAGTTGCAACAAATGATGTGCATTATATTGACCGTGAAGATGCAAAGACACAGAAAATACTTATTTGTGTTGCTACAAACCACACAATAGACGAAGAAAATTCTCTTGAATTTGAAAGTGATAATTTTTATCTTAAAACAGAAGACGAAATGCGTTCGCTTTTTCCGTATGCTTGCGAAGCAGTTGAAAATACACAGAAAATTGCAGATATGTGTAATTTCGATTTTGAATTCGGTAACACAAAATTACCTAATTTCAAAGTTCCCGACGGTCAGTCTCATTATGATTATTTCAGAGCAAAATGCTATGAGGGTTTGAAAATTCGCTATGGTGCAAATCCTCAACAAGAATATATTGACCGTCTTGAATATGAACTTTCAGTTATCAATGATATGGGATATGTCGACTATTTCCTTATCGTTGCTGACTTTATTCAGTATGCACGTGATAATGGTATTCCCGTAGGCCCCGGTAGAGGCTCTGGCGCGGGAAGTATCTGTGCGTATTGTATGGGTATTACAAATATTGACCCTATAAAATATAATCTTATTTTTGAGCGTTTTTTAAATCCCGAAAGAGTTAGTATGCCCGATATTGACGTGGATTTCTGCTATGAACGACGTCAGGAAGTAATTGATTATGTTATCGACAAATACGGTGCAGACCATGTTTCGCAGATTGTAACCTTTGGTACAATGAAAGCCCGTGCGGCACTTCGTGACGTGGGCAGGGCAATGGGACTTTCTTATGCAACAGTTGATAATGTGGCAAAGAAAATTCCGCGTGTATTGGGAATTACGATTGAAGACGCTCTTAAAGAAAGTGACGAGTTAAAAGAACTTTATAACAGTGACGATAAAATTAAAGAGCTTATTGACACCGCCAAAAGTGTTGAGGGAATGCCACGAAATTCGTCAACTCATGCGGCAGGTATTGTTATTACCGACCGTCCCGTAAGTGACTATGTTCCGCTTGCACGAAATGACGAGTCAATTGTAACTCAATTTACAATGACAACAATTGAGGAGCTGGGACTTCTCAAAATGGACTTTTTGGGACTTCGCACACTTACGGTTATCAACGACTGTGTTAAAACAGTAAAAAGAAAAAATCCCGATTTTGATATTGAAAAAATTTCATATGATGACCCCAAGGTTTACTCTCTCTTTACAGCAGGGCAGACCGACGGTGTGTTCCAATGTGAATCAAACGGTATGAGAAGCGTATTTATGCGCCTTAAGCCCACGAGTCTTGAGGATATTATTGCGGTTATTTCTCTTTATCGCCCAGGCCCTATGGATTCAATCGACAGTTACATCGAAAATCGTCATAATCCTGACAGAATTAAATATAAAACACCTATGCTTCGTGATATTCTTGATGTTACTTATGGCTGTATGGTTTATCAGGAGCAGGTTATGCAGATTTTCCGTTCACTTGCAGGATATTCTCTCGGCAGAGCGGATATTGTTCGCCGTGCAATGTCAAAGAAAAAGCATAAGGTGCTTGAAGCTGAACGTACATTTTTTTGCGATGGCTGTGCAAAAAACGGCATTTCACAAAATATTGCTAATGAAATTTTTGACGATATGTCATCGTTTGCTTCATATGCCTTTAACAAATCTCACGCGGCGGCATATGCTGTTGTAGCATATAAAACTGCATATTTAAAATGCTATTATCCTTGTGAATTTATGGCGGCATTACTGACAAGTGTGCTTGACGATGCGGGCAAGGTTGCCGATTACATTGAAGATTGCAAGCGTAACGGCATTACAATTCTTTCACCGAATGTAAATTATAGTTATAAAACCTTTGCACCAAATGTAAAAGGCGATAAAACTATAATGTTCGGCTTGCTTGCCATTAAAAATCTCGGTCATGATTTTATTGACACAATAATCAATGAACGAAAGCTTAATGGCGAATACACTTCATTCTATTCATTCTGTAAGCGTGTTCACGGCAAAGGCTTTAACCGTAGAGCAGTTGAAAGTCTCATTAAAAGTGGTGCTTTGGATAATTTAGGAAGCAATCGTCACGAAATGCTTAACAATCTTCCGTTCATTATTGATGAGCTTGACGATAGTCGTCGCAGAAATCTTGATGGTCAAATTGGATTTTTCGATTTGATGCAGGATAATGCACAAAGTGAATATGTTATGAAGCCAATTGCAGAATTTAAAACCAATGAATTGCTTGCAATGGAAAAAGAAACAACGGGCCTTTATATTTCTGCACATCCTATGAAAGAATATGCAGAACTTATTGCAAAGCTGAAATGCGATAAAATCAGTGATATCATAAGTGCTGACGAATATGACGATAAATACGGTGACTCTGCCTCTGTCAAAGTGATGGGTATTGTAAACGGAATTACAAGAAAACAGACAAAGAGTGGCGAAACAATGGCGTTTGTAACTCTTGAAGATGTTTCGGGCTCAATTGAAGTGATTGTTTTTCCAAAGCTTTTCGCAAGATACGCCAATACTTTCAATAATGGTGTGGCGGTATTTGTCGGCGGCAGACTTTCTGTACGTGAAGAAGAAAAGCCAAAGCTTATTCTTGATTTTGCAGAAACTGCCGAAAGCGTTAAAGATAAACAGACTCGTAAGGTCGGCCTGTTTGTGCGCGTTGACAATAATCAGAGTAAATTGTATTTTGAATGTGCAAAATATATAGAAGACAATTCACAAGCAGGGGATATACCACTTTATTTTTATTTTGCAGACAGCAAAAAGTATTTTCCGACTAAAAAGATTTCTGTTGATGACAATTTAATTGCCGGGCTTAAAAACATTGCAGGCGAACAAAATGTAATATTACAAAAATAGTCAATATATGACTTGCATTTTGCGGGTTATTGTGTTATCATATAGACTCAATGTGGTAATATTTAGCAAAAAGTCTAAAGGGTGATAAATATGAAAACTATAGGTGTTCTTACAAGTGGCGGCGACGCTCCCGGTATGAACGCGGCTGTGCGTTCAGTTGTTCGTGCAGGTTGTGAAAACGGATTTCGCGTGATGGGTATAAGACGTGGTTACAATGGTCTTATGCAGGGCGATATGTACGAAATGAATCT
Source organism: uncultured Clostridia bacterium (assembly GCA_937916195.1). GTDB lineage: Bacteria > Bacillota > Clostridia > Oscillospirales > Acutalibacteraceae > Fimenecus. The sequence goes on from CALFTO010000008.1 coordinate 28,589, forward strand.
TCGTAGCGTTTCCAATATCATTAATCGCGGTGGTACAGTGCTCTATTCTGCAAGAAGCCCCGAGTTTAAAACTGAAGAAGGTCTTCAGAAGGCTCTCAATGTTGCAAAAGAGGTTGGCCTTGACGGTGTAGTTGTTATCGGCGGTGACGGTTCGTTCAGAGGTGCTCGCGATTTGTCACTTCGCGGACTTCCTTGTGTTGGTGTTCCCGGTACAATCGACAACGATATCGCTTGCAGTGAATATACAATCGGTTATGACACTGCAATGAATACAGTTCTTGAAATGGCTGACAGACTTCGCGATACTTCAGAGTCACACGACCGTTGCTCAGTTATTGAGGTTATGGGTCGCCGTGCAGGTTATATTGCTCTTAATGCAGGTATTGCTTGTGGTGCTACTACAATCCTTATTCCTGAGGTTGAGTATGACTTCCAGCGCGATGTTATTGACAGAATGATTAGAACACAGAAGACCGGTAAAAAGCACTTTATCATTATTGTTGCTGAAGGTGTTGGCGGCGTTGAAGAAATGGCAAAGCGCATTGAGGCTGAAACAGGCGTTGAGACAAGAGCAACAGTTCTTGGCCACGTTCAGCGTGGTGGTCATCCCACAGTACGCGACAGAGTAACAGCAAGCCTTATGGGTTACAAGGCTGTTGAGCTTCTTAAAGAGGGTATCGGCAACCGTGTTATCGCTATGCAGCACGATAATATTGTTGATTTCGACATTTTCGAAGCTCTCAATATGACAAAGTCTCTTGACCTTGAGCTTTACAAGATTGCTCACGAAATCTCTATCTAATGATGTCGAATATAATCCTTATTGGTATGCCCGGTTGTGGCAAAAGCACAGTCGGTGTTATACTCGCAAAGACTTTGGGTATTGGCTTTGTAGATACAGATTTGATTATTCAGCAGCGTGAAAAACGTCTTTTGCAAAATATAATTGATACTGACGGTATTGAAGCATTTCTTGATTGCGAAGCAGAAGCAGTTAAATCACTTGAATGTGAAAACTGCGTTATCGCAACAGGCGGTAGTGTGATTTTTCGTGAAGATGCCATTGAGCATTTGAAAAAAGATGGTAAAATCTTTTATCTCAATGTACCGCTTGAAGAAATCAAAAAGCGTCTTGATAATATCAGTACTCGCGGTGTTGCGGCTTCAAAAGAACAGACAATTGACGATATTTTCAGCGAGCGTTCACCACTTTATGAAAAATATGCTGATTATATTCTTGATTTAGATGGTTGTTCTGCTGAACAAACAGTTGAAAAAATTTCAAAATTTTATAAATAAAAAAATGTATAAATGATGCGCCTTACGGTAATTTCTTTTAAAGAGAAATTTAGCCGTAAGGCGATTTTTTTACCTCAAATAATATTCCTCGGATGAGGCAAATTATTATTGCGACATAAAGTCGCACGGAGGTGAGCGTTTGTGTAATTTTTTTAAAACTCTTTCTGCAATCTGCACTGCGTTGTGCGTAATTATTTTTTCTTTGGTCTATTTGGGACAAAAAAATATACCAGATAAAATAACAACAATCGAAAATTCAATCTATGAATTTAAAAGCATTTTCGGTATTTCATTGTTTCGTTTAAATTGTGAAAACGAAAAAGGAGTCGCATCGGGGACTGCCCGAGCTTCACATAATGAAGCTGAAATTGACCTTTTAAATATTATTCCCGTAAAAACTGCTGAAATAACCAATTCTAAAAGAAAATATGTTGTTTTGGGCGGTGAGCTTTTCGGTGTTAAGCTTTATACTGAAGGTGTTCTTGTGGTTGATACTGATTCAGTTGAAACAGAAAACGGTAATGTTAATCCAGCTGAAAAGGCAGGGCTTAAAGTAGGGGATATTATAAAAAGTGTGAATAATGAAAAAATAACCTCTACCAAATCTCTTGCGCAAAAAATTGAAAAAAGTAATGGCGAAAAAATGAGCTTTAATATTGTGCGTAATAACAGAACTCTTACAATTGAATTTTCAACCTATAAAGATATAAATACGGGAAAATATAAAGCAGGACTCTGGGTGCGCGACAGTACGGCAGGTCTTGGAACGGTAACTTTTTATAATTCGGAAGAAGAGTCCTTTGCAGGTCTCGGTCATGGAATTTACGATGTTGACACCAATGAAATAATGCCTATGAATAGAGGCGAAGTATTTACGGCTTATGTTAATGGAATTTACAAAAGCAGTACGGGCAGTGTAGGCGAGCTTTGCGGCGTAATAACAGGTAAATCGATAGGGGAGCTTTGTCTTAATAATGAAATGGGAGTTTATGGCTTTACTAAAACTGTTAAAAATGAATCAATTCCCGTTGCAGTAAAGCAAGAAGTCACAACAGGTGCAGCAAAAATATACTGTACTCTTGATGACGGCGGAGTAAAAGGCTATGATATTGAAATAAAAAAGATATATTCTAATTCTGATTCGGTTAATAAAGATATGATAATTGAAGTTACTGACAAAGCATTACTTGAAAAAACAGGCGGAATAGTTCAGGGAATGAGCGGCTCACCGATAATACAAAACGGCAAGCTTGTAGGTGCCGTTACGCATGTTTTTGTCAATGACCCCACAAAAGGCTATGCAATTTTTATTGAAAGAATGATTGATACAGCAGAAATTATGGCAGAAGAGCAAATCTTGCAGAATGCCGCATAGCAAACGAAATGCTGAATTTTGCTAAAGCTTGGGCAAGGTTCGGCATTTTGTTGTATTAATACTTTAATGTTATAAAATATTTGTTTGTATATGTATTGACTACTTAATGCCATTTGTGGTAAAATATACTGAATTATAAGGCAAAATGTGCCCTTATGACAAAATAACTTTGACGGGTAAATAGGAGGAACTATGAAAAAAGTTAAAGAATTATTGGGAAAGATTAAGGCTCTTGACAAAAAGAAAAAGATTCTCTTAATCGTTCTCTCATGTGTTTTGGTTTTAGCCATTGCAGGCGGTATTGTTGCCGCAGTTGTATTAGGTGGCGGAGAAAGCTTGGGTAGTGAAACACCGGGCGAAAATACTACATACAGCGTAAGTGTAAAAACTGCCGGTGGTATGGCTTTGTCTGAAATCGATGTTTATATCTACGACAGCAAAAAGAAAGATAATATGAAAGATATGGGCAAAACCGATGAAAACGGTAAAGTTACCTTTAATCTTCCTAAAAGCAGCAAATATGCAATCGAGCTTTCAGGTGTAGCAAAAGGCTATGAAGTTGAAGAAAGCTATAAATTCGACGGCGAAAGTGCTGAAATCGTTTTGACTTCTTCAATTATTAAAGGTGAAGATATTTCAACTGTAACTCTCGGTCTTGGTGATGTAATGTATGACTTCACCGTAATGGCGGCAGATGGCAAAGAAATCACTCTTTCTGATGTTCTTAAAAAGAAAGATTTGGTAGTGCTTAACTTCTGGTATACAACTTGCTCATGGTGTGTTGAAGAATTCCCACTTATTGAGACTGTTTATCAAGAATATAAAGATAATGTTGAAGTTATCGCATTAGACCCAATGGACGATATCTCAGCAGTAGAAACATTCCAGAAGCAGTACGGACTTTCATTCCCAATGGCATCTTGTCCTTCTTCTTGGTCAAATACTTTTGGAATTCAAGGTTATCCTACAACAATTATGATTGACCGTTACGGTGTAATTTGTCTTGTTGAGTCAGGTGCAGTTACAAGCAAGAGACCATGGGTTTCTGCTTTTGACCATTTCACAGCAAAAGATTATGAGCAGAAGCTTTGCGTGAACGGCATTGGCGATTTGGTAACACAGATTAAGCCAAATGTTGAAATGCCAAAATCTGAAAAGATTGCAGAATTAATCAATAAAGGCACCATCAATGTAACATATCGTCCTGAAACTGAAGATGAAAATGCAGAGTATATTTGGCCATTTATTGAAGGCGAAAAGCTTGGTCAGTCCTGTATTTATGCTTCAAACAAGGGCATTGATGATTCATATGCAATTATGTATGCCGACGTTGAGCTTAAAAAAGGTCAGGCGCTTGGTTTCGATTATTTAATTTCCTCTGAACACCTTTGTGATATTTTATATGTAATTGTAAATGACGAAGATATTTTCCAGATTTCTGGTGTATCTGATAAAGAAAAATGGCAGTCATGCTATCCCGTTGTTGCAGATGAAGACGGCACTTATGAGGTTGCACTGTGCTTTATGAAAGATAGTGACGGCTCAGCAGGTGATGACACCGTATACATTGACAATATGCGTGTTGTAAATGAAAAAGATATTGACGTTGCAACATATCTTCCTCGTCAGGCTGCCGTAACAAAAGATGATGGCGATACATATTCATATGTTGATGTCGTTTACAACGAAAAAGACGGTTATTATCATGTTGGTTCTGCTAATGGTCCGCTTCTTCTTGCAGATTTGATGAACTATACACAGTTCAATGAAGAAGAGTCACTTCATGACATTGTTTATGCAGGCGATGCAGATAAAGACGGCATAAGTCTTTATGATTATGAAAAAGACGGCGGTAAGGGAATGGTTAATTATTTCTCTTACGCTTCAAACTCAACTATAAGTGGTACTTGTACAGTTACTAAAGAACTGGCTGAAATGCTCAAACAGGTTGCAGAAGTTGCAGGCTTTGAAGATGATGCAAACGAGTGGCTCAAGATTTGTAAGTACTATCAAGCTTACGGTAAGGGTGCAAAACAACTTGAAGACCCCATTAAAGGTCTTGCAACATTCTCAGCATACACGACAAAGCTTGGTAAAAATGTTTCAACAAACTATTTCTATTATGACAGAGCAATTATTCCAAGAGGTCTCTTTTCTGAATTCAAGCCTACAAAGTCCGGTGTTTATCGTTTCACTTCAAAGAGTGATTATGAAGAGGGTATTGATGCTTGGATTTTCAACGAAAAGGGCGAAGTAATCTATACATACGAGCACGACGAAAGAATGTACACTGATACAATCAACTGCTCAATGGTTTATTATATGGAAGCAGGCAAGTCATATTATATCAATATGGCATTCTGGGATATTTACGCAACGGGTACAATTAAGTATGATGTTGAATATCTTGGCTCATCATATAAGCTTTTCCGTGCTTGTGCACCCGGTTATTTCACTTATGACAGCGATGCTACAGGCGACGTAATGTATGATATCATTTCCGGTGGTATTAAGCCCGTACTTAAAAATGGTAAATATTATGAATCTGAGTACAATAGCTTAATTTATGCTGACTTTACAGGTCTTACAAGCATTTTTGACCGTTCAATCATTGAAATGATTGAAATGGGTGGCTTTGATTTCAGTAAGTCTGAAACTGACGGCGAAATTCTTGCATATATGGCACAGAATGACAATGATGTAGAAAAGACCGATGCATACCTCAAGAAGCTTTGGGGTGAAGATTATGATGCAAATGCAGAAATTTATCAGCTTGACGATATTTATGCAGGTCGTTACCACGGCGACGGTCCTGATTTGACAGCTGAAATGCGTGCATATGCAAAGAAAATTGATAAATCAGGCACAGAAAAAGACGGTTGTGTTGTAGTTGACGAAAGACTTGCAGAAATTCTTCAGCTTCTTATGGATAAATACACATTTGAAGGCGTAGATAATTCTTGGATTAAGCTTTGCTATTACTACGACAATTTAAGCAAATAATTTTTAACTCTTTAATTTATTGAAAAGGAGTTTGAAAAAATGAAAAAAATTAAAGGCGTTGTTGCTATTATTCTTGTAGTATGTATGCTTGCTACTCTTACTGCTTGTGGTGGTAACAAAACATATAAGGTTGCCGTTAAAGACGCACTTGGCAATCCTTACACATCTGGCGTAGTTGTTAACTTTATGCAGAATGGCGAAAAAGTTGGTATGCAGGCTTGTGACGAAAACGGAGTAGCAACCAAAAAGCTTCCTAAAGGCGAATATACAGTTTCACTGTCATTTACTGACAGTGAAACAGAGTATTATTATGATGAGAATACAAAAGTAACTGCAAGTGAAAACGAAATTGATTTGGTTTTGGCTTACAAAACCTCTGAAGAGCCCACAATTCTCTATGTTGGTTCAGAAGAGCTTGAGGCCTATGCAGTTTCAGTAGGTTGTACTTATGTTGAACTTTCAAATGAGCACAGAAATTATTTTCTTTTCACACCTAAAGAAGCAGGTAATTATGAATTCTCTGTAATCGGTGATGTAAAAACTGAAATCGGTTATTACGGCGCACCTCATTTTGTTCAGAGCAATAATGTTGCAGAGGTAGTTAACAACAAGTTTACTGTTTCTGTAAGCGCAAGTATGATTGGCACAGGCGATAGTGGTACTTCAACTTATGTTATCGGTATCGACGCACTTGATGCTGATTCAAAGAATTGCGTTCTTGCAATTAATCGTCTTGGTGATGCAATTAAAACTCTCGCTGACGAGCCATGGACAATCTACCAGAAAACTGTTGACCTTACTGAATACACGTTGCCCGCAGGTGCACAGATTAAAGAATTTGACTTGACTGCATCAACAGATACATATAAATTTGTATTTAACGAGAATGATGGCTTCTATCATCTTAATTCTGCAAATGGTCCTTTGGTGCTTGTTCGTCTTGCTGAGGATTGTGATTATATTGCTTGTTTTGAGACAATGCTCGACCGTTCAGGCGTTACAAAGTATTTCTTTGATGAGAACGATGAGTTTGTCAAGAAAGAAAGCTATTCAGAATGTCTTCTCGAATATATCGAATATGTTGACGAAGCAGAGGGTGTTTATCCTCTTACTGAAGACCTCAAATATATCATTCAGCAGCGTGGCGGATACGTCGGCTGGTGGGATATTGAAAGCTCAGGCTATATTTTCAAAGACGCAGCTGGTAATAACGATGCAACAATCAACGCAGAAATCGCTTGGCTCTTGATGTGTTGTTATATTGATTAATCTAATGAAGTATGTTTAAGAAAAAAGTATTATCTATTATATCAGTTGTTTTAATACTGTGCATTTTGTTTTCAGGCTGTAACAGCTCTGACAATAAAGATGCTGAAAAGGTTGCTTACACCGTAAAGGTTGAAACTATTGGCGGAATGCCACTTGAAGATGTTATGATTAAGGTGTATAAAGATGCCGAAATGCAAAATCTTCAATGGGGCACAGAAACTGACAACGATGGTGTAATTACCTTTAACGCTGAGCCTTCAAAAACCTATTATGCAGTTCTTGAAGAAGTTCAAGAGGGATATAAGCTTGAAGCAAATTATGAAATAACAAGCAAAAACACAACTATTTCTCTTGAAACCGTTATTGGTGACGCAAAAGATATGTCAGGTGTTACCTACAAGCTTGGCAGTGTGGTGCACGATTTCACAGTAACTGCAATTGACGGAAAAGAATATAAGATTTCTGATTTGCTTAAAACTAAAAAAGCCTTAGTGCTTAATTTTTGGTATCTCAATTGTCAGCCCTGTAAAATGGAGTTTCCGTATTTACAGCAAGCATATATTGATTATCAAGATGAAATTGCATTAATCGCTATTAATCCATATGACGGCACAAATGATACGGTTTCTGCTTATGCGGTTGAGAATGAACTCACTTTCCCAATGGTGTCAGATGAGAAGATTGATTGGGCAAGTATTGTGCAGTTAACAGCTTATCCTACAACTGTTGTAATTGACCGTTATGGTACAATTTGCATGATGCATAGGGGAATGGTAACCAGCAAAGAGGATTTCACAAAAGTATTTGAATTCTTTACTGCTGACGATTACAAACAGACTTTAATCAGAAATTTAAATGACATTGAATAATTTTTATAAAGAGGTATATAAAATGAAAAATTTAAAGAAAGTTTTAGCAGTTTTACTCGCTCTCGGAATGCTCTTCTGCTTCTGCGCTTGCGGTGGTAATGATGAGGGTAAAACTACTACAACTACCACAACTACAACTGAAAATCAGTCGACAGAAAATGAAAATCCGGTTGAAAACAAAGGCTTTACAGTTACTGTTGTTGATGAAAACGGAATTGCAGTTTCAGGTGTTATGGTTCAGCTTTGCAAGGATGCTTGTGTTCCTGCAAAAACAGACGATAACGGTAAGGCAACATTCAGCATTGAGGTTACTGACGGTTACAAATTATCTGTAATGTCTTGCCCCGAAGGCTATGAGTACACAGGTGAAGCAGAAGTTTATCTTGAAGATGGTGCAACTGAATATACTCTTGAATTAAAGGCGGTGGCATAATGGAAAAACTTAAAAAATTAGATAAAAAAGTAATTATCGGTATTGTTGCTGCTGTTCTTGCAGTTGTGATTGCTGTTGTTGCTGTTGTAATTGCAACAAGTGATAAACCTGCGAATACTGACCCCGACAATACAAATTCTAATGAATATGTAGCCAATGCAAATGATGATGATTCATCAACATCAACAAGCGAAGATGAAAGCACATCTGATGAAGAGTCTTCAAGTGAAGAAGACACAAGTTCCGAAGAAGATGCTCAGAACGGCGAAGAAGATAAGACCAATGGCAGTGATAAAGGCGACGGTACTACAGCAGTGCAGAAGCCCACAGCTACAAATCCCGATGGTGATGAAATTCTCGGTGCAGGTAGCAAGGACCAGCCTTATCTTGAAACTCCCGGTAGTGATTTTGCTGTAACAACAGCAAAAGTTCCCGCAGGCAAAGCTCTTTATTATGATATTTACCGTGTAGGTGGTATGTATTTGACAATTAATGATGCTGATGCTTATGTAATCTGCAACGGCACAAAGTACACTGCTAAAAATGGTAAGGTTTCTTTTAAAGTTCCTAATGCTTTGGCAAGTGATGCAGTTTCATTCCAGATTGGTAACAATGGTTCATCTGCAAAGAGCTTCACAATTAAATTTGCAAATCTTAAAGGTAGCTATGCTAACCCTGAAAAGATTTCAAAGCTTACAGGCGATTTTGAAAAGAGCCTTGCAGCAGGTGTTGAAACAGGATATTATTATGAATATAAAGCTGAAAAAACAGGTACAATTCGTTTTTATATTGTTGAAGAAACAAAGGACAGCATTATGGTTGTAACAAATAACAGAAACTCTGCCCAGAGAACAACTGAAGCAGACGTGTTCACCGATGCTGACGGTAATGAGTATATTGAGCTTGAAGTTCAAAAAGGCGACGAAATTATAATTAATATTGGTGCAATGCCGACAAAGCGCGGTAAATATCCCGCAACAGATATTACTTGGCGCGGAGTGTATGCATAAATAACTAAAAATTATCCACTTTTTTCTAAAATAATTGAAAAAAGTGGATTTTATTATTGCATTATAAATAAAATAGTGATAAAATATTTAGGAATATTTATGTAATTGTTAGACCTTAATGACAATTGCACAAAATAAAAGGAGGAAAAATCATGAAATCCATGATGAAAAAAACATTAAGCGTAATTATTGCGTTGGCTATGATTCTTGTACCAATGTCAGTATTCGCATCTTCTACAGGTGAGTTGCCTATCGGTGCAAGTACATTTGCTTCATACGATGGTGATAATAACTGTGAATATACTTATGTAGCTGATGCGGATGGAACAGTAACTCTTTCTTTTTATACAAACAACTGGTATTGTAATGTATATGAAGATGACGCCTCAACAGGCCCATGTGTTGGTGGCGGATATTGGGGTCTCGGCAGTGAAGTTGCTTTTGATGTAACTGCTGGTAAAACTTATGTAGTTGTTATCCAGGGCCAAACTGCTGGTGATAATATTATGTTTATGGGTAGCTTTGAAGAAGGTTCAGCAGGTGGTTCAGCAGATGGTTCAACTTATGAAACAGCTGTTGAAATTCAGAGCGGTGCTATGGAATATGTTGATGGTATGGCTCAGAAGTACTTTAAGATTGCTGCCGACTACGGTGTAGAGTATACTTTAACCGTTCAAGGAACTATGATGGCAAGTTTCGATTTATATACTGAAGGCAGAATGGGAATGGGTTATTCTTCAAGTGGTGCTTATGGTACACCAGCAACTGCAACAGTTTATGCAAATAACGGATATGTTACTTTTATGATTCAGGAAACTGGCAGAATGGGTGCGGATGTTCAGATTACATTATCCGCTACTCCCGTTTCTACTGTAGGCACATATGATGACCCCGAAGAGTTAACAACTCTTGGTCAGGCAACAGCAGATTGCAGCACAGGTGCTCATTGGTATAAATGGACTGCAACTGAAGCAGGTGTATTTACTGTTTCTGTACCTATGTCACTTGTTATGATGGGTAGTGCATCTTATGGTATCTTTACTGTTAATGGTGAAACACCCGCAAACATTGAAGAGGCAATGGCATCTCAGGAGGTTGAAGTTTTTGCTGGTGATGTTGTTACATTCTATGTAAGAGATTTTGAGAGCACAACTATTGATTTCTCAACTGAATTTGTTGCTGGTGCTACACTCGGCGGCGGTGACGAAGGTGGCGACGACATCGGCGGTGGTGATGACATCGGCGGTGGTGAAGAAGATGTGAACTACATAAAGAGTGATACTCTTCTTGAAGTTGGCGAAAACGCTTATGTTGTAGATGGTCGATACCAGTACACAATCTATGCTTTTGAGCCAACTGAAGAAGGTAAATATACATTCTCATCTGCTGATAGTGTAATGGGTATCGCAAGTAACAATGGTGCTTGGGTTACAACTGAGCCAAGTGCAGAAACAGTTAACGCGAATGAATTTTCTTGGAATTGCGAAAGCGTTGGCCAGTCAATTTGGGTTGCTGTAATGGCTGATACAAATGTTGCTAACATTACAATCACAAGAGAAGACCTTGAGGTTAAAGAAGAGATTGAGTGGGTTGTTTATGAAAATATAACAACTCCTGAAGCTTTCACATATGAAGGCGATGTTGCTGACCTTGTTTATGTTGACACTCTTGAAGATGAAGTAGTTGATACAGCAGTCCTTGGTGACGATGGATACTATCACCTTAACTCAGCAGATGGTCCTATCCTTTACGTTGATATTATGGGCTTAATGGATGATACAATGTTATCAGCAGTTGAAGCATATGGTTATGGTCAGTTGACAGCTGTTTTCCAGGATGAAAACTTAGTTGTTCTTTCAAAGACTGATTATAATGAAGCTTTTGCAGAGTATGCTGCTTGTGCAGATGCAGAAACAGGTTTATATCCTTTAACAGCTGACTTAATGGAAATCTACAAGAATGTAGGTACAGCTAAGGGTTGGTACGGTGAGAATGGTGCTGTAGGCGGTACAGAAGATGACGCTTGGATGTTTGCTTGCTATTATGTTCCCGCTGTTGTAGATGGCGGTAACGAAGGTGGCAACGTTCCTAACCCTGAAATTCCCAACACAGGCGCTGAAGCATTTGGTGTTGCATTTGCTATGATGGCTACTGCAGCTGCTCTTGGTGCAACAGTTGTTACAACAAAAAAGTCAAAGAGAGTTAAATAATTAAATCTCAAAATAAATTAAGAGGGTAATCCGCAAGGATTATCCTCTTTTCTTATGAGAATTTATTCAAAATTGTTTCTATGTTTTCTTCGGAATATTCAATTTCAGAAGAAAAAAGTCGAGCATATTCTGCTATATCGTTATATGTTAATTTGCTGAATTTATTTAAATGATATTTGCACAATCTCTCAATTATTTTATAACTGAAAATAATAAAATTTGCTCGTTGTGGTAACCTTCCGTCATCTAAACAACCGCATAAATGCCGATATGTAAAATATATTAGTAACTGTTCTGCAACTGTGTCAAAACATGATGGGAGAACGATATCAGTTAAATCGCTTGCAATTTTTAATTCATTTAAAACATCGGTCCACTTGTTATCAAGTCGTTCTAATTCAAGAAGAAAATCTACACTTATAGTTGGACTTTCTTCAATAAATTCAGTATTACAAAGCTTTAAGAATTTGTTTATTCGCTGATTAATCGTGATTTTTCTGTTCTGCAGTATTTCAAAAAGCTTATTTCTAAATTCAATAAAGGTCACGTCTTCTTGAATGTAATCGTCTTTAATACCATCATCGTCAATGATTTCAAATGTAACCTTTTCGTTTTGACTTATAATCAATTCTGATGCCGCTTCACAACAAAGTCCCAGTCCGATTTCAGTTGCACCGCCGTAAAAGTTACGAAATCTGGGGTGGTCATTACATATTTGACAAAGATAATCTTCACCTATATTTAAAATTATGTCACAGAGATTATTTCCATTTAAAAATGGGCATCTCTCATTGCAGTCAAGTTGAAAACAGGCGATATCATCAGTAATCTCTATGTTTTCTTTTAACTTATTGCCGAAATCACCTTGTATTTGCTTGTATTTTTCATGTGTCTCATTATCAATATCTATTTCCCAACCAATGCAACAACTGTGTTTGCATTTGTCAGCAATACATTTAAACTTTTTATAATAATTCGGTGCTATATATTTCATTATATTTCTCTTTTCGCTTTTTTTACAGAATAACATATACAAACTTATTTTTCAAATATTTTTACATATAATAATCAAAAAAGGTTGTGAATATTATGTGTACGGCAGTATCTTTTCAGTCAAAAGACCATTATTTCGGACGAAATCTTGATGTGGAGTGTTCGTACGGCGAAAAAATAGTTATTACTCCGCGAAAATACCCATTTAATTTCAGGTTTGAAAAATCAAGGGAAAATCATTATGCGATAATTGGTATGGGTATTGTTGCTGATAGTTATCCGCTTTATTTTGATGCTACAAATGAAAAAGGACTTTCAATGGCAGGGCTCAATTTTCCTGAAACCGCAGATTATGAAGAACCAACTGAAGATAAGCATAATATCGGTGTGTTTGAGTTAATTCCATGGGTTTTAAGCAGTTGCTCAAGTGTTGATGAAGCAAAAGATTTATTACAAAAAACCAATATTGTTGCAATGGATTTTAATGAAGAATATCATTCAACACCGCTTCATTGGATGATTTCTGACCGTGATTATTCTATTACTGTCGAATGTGTTGAAAAGGGGCTTAAAATCTATTATAACCCTGTTCACGTGCTTACAAACAACCCTGAATTTCCAATGCAGATGTTTAATCTAAATAACTATATGAGCCTTACGAGAGAAGAACCTGAAACTCGTTTTGCTGAGGGCTTTGATTTCTATAAATACAGCAGGGGAATGGGTACACTTGGTATGCCCGGTGATTTATCTTCAATGTCGCGTTTTGTAAGAGCATCGTTTACGCGACTTAATTCAGTATGCGGTGAAACAGAAAGTGAAAGTGTAAGTCAGTTTTTTCATATTCTTAATTCGGTGGCTCAGACAAGAGGCTGTGTGCGTGTTGAAGACAGTTTTGAAATTACTTCATACGCTTCTTGTTGCAATACGGATAAAGGAGTTTATTATTACAAAACCTATGAGAATAGTCAGATTTCTGCTGTGGATTTGCACCGAGAAAACCTTGACAGAAACGGGCTTATAATATATAATCTTGTCAATGAACAACAGGTAAATTATCAAAATTAAAAATATACAACTGCCACCGGGTAGTGTGATGCAAGGCATCCGCTTGATATGTCGTTAGGTCTTAGAAGATGTATCAAACGGGTGTTATTTTTTTGAGGTGTATTATGAAGAGACTTTTTAATTATTTTACGAAATTTGAGATATGCTTATGGACTGCGTCAGTGTCGCTAATTCTGTTATCCTTTTGTATATTCGACAAAGAAAATTATCTTACACTTATAGCATCAATTATCGGAGCAACCTTTTTAATTTTTAACGCAAAAGGTAATCCCATAGGTCAGTTTTTAACAATTGTTTTCAGTATTCTTTACGGAATAATCTCATATAGCTTTTCATATTACGGTGAAATGATTACATATTTAGGAATGACAATGCCGATGGCTCTTTTTGCATTGATTTCTTGGCTTAAAAATCCTTATCAAAAAGGTAAAGCAGAAGTTAAAGTGAATAGATTGTCAAAAAAAGAAATTTTGTTTATGCTTGTGCTCACATTAATAGTAACATTTGTGTTTTATTTTATTTTAGAGTATTTCAATACGGCAAATATAATACCAAGCACTATCTCAGTTACAACAAGCTTTTTGGCTGTTTATCTTACATTCAGAAGAAGCCCATATTTTGCATTGGCTTACGCAATGAATGATTTGGTATTAATTATATTGTGGGTATTGGCAACCAAAACTCAAATATCGTATTTGTCGGTAGTTATTTGTTTCGCAGTGTTTTTTGTAAATGATATGTATGGTTTTATAAACTGGAAAAAGATAGAAAAAAGACAAAATAATAAAATGTAGAACAAAACCGATGTCAGCGAATGGCATCGGTTTTGCTATTGCTTAAAGACTTAATTTAGTTTCCCATATCTCTGCCCGCGTTAGATGCTGCTTCACCAATACCGCCGATTGCGTCGCCTGCGGCATTGCCTACATCACCAATAGCATCACCTACATTGCTTGCAGCATTTCCAAGGTCATCACCGACTTCACCCATGGCATTTCCGTTGTTGCCATTATTTCTGTCGTTGTTATTATTGTTATTGTTGTCGTCGTTGCCTCTTGTAGTGCTTGTGGTTGTTGATGTGCTTGAGCTTGTGTCACTTACTTTGCCGTCTTCTGCATCTGTGCAACCAACAAGTAATACACAAAGAAGTGCTGTCACCATAACCAAAACTATAGCTGCTTTTTTCATAATTATCCCTCCTTAAATAGTGGTGTTATTATTATTTCTCACGAGTGACGGTTTATACTATTTTGTAAGCACACCACCGTCGCTGTAAAGCAAAATAAGAATGTTGTCCTCTTCACCGGTTTCACAATCGACATAGACAAGCAATTCTTGTCCCTCATCGGTTTTACAATGAATTTCATAACAATACTTCTCTGTCTGCCAATCAGTTGGAATTATACAAAGCTGAGTGTCAATAATCTCAAGATATCCGTTGAGCGTGGCTTCTGCCTGTGCACGATTAATTTTTGCTTTGAGTGAGTCACGTTTTTGATGATTGTAAATGTATCCGGTTGCGTCAAAAGACATAATCTCACCATTTGAAAGGTTAACACTTACTTTTATAAGGTCAGGATAAAGTGTCACACCATTTTCTGTTGCGGCAAAGTTAACCGTGCAAATACCATCGTCGGCAAAATAATAGCTTTCACGCATATTTTCATAACCGATTTTTGATAGATATCTTTTAGCGTTTTGAACTGCTTCTTTGTATTCAAGCTGAATTTCACCTGCAAAGCTTGAATTAATCATATACAAAGGCTTGCCGCCGATTTTGGTAATTGCAACGGTGCAGTCTTCTCCTTGAAAAACATAGCAGGGAATATCGCCATTTTCATCATAAGCATATTCAAGACTTTCTGCTTCTGCCATACAAACTTCTTTTGCAACTTCTAATGCTTGATTTTCGCTTATTTCTTCAAGTCCCTCAAGAAATCTTGGCTCTCCCTGGTCAATATGGTCAGAAAACGGACCATCATATATAAGCGATGGTAAATCTGTCATTGCCTGCTCTGCATCATCAAGACTTTTACTTAATGTGCTTAACTCAGTGTTTTCTTGGGGTAGGGTAGAGTTGTAATCATCAAAACTGAAGCTACCATTTTGCAAGTCAAAACACATTTTACTTACTTGTTCATTTAACGAAATACAATAGTTCTTAAGCTCTTTAAGTTGTTCTCTTTCACTGTTAGTAAGCTCTTGACCCATAGCACTTTTCCGCTGAAGAGACATTACAAACTCGCCGATTTGCGATAAAAATTTGTAAGTGTTATTTAGTGAAATATTTTCTGCTGGCAGTATTGAAAGGCTTGTTTTTGCGGACGATGCCTCACGCCACAAATCTGAACCTAACTCTGAAAGCATTGTGGGTGTGCTTACATAAACTGTTTTTTCAAGATTTGTTGAAATATTGTTAAGACATTCTTCAAGTGAAAGTAACGCCATTTGCTTTGTAACAAGTGCTTCCCGTTCATATTTTTGAGCCCTTACAGTTTGCACAATACTGAAAATTCCCAACACAGTAATAACTGTACCAACGTAAAGCCCAAGTCTGATTTTCGCCCGACGGGACATATGTTTTTGTTCCATTTCTTACGCTCCCTTATTCTCGCGAAGTGTTTTGCGAATATTATTAACAAAAAATTCAAAAATATGCAGTAAAAAACTCGTTTTTTTATTTGCCAAACAGTGTATTTTGTAGTATAATGTATTTTGATTTAATATGCAGAATGGGAGAGAAGTGTCGTGTGCGTTTATCTTGATAACAGTGCAACTACAAAGCCTTGTGATGTGGCAGTGAAAAAAGCACTTGAAATGTGCAGCGAGAACTTTGGTAACCCGTCTTCTCTTCATATGGGTGGCTTTAATGCCAAGAAAGAATTGGATAGTGCTCGTAACTCAATCTCAAGGTTTCTTTCTTGTAGTGATAATGAAATCTTTTTCACACCAAGCGGAACAATTGCCAATTATACCGCCATTATAGGTACAGCACGCACAAAGAAAAGAGAAGGCAAAAAAATCATAACCACACTTTTGGAACACCCAAGCGTATTAAAGAATTTTGAACTTTTAGCTGAACAAGGATTTGATACAGTATATTTAAAGCCCAACAAAGACGGAAAAATTGACCTTGAAGAATTTTCAAATGCCGTTGATGAAAACACAATTCTTGTAAGCGTTATGGCAGTTAACAATGAGGTTGGCTCAATTCAGGATATTGATAAAATCAAAGGAATAATCCGCGATAAAAAATCAAAGGCATATTTCCATTGTGATGCAGTTCAAGCATTTGGTAAGATACCGTTAAAGCCCAAAAAAATGGGCATTGATTTAATGAGTATGAGCGCTCATAAAATTCACGGTCTTAAGGGTGCGGGTGCACTTTATGTGAACAGTTCAATTCGTCTTATGCCTGCAATCCTCGGTGGTGGGCAAGAAAACGGACTTGTTTCAGGTACAGAGGCAATGCCTGCAATATGTGCTTTTGCTGCAGCAGTTAATGATATCGGCAATGTAGAAAGAAATCTGAATACAGTTAGTGAAGTAAAAGAATATTTTATTAATAAAATCAGTGAATTAGATAGAGTTTATGTGAATTCACCGGAAAACGCATTACCATATATAATCAATATCTCTGTTGAGGGAGTTCCCTCGCAGGTAATGCTCAATTCACTTTCATCAATGGGTATTTATGTTTCTGCAGGCTCAGCCTGTGCAAAAGGACACCGAAGTGACGTGCTTACGGCAATGGGAATAGAGCCCAAAAGAATTGACAGCGCAATCCGCATAAGCTTGTCAAAAACTACCACAACAAAAGATATGGATTTGTTGTATAATGGAATAGTTGAAACCATAAAACGCGTTAGGAGATAAAAATGAAAGAAATCATACTTATAAAGAACGGTGAGTTAGCACTTAAAGGTCTTAATCGTTCAACCTTTGAAGATATATTGATTAAAAATATTCGCCGTAGAATTAAACCGCTTGGCGAGTTTGAATACAGAAAAGAGCAGTCAACTGTTACTGTAATTCCAATGGATGATTACATTGATATGGATGAGGTAAGCGAGCGAATTGGTCACGTTTTCGGTATTGCCGCTTATTCAAGAGCCTTGCAGGTTGAAAAGGATATGACAGAAATTCTCGAAAATGCACCTGATTATCTTGCTGAGCAGTTGAAAAATGCTAAAACTTTTAAGGTTGAGGGCAAGCGTTCTGACAAAAAATTCCCGTTGACCTCACCGCAGATTTCTGCTGAGGTTGGCGGTGCAATCCTTTCAAAATTTCCTCATCTCAGGGTTGATGTTAAAAATCCCGACATTCTTGTAACTATTGAAATCCGCGAAAAATTTGCATTTATCCGCGGTAATCAGACTAAAGGTGCAGGCGGAATGCCCACAGGCACAGCTGGCAAATCTGCAATTCTTATTTCGGGCGGAATTGATAGTCCCGTAGCCGCATATATGATGGCAAAGAGAGGACTTTCACTCACTGCAATTCACTTTGCATCACCACCGTATACTTCGCCTCAATCAGAAGAAAAAGTGCATAATCTTCTTCGTAAGGTTTCAAAATATAGCGGTAATATCTGCTTGTTTACAGTTGGATTTACCGAAATTCAAGAGGCTATTCGTGATAATTGCCCCGAAGATTTGTTTACACTTGTTATGCGCCGCTTTATGATGCGCATTTCACAGCGTATTGCTGAAAAAGAGGATTGTAAGGCACTTATAACAGGCGAAAGTCTTGGTCAGGTAGCAAGCCAAACACTCAATGCTCTTGCTTGTACCGATGCAGTTTGTGAAATGCCCGTATTTCGTCCTTTGATTGGTCTTGATAAGGACGAAATTATCAAAGTTTCAAGAAAAATTGATACCTTTGATATTTCAATTGAGCCTTATGAGGATTGTTGTACAGTATTTACCCCTAAGCACCCCAAAACTAAGCCACAGATTTCAATTCTTGAAAACGCAGAAAAGGCTTTGGATGTTGAAGCGCTTATTGAAAGAGCAATTGAAAATACAACAATCAAAAATATTTGTTTTTAAGGTAGAGTAAAATGACACTTGAAGAAAAAACCGTAAAAGTTTTAAAAGAAAAAAACTTGGTAATGGCTTGCGCAGAGTCCTGCACAGGCGGATTAATTGCGAAAAGAGTTACTGACGTAAGCGGTTCTTCATCTGTGTTTAATTGCGGAATTGTAAGCTATAGCAATGAGATTAAAGAAAAAGTGCTCGGTGTAAAACACGAAACTCTTGAAATCTATGGCGCAGTAAGTGAACAGACTGTTCGTGAAATGGTGGCAGGAGTGCTTAAAATTTCGGGTGCTGATGTTGCAGTTGCTGTTTCAGGTATTGCAGGACCTTTGTCCGATAATACATCAAAGCCCGTTGGTCTTATTTGGCTTGCAGTTTCAGACAGCAAAACAACTGACGTAAAGTGTCTTAATAATAACTTTACCGATGATATTAGAAATAACAATCGCATTAGTGCTTCTGATGAGGCTTTAAAGCTGATTTTACAAAAGGCAGGTGAATAATTTGGCAAATGATAAAAAAAGAATAGGCAAGGGCAGAGCCCTTCTTTTAGCAATCTGTATTATTATCTTTCTTTTTTCTGCCTCTCTCGTTATTAAACATTTTGTGGAAATTAATAATAATAAAAGAGGCTATGAAGACCTTGCAGGTCTTGTAAACAATACAACGTTAGATAATGGTGAGAGCGAAGACGAGCCGGTGCCTGATTATTCTCCGTTGATTGAACAAAACCGCGATTTTGTGGGTCAGATTATAGTGCCTAACACATCAATCAATCATCCCGTTGTGCAATATGCAGATAATGATTATTATCTTGACCATAGTTTTGAAAAGAAATATGATTATCGCGGGGCAATCTTCATGGATTACCGAAACGATGCTGTAAATCTTGATTCTAACACAATTATTTACGGCCATAATGCATATGACACAACAATGTTTTCAGAGCTTGTTAAATACGAGGATATTGAATTCTATAAAAAATCACCGATAATAGAGTTTAATACTCTTGAAGCTAATTATAAATGGAAGATTTATGGTGTGTTTATAACAAATGCTACTGCAAGCGAAGATAATGGTTATATCTTCAATTATATATATCCGTATATGGACGGCGAGAATTTTGACGGATTTATCGAAGAGGTCAATAAGCGCAGACTTTACACAACCGATGTTGATATAACTGACGACGATAAAATGCTTGTTTTGTCAACTTGTGTTCGTACACTTGACCTTAAGAATAAATACGGTAAAACGACATATCGTGCAAATGCAAGATTAGTAGTTCTTGCCCGTATGGTACGTGACGGCGAAAGTTTTGAGGTTAATGTGGATAACGCAAAAGCAAACGAAAATCCTAAATATCCACAGCTTTGGTATGATAAGCATGGCTTGAAAAACCCTTATAAAAATGACGAAAAATGGTATCCTCAGGAGGTAGTACAAGATGAACAATAAAAATAACAACGAAGTACTTTCTTTTGAGGAGCTTCGTAAAAAGCTTGGTATGGATGAGGCTTCAGAGCCTGCAAAAACTGAAAGTAACGGTTTTTCTGAGCTTGCTGACGATATTCTTTCAGTTGAAGAGGGAAGTTTAGAAATTAATACCTCAGCAAAAGACGATATTGTTTCACAAATTGAGAAAAAATTGAGTGAAACAGAAAATAACGAGCCTTCTGAATTTACTGAAAACGGCAAAACCTTTGTTGATATTACATCACAGTATGTAAAAAAAGATAATTCAGAAATCAAAAGTGAAAACTCCGTTGCAACGACTCAAAAGAAAAAGGTAAGAACCTTTAACGAGATTTTCTCTGACTTTTTTAAAGGCTTTATTCCGCTTAAAAAAGATAGCACAAAAGAAAAAATCCGTAAAATTGTTATGGATATTTCTATAATCGCAATAATTGGTTGTTGCTTTGCATTTGTTGAGTTGTATAATCAATGGAGAGAACAACAAAATATGCAAGAAGATTTGAGTAATAAGATTGTCGAGACCGATGATATGGATGATAATCAGTATGTTGAAGCTTGGGAAGAGTTGTTTGCACAATATCCCAATATCACATTTCCTGACGGAATGAACCTTAAATATTCATATCTTTATGCTGTTAATCAGGATTTGGTCGGTTGGCTTAAAATTGATAATACCAATCTTGATGTTCAGGTGGTACAGAGTGAAGATAATGACTATTATTTGAGACGAGATTTTTATCAAAAATCAAGCCGTTATGGTTGTCCTTATCTTGATTTCAAGAATGACCCCAAATATCTCGACGATAACACCGTGATTTATGGTCACCATATGACTGACGGTCTTATGTTCTCAAACCTTGATAAATACAGAACATTAGAAGGCTATAAGGAATCACCTGTAATTGAATATAGCACACTTTATGATACATATTATTTCAAAGTTTTTGCGGCATTTGTGACAAATTCAAATGTTGCGGATGACGATAATTATATGTTCAACATTATGGTAACAGATTTTAGTACGGACGAGAAATTCACAAGTTTTGTTGAAGAGGCTAAAAAACGCAGTATTGTAAATACAGGTGTTTCTGTTCAGCCTGACGATAAGCTTATAACTCTTGTTACCTGTACCTATGATTTTGATGACGCAAGACTTATTATAATGGGCAGACTTCTTCGTGAAAATGAAGAGCCTACCGTTGATACAAGTATGGCGGCACTTAATACTGCACCTAAATATCCGCAGGCGTGGTATGATGCTAATAATATGGAAAATCCTTATAAGGATGATGAGGATTGGACTCCGTAATCGGATTTTTATATAAATGGGAAAAAGAGAGGTTTTATTAAATGAAGGTAAGATTGCTGTCGCTTAATATTGATAAAAGTATGTCATTCTCTCGCTTTCAGGCAAGGATTGTAAGCAGTATTAAGCCTTATGCAGATGCAGATAGTTCTTTTGAGAATGTTGAAAATATGCGCGACTTTTTTGGTCTGTTGCAGTCAGCTCTCGAAAATGACGAATTAATTGTTACTGCAGTTGATGTGAAGCATTACGCAATGCTTAAAAATGCGTTTATTCAGGCTTTTGAAACTGATGTTGTTTATGACCCGTCAGTGCTCAATATGCTTGAAAATAATGACGAAATGGATGACGAAACAAGAAAACAGTTTTCTGCATTTCCTGAGCCTGCAACAGTTTTTCTTTCAAAAGACGGATTATATTCAGGCTTCGGTGTTGAAAACGGTAGTCAATATATTCTGTTTTTACCCATTGATAATGAGCGAATTAACCATATTCTTCGTAACGGTGCAGTTCCTTTTCTTGCACAAAGAATTAAAACCTCTGAAACGCAAAATTTTATGAATGCTGCAAAGCAGATTGGCGATGCAAAAGTAAGCAAGGCGGTTGAAAGACTTCTTGAATCTCAATCTGTTGTAGCAATTAATGGCACACCAAATGCTGAAATTTTGAAAAGCTGTGGTGACAGTACAGATAGATTTGATGATGTATTCATTTTCACTCCTCACGTTGAGGATAAAGGTGATGTAAACGCAACAGAATATGCGGCACAGCTTGCAAAGGTAAGCCTTGATTTGTCAGCCGCAAATATCGGTGCTTCAATCAGTGATATTTATGATTCGGGTGAAGCAAGATACATTTGCATTGCAGTTGCAAATAATGAATCTGCCGTTGTAAGAAAGCTTTATATGAGTGACGGCGAAACGGAATATGCTTTCATTGAAAGTGCCGCACTTGAGCTTATTGAATTGATTGGTGAAAAGGCGGCAGGGCTTCGCAGCGTTGGTATTGAAATTACTGAAGCAAATAATCAACTTTCAGATGAAGATAAAAAGCCTGCAGGCAAAAAGCCCGTTGCAATTATGACGATTGTTCTCGGCGTAATTATTCTACTTTGTGCGGTGCTTGGCATTGTTTATAAGGTGCAAGGCGAAAATGGTCCTCTGGCAGCAGTATTTGACGGTATTTTCGGTAAAGAAACTACAACTACCACAACAACGACAACAACCACTGAACCAACAACCGAGGCTGAACCTCAGGTAGTAAACAAAAAGCTTTCTGATTTTATTACCGCTGACCTTATCGCTTTAGAAAAAGCCAAGGCAGAGGCTTCAACTGAAGAGTCAACTGAAGAAGAGCATTCAAGCGAAGAAGTAGAAGTTCAGGTTGATAAAGGTGCGCCTGAGGTAATGAAAATCAACGGAGAGATTATAGAGGCAAAAGAAGCACTTGCAAGACTTGTTATGACCGAAATGGGTGAGGGCTATGATGTTGAAGCCATTAAGGCACAAACGGTTGTAATTTACACCTATCTTAAATATCGTGATACAGATTTTACTATTGACGGTGTTGAAATCAGTGATACATATAATGACGAAGTAAAGTCAGCAGTAGACAGCGTTTTCGGTCAGTATCTTACATATAAAGATGAAATTGCATTAACTCCCTATTTCTCAATTGCGGCGAGAAAAACAACTGATTCAGAAAATGTTTTTACACAAGGTTATCCTTACCTCAAGAGTGTTGAAGCAGACGGAAATCCTGATTCACTTCATAAAGATTATAAAATTGAGAAAACATATTCAGCAGGTGAGGTTAAAGGCTTGCTTCTTGATAAAAATAGTGAATTTGCTTTAACTGATGACCCATCACTTTGGATTATTATTAACGAACAGGATGCTTCAATTTCTTCAAGCATTGGTTATGTTACAAGAGTAACGGTTGGTGGTGTTGAAATGACGGGTATAGAGCTTCGTGAGCTTTTGGGTGCTGATGTTCTTGCTTCTCATTGCTTTACAGTTTCTTATGATGATGCTTCAGCAGAATTTGTTGTAACAACCTATGGTAGTGGTTACGGCGTTGGTATGAGCCAGACGGGTGCTAACTCAATGGCGGCAAACGGCGTTAGCTATAAAAAAATTCTTTCAACATATTACAATGGTACAACACTTACCGAGGAGGAAAAGGTATGAAAATATTAGTTACAGGCGGAGCAGGTTTTATCGGCTCTCACACTTGCGTTGAGCTTCTTAATGCAGGCTATGAAATTGTTGTGGTAGATAATCTCTACAACTCAAGCGAAAAATCTCTTGACAGAGTTCGCGAGCTTACAGGCAAGGATTTTGCATTTTATCCTTTCGATATTCGCGACAAAGAGAATATGCGCAAGATTTTTGAAGACCATAAGATTGATGCTTGTATTCACTTTGCAGGACTTAAGGCGGTTGGAGAGAGTGTAAGAAAACCACTTGAATATTATGATAATAATATCGGCGGTACTCTTGCTCTTTGCGAGGTTATGCGCGAATATGGTTGTAAAAAGATAGTTTTCAGTTCTTCTGCAACCGTTTACGGAAGCAGCAATATTTCACCTCTTAAAGAGGATATGAAAACAGGCGGAACAACAAATCCTTATGGCACAACAAAGTATATGATAGAAATTATTCTTGATGACTTCCATAAGGGTGACAGCGAATGGGCAGTTACACTTCTTCGTTATTTCAACCCCATTGGTGCTCATAAGAGTGGCAGAATTGGTGAAAATCCTAACGGAATTCCAAATAACCTTATGCCATATATTACACAGGTTGCAATCGGTAAATTGCCTTATCTTAATGTTTTTGGTGATGATTATGACACACATGACGGCACAGGTGTAAGAGATTACATTCACGTTGTTGATTTGGCTTTAGGCCACGTTAAAGCTGTTGAAAAAATCCTTAAGGATGAGCCTGCAGTTAATGTTTATAACCTTGGCACAGGCAACGGATACAGCGTTCTTGATATTGTTAAGGCATTTGAAAAGGCTTCAGGTCAAAAGATTGAATACAAAATTGTTGACCGTCGTCCCGGTGACCTTGATGTTTGCTATTCAGATGCATCAAAAGCTCTTAATGAGCTTGGCTGGAAGGCTGAACGTGACCTTCTTGAAATGTGCGAGGACTCTTGGCGCTGGCAGAGTGGAAATCCCAACGGATTTGATGACTAATATATATAATTAAATTTAAAAGTAAAGGGTGATTTAAGTGAAGAAAAAAGGTTTGTTAATTGCAATCGGTGCAGTTGTAGTTGTAATTGCTTTAGTTGTTGGCGGAATTGTTTCAACAAACAATAATTTAGTCGATATGCAAGAAGCAGTTGCTGAAAAAGAGGCGCAGGTTGAGAATTATCTTCAGCGTCGTGCTGATTTAATTCCCAATCTTGTAAGCACAGTAAAAGGCTATGCTGCTCATGAAGAAGAGGTTTATGCCGCTCTTGCAGATGCTCGTGCAAAGCTTAATTCTGCATCAAGTGCAGAAGAATACACCGAGGCAAATGAAAGCTTTGAATCTGCACTTTCAAGACTGTTGGTAGTTGTTGAAAATTATCCTGAGCTTAAAGCGAATGAAAACTTTATCTATCTTCAGGATGAACTTTCAGGCAGTGAAAGCAGAATTTCTACTGCTAGAAAAGATTACAACGAAGCAGTAGCAGAGTATAATAAAACTATAAAAAAATTCCCCACAGTTATTTTTGCTGGTATCTTAGGCTTTGAAGAGGCAGAATATTTTGAAGCTACTGACGATGCACAAAATGCACCTGTGGTAAGTTTTGAATAATTGAAAATATGAAGAAGATTAAAAGTACATTTATTATCACTTTGGTTTTGTCCTTGCTTTTGTCTTTTTCTGTATTTGCTATTGAT
This sequence comes from uncultured Clostridia bacterium, assembly GCA_937916195.1. Classification (GTDB taxonomy): domain Bacteria; phylum Bacillota; class Clostridia; order Oscillospirales; family Acutalibacteraceae; genus Fimenecus. The sequence continues at coordinate 53,840 of CALFTO010000008.1, forward strand.
TTGCCTGAGCCCACAAGTGATTTCTTTGTAAATGACTTTGCAAATGTTATTGATGAAGATGATGAAGAAGAGCTCATGGCTATCGGTGCAAGTCTCTATAAGCAGACAACAGCACAGGTGGTTATAGTGACTGTTGATTCCCTTGACGGCTATGAAGTGGGCGAGTATGCTCTTGAACTCGGTCGCGAGTGGGGCGTTGGAAGTGAAGAAACTGACAATGGTGTAGTACTGCTTATGTCTGTAAGTGACCGTCAGGTTACAATACAGGTTGGCTATGGACTTGAAGGGTGTTTACCCGATGGCAAAACTGGCAGAATTCTTGACACATATGCTATTCCGTATTTAAGAAATGATGATTTTTCAACAGGGCTTACAGAGGCATATAAAGCAATTACAACTGCAGTTTGTGAAGAGTACGGCATTACACTGGATGTCGATTATAATGCTACTATATATTCTGGTATGGATGCTGAAACTGAAGAGACGGTTGCTGTGGTCAGCTTTATTATTCTTTTTATTGCGGTTTTGATTTTGCTTATATGGATAAAAGTTTCGCCTAAAACAATAGGCCCTGTAGTAAGAGGACCTTATAATCGTAATAGTAGTGGCGGCTTTTCAGGCGGTGGTTATTTTCGCGGAGGCGGAGGAGGCTTCCGTGGAGGTGGTGGCTCATTCGGCGGAGGCGGTTCTTCAAGAGGGTTTTAATTTATGCGAGTTTTCGATTTTGACAATACAATTTATGACGGCGAAAGCATAATGGATATTTTTCTTTATTTTTTAAAGAAAGATACCAAAACAATTCTCAAATTCGCACCAAAGTTCATCAAGGATTTTATTCGCTATAAGTTCGATAAAATTACTGTTGATGAGGCTATGGCAAGCTACGGTAAAGCCTTTAAGGATTACTGCGAAAAAGCTGAAGATATTTATGGCGATTTTGAACGATTCTGGGATGAAAACCAACATAAATTAAAACAGTTTTATTTCGATATTCAAGATGAAAATGATATTGTCGTGTCAGGTTGTCCGTATTGTCTTTTAAAGATTATTTGTGAGCGTATCGGAATAAAACATTACATAGGCTCTGATATTGACCCGATTAAAGGGGAAATTAATAGAATATGTTATAAAGACAAGAAAATAGATGCATTTCGCGAGGTTTACGGCGATGTCGTTATTGATGATTTTTACACTGATTCAATGGCAGATAAGCCATTGATGGAAATTTCACGGAATGTGTTTATGGTCAAGGGTGATAAAATCACTCAAATAAAAAAAAACGGCACGCCCGTCAATATATAGTTTAATATAAGAGTAGGTTGGGCAGTTGCGCAAGTTTTACTTGTGAGGAAAGTCCGAGCATCACACAGCAGGGTAACGGCTAACAGCCGCCGAGGGTGACCTTAGGGAAAGTGCATAGAAAATTACCGCCGTTTTTAACGGTAAGGGTGGAAAGGTGAGGTAAGAGCTCACCGGCGTTGCAGAGATGTAACGGCCGAGCAAACCCTACCCGATGCAACATCGACCGAAGTTGTCAGCTGGGCAGATACTTCGACGGATGGCTAGAGGCACATAGCAATATGTGTCACAGATAGATAATTGCCTTTAAAGACAGAACTCGGCTTACAGACCTACTCTTATTTTAATAAAAGCCCTTCGGGGCTTTTTATTTTTAACACAAATTTCTGTTTACCGTATAATGTGTTGAGGTGATTTTATGCTTGACGCATTTATAGGGTCCGTTTTTGTGGCACTAATTCTCATTGGAACAGTTGCAATTTGTTATCTTATTATGTTAAAATTATTGTTGCCAAAAACAAAAACAGATTATTACATATTTTTACCGCAGAATAAAAATTCAGTGGGTGTAAGAAGGCTCGCGTACGGCACAAGAATAAAGTTAAATCTTATGGGTGACGACCGCCACAGTAAGATTGTTGTTCTTGATTGTGGAATAACTCAGGAAGAAAGAGAAAATCTTTTGCCAATATGCAAAGAAAGTAACGGAATTTACCTTGTTCAAAAGGAATATATAAAGGATTATTTTGATGGAAGAATTTGAAAGTAAGCTTAGAATTAAAGGTACAGTAACTGATATAACCTTTCGTAATGATGTGAACGGTTATACTGTTTTTGCTGTTGATAAAGGTGACGAAGAGCTCACGGTTGTCGGCACGGCTGCAGACATTAAAATCGGCGACCGTGTTGAAATTGTGGGTGATTATACATATCATTTGGTTTATGGAAGACAGTTCAAGGCTGAATTTTGCAATGCACTTCTGCCTGAAACTGTTGACGACCTTTACCGTTATCTTGCAAGCGGAGTAATTAAGGGAATAAGAGAATCCACCGCACGAAAAATTATTGATAAATTTGGGGAAAATGCTTTCGATATTTTACAGAATGAACCCCACAGACTTGCTGAAATTAAGGGTATTTCCAAGGAAAAAGCACTTAAAATGGGCAAAGAATATAACCGTCAGTTTTCTACACGTGCACTTATTATGAATTTGTCCCGCTATGGACTTAAAACAAGTGAATGTATTGTTGCTTTCGAAAAGCTTGGTAACGGCGCAGTTGAGCTTATTGAAGAAAATCCTTATCTTCTTTGTGAGGGTGACGGCAGAATTTCTTTTGAGCGTGCTGAGCAAATTGCTGAAATGTTACCAAATAAACCAAAAGCTCAATACAGAATTGAAGCGGGAATAGTTTATGTAATCAGCCATAATTTCCGCAACGGTCATACCTGTGTACCGCTTGAAAAGATTTACACACCATCGGGTGATTTGTTGAGTGAATCTCGTGATAACCTTGAAATCGCTGTGGATAGCCTTTTAGAAAAGAGAAAAATCGTTCTTGAAAAAATAGGGGAGAGAGATTTTGTTTTTCTTCCCGAGGCTTATCATGCAGAAAAAGCAATTTCAAATCGTGTGAAAGTTTTACTCAAATACCCACCAGAAAATCCTATTAATGTTGCAAAGTATATTGAAAAGTTAGAGAAAAATGATAATATTCAATATGCTGAAAAACAAAAAGAAGCAATTATAACTGCCGTAAATCGTGGTGTGCTTATTCTTACAGGTGGTCCGGGTACAGGCAAAACTACAACTCTCAACGGTATTATCAGTATGTTTGAAAAAGACCAGCTTGATATTGCTCTTTGTGCCCCGACAGGCAGAGCCGCACAACGCATGACCGAGGCAACGGGAAGAACTGCAACCACAATTCACCGACTTTTAGAGGTTGAGTGGGGAAATAGCGATAAGCCCATATTCAAAAGAAATCTTCGTAATCCTCTTGATTGTCAAGCGGTTATTGTTGACGAAATGTCAATGGTTGATATTTTTCTGTTTTCAAGCCTTTTAGATGCACTTCCATTTGGTTGCCGTCTTGTAATGGTTGGTGACAGCGACCAGCTTCCGCCCGTAAGTGCTGGCAATGTGCTTAAAGATTTAATTGAAAGTGAACTTTTGCCCGTTGTTCAGCTTAACGAGATTTTTCGTCAGTCATTAGAGAGTAATATTGTCCGCAATGCACACGCGATTGTTAACGGTGAAAAAATCGAAACTGATTATAAAGATGGCGATTTCTATTTTATGCATCGTAATTTCCCACTTGATGCGGTACGCACAATTAAAGACCTTTATATTAAAAGATTGCCCGATGCTTATGGTTTTGACCCATTAAGTCAAATTCAGGTGCTTTGTCCGTCAAAGAAAGGTGACACGGGTACAATGAACCTCAATAAAGTTCTACAAGAGGCAATTAATCCTGCGTCAAATGACAAAAATGAATATAACACAGGCTACCGACTTTTCAGAGTCGGTGATAAGGTTATGCAAACCCGTAATAATTATAATATTCATTGGGAATCCTATGATGACGAGGGTGATGGTATTTTTAATGGTGATATCGGCTTTATTGAAATGATTGACCTGCGCCATGATGCCACAATAATCGACTTTGCGGGTAAGCGAGCAACATACTCAAGAGAACAATTGCAAGAAATTGAGCTTGCCTATGCTGTAACAGTACATAAAAGTCAGGGCAGTGAATTTGATGCAGTAATTATGCCTGTAATATCTGTAAATGACCGTTTGTGTTACAGGAACTTGCTTTATACTGCAGTTACCCGTGCTAAAAGACTTATGATTTTAGTTGGTACAACGGGTTGTGTTAACAATATGATTGAAAATTGTAAAACACAGTTAAGATATTCTGCGTTAAAGCATTTTTTGCTTGACAATGGCGAAAAGAAGAGTATAATGTAATCAAGCCAAGTAAATAGTGCATGGGTGCTGACGGTTAAGTCGGCTGAGATTGAGGCTAATCTGCCTCTGACCATTGAACCTGATACGGATAATGCCGTCGTAGGAAAGCTTTTCAGTTCAGCCTTGCGGTATCTGCTATGGCTGAATTTTTTATTATTTGGAGGAAAATAAAATGAAAAAGAAAAGTATGATTTGGCTCTATTGGCTTGTTGAAAGTGCAATAATGATTGCCTTGGCAGCAGTGTTGGAACTTGTGTCAAAGTCTATTATTCCCGAATTAACTTTCGGAGGGCAAATCACAATCGTCAGTATGCTACCGGTTATTCTTGTAGCATGGAAGTATGGTATGGGTAAAGGTCTTATTACAGGCTTTGTATACTCGTTGGTACAAATGGTGATGGGTGTAAGCACTATCAGTAAAATGATTATGCCTTCATCCGACGAATATCTCGGCAGCTTGCTTAACATTGCTCTTATGTTTATCTTTGATTACATACTTGCATACACAGTTCTCGGACTTTCTGCTATGTATAAAAAGGTAATCAAAAAAGACGTAGTATCACTTGCTCTCGGTGCATTTACAGTTCTTGCACTTCGTTATATCTGCCATATTATTTCAGGCTACATTCTTTTTGGTGCGTGGGCTGAATGGTTCTTCTCACAAGAAGGCTTCTATTCTTGGGGTGAGACAATTCTCAACACCTTTAGCGGTAATGCATTGTCGCTTATATATTCAATTATTTATAACGGTTTCTATATGATTCCCGAAATAATAATCACAACAATTGTTGCTGTGATTATCGGTAAAATCCCACAGATTACAAAAATAAGAGCATAAATATAACTCCCTTGCTGAATAGCAGGGGAGTTAATCTTTTTCTGAATACTCCATAATGTCTTGAACATTACAATTTAATATTCGACAAAGGTCATCAATTGTAACAGTGCTTAAAGGTTTGTTGTGTTTTAGTCTATCAAGCAAGCTACGGCTGATATTGTAATTTTTTATTAATTTATATGTTGTTAGATTACGTTCTTTAAGAGTTTTGTAAAAAGGTTCATATGAAATCAATGTTTTCCACCTCATTACAATGTTAGTTTATTATCAATAACTTGACAATTGTCTATAAAACGAGTATAATTGTTTTAAAATAATAAGGGGGATTAAAAATGAAAAAAGTTTTTTCAGTTATATTATCTGCAATTATGGTGATATTAGTTTTTCCAATATCTTCTTTCGCTGCAAAAAGTGGAGATTTTACATATTCAGTAATTTCCGAAAGCGAAAAAACCTGTAAAATTACTGTGTATCGTGGCGGAGAAACGGGTACTCTCGTAATTCCCGAATCAATAGATGGTTATACCGTAGTAGCTTTAGAGCGATATTCATTTATGATGTGCAATTTTAGCGAGGTTGTAATCCCATCCGGTGTAAAATCTTTGGATAATGCATTTTACTATTGCAAAAATTTTGCAAGTTTTGTGGTTGCCGATGGTAATACGGAGTTTTCCGCTCAAAATGGTGTCCTTTTTAATGCCGACAAAACAACCTTGATTATGTATCCTGAAGCTAAAAAGGATGTATCATATACCGTTCCTGACGGAGTTAAATCTATCAAAAATAATGCATTTGAGAGTTCGCAGTTGACTTCTGTAGCTATTTCTGATGGCGTAACAACCGTTGGCTCTAGTGCCTTCAGGAATTGTAGTAAATTGGAATCTGTTACTATACCTGATAGTGTTGTTTTTATTGATAGTGCAGCATTTTATAATTGTAGTGAATTAAAAAGTATAAGACTTTCAAATAATTTGTCTGAAATTGGTGGTGCAGCTTTTTCCGGTTGTGAGGCCTTAACTGAGATTGAAATCCCGCAAAGTGTTACTTTTATTGGTATGCAGGCATTTTATCATTGTGATTCATTAACAGAAATTGTCATCCCCGGAAGTGTTACTTCAATGGAACGTCAAATAGTAGGTAATTGCAAAAATCTTAAAAGTGTTATAATTGGTGATGGATTATCAGAAATAACATCTTACAGTTTTAGTGAGTGCCCTGCTCTTGAAAAAGTAATTATTCCCGAATCGGTAACAACTATAGCAGATGATGTCTTTAAAAAGAGTGAGAAAGTAACAGTTTATGGTTATGATGGTTCTTATGCACAAACATTTGCTAACGAAAACGGCATTCCATTTATAGCACTTAACGGTGAAAAGGAATTAACCAAAGAAAATAATATAGGCGATGTAATGATTAATACTGACACAATAACAATCGATGGCGATTCTGCTGAAAATTATTTTGTAACAATTCCTGCCAATACAATAATTGATTGGGAAACAGAAGTAAAAAATCTTGTTTATAAAGTTGAATCCCATTTGGAATACGGCAGAATACTTACGGTATCTGTTACGGGTAACAGCATTATGACCTGTTCACCTGAGCCAAACGTAAACCTAACACTTGCATATATATTGACAGGTGATACCAATTTTACCGCCTCAAGCCCTGTTATATATCCCATAATTGATAAAACAATAACCGTAAACATAGCAAAAGAAGCGTGGACAAATGCACCTGTGGCAGAATATTCAGATATATTAACTTTTACCTCAACAATATCATAACAAAAATTTATAGCAAAAAAGAGGTAGTTTTCTACCTCTTTAATTTATTTTTCTTAATTTGTTTAATTAATCTTTTTGACCTGTAATATAGATAATCCATTGGGCAAAAGCCTAACTTTTTGTACCAATCAAGCTCATTGATGAGTGCATAGAGTTCAATTTTCAAATCACAGTATTTACTTATATTTTTTCTTTTTCTATAGTTTTTATACAGTTTTAGATTTTTACCATATCCCACCGTGATGGCGAACAATTCATATTCAGGCTCAACCCATGCAACATTATTTGGGTCAAAAACACCTGAAACCTCACATTTTTCAGGGTCAATTATCATATTGTTAACCCAAAAATCACCGTGAGATATACAGGGTGTCTTGCTGACATCCTTAAAAATCTCGTCAAAGTTGAGTTCAATAAGCTTCAAGGCATCAGTGACAATTTTCTTAATTTCTCCGTAATTGTATTTTTCTAAAGCAAAATCATATGTTGCTTTGAAAAAGTCCCAATAGAACTCTTGCCAATTATCATAAACTGCATTGTCATAAAATCCAAACTTATCATTGTGAATATTCTGCATATTTTCAAAGCAGTCGATAATATTATCTGAAAGATGTTTTTTATCTTTTAAGTGGAGCATTTTTTTACTGCCACCATTGATACCTTCAAGAAATTCCATTCCAAGAAAGCCTGTTTTCTCTTCATTTGCATAGAAATATGTGCAGGGGATTTTGAAGCTTACCTTTTCGCCGAGAAAATCAAGCATTTTCTTTTCTTCGCAAAGCAAATCGGTGTATTTTCCCGCTTTTACAACAATTTTGTATGGTTTATCAGTAATCTCAATCAAATATGCAGAGGCAGTTGCACCTTTACCGATTTCAGTAACAGATTTTACTGCTGTATTCATTTCTCTTTCAACTAATTGCTGTATTCTATCAGTTGCTTCCATAATCATAAGCCTTTGTTGTAAAATTCATTTTTAAACCACACGTCGTCAACTTCAAATTCCTTGTGGTTTAAGTATTCAAGAATTCCTGCATCGGTAGTAAAATCAAATACAAGCTTATATGAGTACAAGAATTGCTTTTTATAACCGTATTTCTTGTTTTGAGCGTTTGTGCCATATTTTCCATCACCCAAAAGGGGATGACCGATAGAGGCAAAATGTGCTCTTATTTGGTGTGTTCTGCCTGTAAGCAATTCAACTTCAACAAGGCTCAGTTCACCATCACTATCAAGTACATTATATTTTGTGCGTATTTCTTTTGCATCAGCAAATTTTTTCTTTGAAACAGTAACCTTGTTTTTGTTTTCGTCTTTTACAAGATATCCTTCAAGAAGTCCGCTTTTTTTCTTTATATCGCCGTGAACTATGCAAAGATAAAACTTGTGCAGTTCGCGGTCTTTCATTTTTTGATTAAGAATACGAAGTGTTTCAGCATTTTTGGCAGCAATTACAATTCCGCCTGTGTTGCGGTCAATACGGTTTACAAGCGACGGTACAAATGAGTTTTCGTCGTCGGGCTTGTATTCGTCTTTTTCATAAAGATAACGCTTAATTCTGCCAATCAGCGTGTCAATATACTCGTGGTCGTCAGGGTGAGAGAGAACACCAACCTTTTTATCACAAAGAATAATATTCTCATCTTCATATATAATGTTGAGATTTTTTGAAGCCTTGAGAAAATCATACTTTTCAGGTGCTTTCTCAAAAAACTCATCATTTATATACATATCAACAATATCACCCAAACTGAGCCTTGTTGAAATTTCTGCACGCTTGCCGTTAACCTTGATTCTCTTTATGCGTATGTATTTGTACATAAGAGTTTTAGGCAGTAGGGGAACAGTTTTATTTATGAACTTGTCAAGACGTTGATCGGCATCATTTTTATTTATTGTAAAGCTTTTCATTTTAGCACCTCAAATTTCTATAAATAAATATATCATATCTTATTATTCTTTTCAACTTGAAACTTCCAATATTTTAGTATAGAATATTAAAAGGTGATAATTATGGAAATCAATAGAATTCATTACAAGGTGTTAAGTGAACCGCAAAAAATCTATTTGGATATGCCAACTGTCAAAATTCGTGAAAAATTAAATGTTGCTTTCAAAAGTCCTACGGCAGAAGAGGATATGACAGGAATTTTCGGCAAATTTTCAAAGCTTGAAAAACTTTATAAGGTGAAATATATTCATTCGCGAAATAATCAGTTGCAACCGCAGACGTTTGACAGATATTATTATTTACTTGATATTGGTGAAGATGAAAAGGGTGCATATATTGAATATGCAATGGTTTATGACAAGCTTTATGACCCGCTTATAAGAATAGTTTATGTTATTGCCGTGTGTGCGGTGCTTGCTTATCTTTATTATTTATATTCGCAAAAAGCAATGCAATCTTTTTCAGCAATCACTCTTGGCGTGATTGTAACGGCATCTGTAGCTCTTGTGTTCAAAAAATCAAAGGAAAATAAAGAAGAATGCAAAAAAGCTGAAGAATTATTGAAAAAACTTATTATAGAACTGTAATTTGGGTTGACAAATTCATTTATATATTGTATCATACTACCGTATTAACGCTTTACTATGTTAAAAGGAGCTATAATTATGAAAATGAAAAAAATTCTTGCTGTCGTAATGGCAGTGCTTATGATGACCCTCTGCTTTGCAGGTTGTGGCGGAAATGAAGCTAAAATCGTTGTTGCTGAAGCAGGCTCAGCAGGTGAAACTGTTATGAATGCTGACGCATATTTTACCGACTATGAGAAAATTCCTGTAGACTCACAGGCAAAGACACTTGTTGAGGTAAAATCTGGAACTGCCGATGCGGCTGTTATTGACTATGTAATGACAATCGGTTCAATCGGTGAGGGCACTGATTACGCTGACCTTAAGGTTGTTGAAGATGTTTCTTTCAATCCTGAGCAGTATGGTGTTGCTTTCAGAAAAGGCTCAGATGCTGTTTATTATGTAAATCAGGCAATGACAGACCTTAAAGCTGACGGCACACTTAATACTATTGCAACTAAATATAAGCTTCAGGATTTACTTGTTGTTGAAGACAAATTTGAAAAACCTGAGGTTGCAGAGTCAGATTGGGAGTATATTAAGAATAAAGGTGAAATGATTATTGGCATCACTCTTTTTGCCCCAATGAACTATGAAGTTGATGGCAAGCTTACAGGTTTTGAAACAGAGTTTGCTGAGGCTGTTTGTGCAAAACTTGGTGTTAAAGCTAAATTCCAAGTAATTGATTGGAACTCAAAAGAAACCGAGCTTGCAAGTAAGAATATTGATTGTATCTGGAACGGTATGACAATTACTGAAGAAAGAGCAGAAAATATGGCAATTACTATTCCTTATATGGAAAATAAGCAGGTTGTAGTTGTTAAAGCTGACTAGTTTTAGGAGTTTATTTGATGTCTTTTGTTGAAATAAGTTTTGATTTACTTCAAAGCTTTGCTGAAAATTGTGAGCTATTTGTGTTCACACTGTTATTTTCTTTGCCGTTGGGTTTGATTATTTCAATAGGCTCAATGTCAAAGATCAAAATTATAAAGTACATAACAAAAGCATTTGTCTGGGTCATCAGAGGTACGCCTCTGATGCTCCAGCTTTTTGTGGTCTTTTATATTCCGGGACTTGTATTTGGAGTGCCAATGAAATCCCGTATGTCTGCTGCTTTGATTGCTTTTGTTATAAATTATGCCGCCTATTTTTCAGAAATTTACAGAGGCGGAATTGAGTCTATTCCCAAAGGGCAGTATGAAGCAGGTCAAGTACTTGGAATGACAAAATCACAGATATTCTTCAAAGTTGTTTTGATGCAAGTTGTAAAAAGAATTATTGCTCCTATGAGTAATGAAATTATAACGCTTGTGAAAGATACTTCGCTTGCGCGTGTAATTGCAATTTCAGAAATTCTGATGACTGCAACGGAATATACTGCAGAAGGTCTAATCTGGCCGTTGTTCTATACCGGACTTTATTTCCTTGCATTCTGTGGCGGACTTACATTATTGTTTAATTTTATTGAAAAGAAATTTGATTATTATCGGAGTTAAAAATTATGTCTATATTACAAGTAGAAAATATTAAAAAAAGCTTCGGTAATAACGAAGTTTTAAAGGACATCAGCTTTTCACTTGAGAAAGGCGAGGTGTTGTCAATTATTGGCTCATCTGGTAGTGGTAAGACTACACTTTTGCGATGCCTTAACTTCCTTGAAACTGCTGAATTCGGTAAAATCTATGTTGATGGTGAAATGCTTGTAGATTTTGAGACGGATTTGAATGAAAAAGATGCACAGCTTCGCAGAAAAAGACTTAATTTTGGATTGGTGTTTCAATCCTTTAATCTGTTTCCACAGTACAGCATTTTAAAAAATCTTACTTTGGCTGTTCAGCTTCTTGAAAATGTTAAGAAAAAAGATAAAGAAAAGATTAAAGATATTGACGACCGCGCAATAGAATTACTCAAAAGGGTAGGGCTTGAAGATAAGGTCAACGCTTATCCCTGTGAGCTTTCAGGAGGTCAGCAACAGCGTGTTGCAATTGCACGTGCATTAATGCTTTCGCCGAAAATCCTTTGCTTTGATGAGCCTACAAGCGCCCTTGACCCCGAGCTTACCGGCGAAGTGCTTCGAGTAATCCGCGAGCTTCGTGACGGTAATACTACAATGATTATTGTTACACACGAAATGAATTTTGCAAAGAATGTTTCTGACAAAGTTATTTTTATGGCAGACGGCATTATCGAAGAAATGGGCACACCCGCAGAACTTTTTGAAAATCCACAAAGTCAAAGACTTAAAGATTTCTTAAGTTCTTCATTAAAAGATTAGATTAAATCCTCTGTTTATGCAGAGGATTTTTCTTGTATTAAGCATTAATTTATGGTATTATGTATTTGGTGATAATTATGAAAAAAATAGTTTCTTTATTTTTAACATTATTAATGTTATTATCTTTGTTTTCAATTTCAGTTTTTGCTGAATCTAAGGCAAAGCTTTCACTCACAAGTGAAACTGTTTATGCGGGTGCAGAGTTTAAGCTTAACCTTTTTATAAGTGATAACTCAAAAATGAGTGGCGCGGTAATTGATATTAATTACGATAAGAATTTGCTTGAATTTGTGTCGGCAGAGCAGGGTGCAATCCTTGATAAATCGGCTAATGTAAGCATAAAAAATATTGATGGTGACAAGGCAAAAGTTAGATTTACATATCTCGCACCCAATTCTTCCGTTACGTCAGAGGGTGTAATTATGTCAATTACATTTAAAGCACTCGCCAATTCAACGGGCAATACTGATTTAACCATCACAATTCCGAATGCCGCAGATTTTGTAACTCAGGATTTAGAAAATATTTCCTATGAAGTAAGTAATTCTGTTGTGAAAATAATAAATAAAACATATGAAGAACAGAGTGAAGATGAAAGTTCTTCAACAACAGAAGATGCATCACAATCAACCTCTGAAGATACTCAATCAACCACAGAGCAAGAGAATGTTAACGGTGATAAAACTCAAAAAGATGATAAAAGTGATAACACATTAATTATTGTTTTACTTGTAGTTGGTTTATTATTTATAACTGTTGGTGTTGTAATGCTTGTTCAGAGTAAAAAGAAAAAGGAATAATTTTGTTTTTACCGCATATTATTTAGCGGTGATGCAAGTGAAAAGGTACATAACAGAAAATGAAAAATTAGATATTTTAGTTCATTTAATTGTGAACGGATATCTTACAAAAAATCAAATAAAAGCAATAATAAAGCGAGGTAATTAATTTTACCTCGCTAAACTTTTATTCAATTGGCTCGAAATCTTCTGCACCGTGCTTGCACAGTGGACAAATAAAATCGGATGGTAATTCTTCACCCTCATAAACATAACCACAGATTTTACAAACATAACCCTTTTTCTTTTTAGGTGCTTCAGGCTTTGGTTTTATATTATCAAAATAATACTGGTATGTTGCTGACGGCACATCTGATAAAGTTTCAGCTTCAGTTACATCGGCGATAAATAAAATATGAGTGCCGCAATCAATTGAATCAGTAACGGTACAAGAAATATAAGCATTTGTGCCTTCGCAAATGAAATATGTTCCGTTTTCTGTTCTGTAATGGTCGTTATATCCTGAGAATTTGTCGGTATCACGACCGCTTGCAAAGCCAAATCTTTTAATTAAATCAAATGTTGCTTCAGTAGAAAGAACAGATAATGTGAATTTTTTTGTATTTTCAATCATTTCACAGGTATAATTACTTTTGTTAACTGCAATTGTAAGTTTTTTAGGATTATCTGTAATCTGACAAGCTGTATTTATTATGCAGGCATTGTCTTTTTCGTTTTCGCGAGCACTTAATATATACAAACCATAACTCAGTTTAAACATAGCTTCATTTTTTATCATAAAACCAACTCCTATTGTTTATTTTACTATATTATACCACAAATAATCGCATATGTATATGTTATTTTTTTAACATTCTGTAAATTCATTTTTACATTGACAAAATACTACAATTATGGTATCTTTTTTGTATATTATTTGTATATTGAGTATATTTATTTCCCTCAGTGTGCAAAAAAAGGAGTTGTAAAAATGAAAAGAAAATTCAGCGTTAAAGCTTTGGCTGTAATGGCAGTTGCCATAGTTCTTGTTATGGCTATGTCAGTAGTTGCTTTTGCTGAAGGTGATGCGGCAGAGGCGGAGTATGTAAGCAGATTTTACTCAACAATCTTCTCACTTCTTCCTCCCGTAATTGCTATTGCATTGGCACTTATTACAAAAGAAGTTTATTCTTCATTGTTTGTTGGTATTGTTGTGGGTGGTGCTTTATATGCGGTTGGCCCCAATGGCTTCAGCTTTGAAACAATGTTCAATACCATTATGACCGACGGCTTTATCGGTAAGCTTGCAGACACTTGGAATATGGGTATTATCATTTTCCTTGTTGTTCTTGGTGTAATTGTTGTTCTTATGAATAAGGCAGGCGGTAGCCGTGCTTATGGTGAATGGGCAAAGAAAAAAATCAAGTCAAGAAAAGGTGCAATGCTGGCTACCTTTGGTCTTGGTGCTTTGATTTTCGTTGACGACTATTTCAACTGCCTTACAGTTGGTAGCGTTATGCGTCCTGTAACAGATACACACCAGATTTCTCGTGCTAAGCTTTCATATATTATCGACGCAACTGCAGCACCTGTCTGCATTATTGCTCCCATTTCATCTTGGGCAGCAGCGGTTAGTGGTGTTGTTGAGGGTACAGATGGTCTTGAGCTCTTTATTAAGACAATTCCCTTTAACCTTTATGCATTGTTAACAATCGTAATGGTTGTTATGATTTCAGCGCTTAACATTGACTTTGGTCCTATGAGAAAGCATGAAAAGAACGCTGAAAATGGCGACCTTTTCACAACAGATTCGAGACCTTATGCTAATGTTGTTGAAGAACCTGTTACAACACGAGGCAAGGTTATTGACCTTATTCTTCCTGTTGTAATTCTTATTGCTTTCTGTATTTTAGGTATGGTTTACACAGGTGGCTTGTTCTCAGGCGAGAACTTTATTGACGCTTTTGCTAATTGTGACGCAGCTTACGGCCTGGCACTTGGCTCAATTGCAGCTCTTATTGTTGTAATTGCATACTTTATGATTAGAAAAGTTCTTTCATTTAAGGATTGTATGGAAGCTATCCCTGATGGTTTTAAGGCAATGGTTCCCGCAATTCTTATTCTTACTTTTGCTTGGACACTTAGTGCGATGACAAATAACCTTGGTGCTGACGTATTTGTAGAAGGTCTTGTTGATGCAACAGCAGGTAAGCTTACATACTTCTTGCCCGCAATCCTCTTCCTTGTTGGTATGGGACTTGCATTTGCAACAGGTACTTCATGGGGTACATTCGGTATTCTTATTCCTATTATTGTTCCTCTTTTCGCAGCTACAGATACAATGCTTGTTGTTTGTATTGCAGCTTGTCTTGCAGGTGCAGTTTGCGGTGACCACTGCTCACCAATTTCAGATACAACTATTATGGCATCAACAGGTGGTCAGTGCGACCATGTTAACCACGTTTCAACGCAGTTGCCTTATGCAATGACCGTTGCAGGTGTATCTTTTGCAGGCTACTTACTCGCAGGCTTTGTACCCAATCCATTTGTAGTTCTTCCTGCATCTCTTGCACTTCTTGTTGCAATTCTTCTTATTATCAAGTTTGCTACAAAGAAAAAGGCATAAACTATAACAGTAAACAAAAATCCCTCTATCCAAACGGATAGAGGGATTGTTTGTGCTATTTAGAATTTTATCCATTCATCAAAACAAGCATCGGATGGCATAACCCATGCACCACGGGGTGAAAGACTTACAGAGCCAACCTTTGGGCCGTCAGGTGAGCAGGAACGTTTAAATTGACTTATGAAAAATCTTCTAATAAAGATTTCAAGCCAACACTTTAACTCTTCTTCAGTATAAACACCCTTAAAGGCTTGCTTTGCTGAAAGTAATATTTTTTCAGGTTTTGTTCCACGACGAATAAAATGGTATAAATAGTAATCGTGCACTTCATAAGGACCAAGTGTATTTTCTGTTTTTTGCTCCATTTTGCCGTTTTTATCGGGTGGTAGTAATTCGGGGCTAATAGGAGTGTCAAGCACGCTATAGAGGGTTTTAGCGGTGTTCTCGTCACTGCTATCAGCGACATATCGAACAAGATGCTGCATAAGTGTTTTAGGAACAGAGGCATTAACACCATACATACTCATGTGGTCGCCGTTATATGTGCACCAACCAAGTGCCAATTCACTTAAATCTCCTGTGCCAACAAGCAAAGCACCTATTTTATTTGCATAATCCATAAGAATTTGTGTACGCTCTCTTGCCTGCGTATTTTCGTAAGTCACATCGTGAATATCAGCGTCGTGACCAATGTCATCAAAATGCTGTAAGCAAGCACTCTTAATATTAATTTCTATAAGATTTGCACCAACTGATTTAACAAGATTACAAGCATTTGTGTAAGTTAAATCGGTTGTGCCAAAGCCGGGCATTGTGATGCAAACTATGTTTTTGGTAGGGTAGTTAAGCTTATTCATAGTTTTAACCGCAACAAGTAATGCAAGTGTTGAATCAAGTCCACCGGAAATTCCCAAAACCAACTTCTTGGTGTGGGTGTGAAGCATTCTTTTGGCAAGTCCTGTGCTTTGAATTTTAAGGATTTCTTCACAACGTTCAGTTAATTCTATTTTGTTCGCTGGAATAAACGGGTGAGGGTCATTTGAGCTTACTGTTTCAACACTCAAACTGTTAAATTTTGATATGGCAGAACAATTATCCGTATTAATTTCACTAATAATCATTTCACTATCAAATGAAAATCTTTTACCTTCGACAATGATTTTTCCGTTTTCTGCAATAATACAAGCACCTGAATAGACTGCGTCAGTTGTGGATTCTCCTGCACCGGCAGATGCATAAACATATCCGCAATCGGAATGTTCAATACATTTTTTGAAATACTTGTATTTTGTTACTTCACTACTTTCTGCTGAAATGTTTATTACAAAATCAGAAGTCATATTATCAAAAGAATTTTCACCGATAACAAGAGAAAAGGGGAGATTTACTTCATTTTTATATTCAAACTCTTTTCCGTATGAAAACCAACGCTTTTCATTGAGTGAAAGATTGTTTTTTGCAATATTATAAATAACTTTACCACTGTGTATTACAAGTCCACAGTTAAAAAGTTTATTGTCTTTTTCAATAGGAGCACCAATAACAACATAACCGTTGTAATCTCTTGTTGCTTGACAAATTTTGCGAATACCATCGTTGCAGGCTTCGATTAACGCTTCTTGCAAAAATAAATCACCACAGGTTGCACCGCATACGCAAAGCTCAGGAAATACTATAATATCAGTATTTTCCTTTATAGCTTTCTCAATCATATTTATAATTTCATTGCAATTTTTTGTAACATTTGCAACGTTGATTTTTGGTGAAATTGCCGCAACTTTGTAAATTCCTTGTGACATAAACATTTTCCTTTCAAAAAGGTTAATAATATTATATATCAAATATTAATCATAATCAAGAAAAAATAGGGTTACCGATGTGGTAACCCTAAAAAATTATTTAACTTCTTGCAAAACCTCAAGATAAGCTTTAATTGCTTTTACGCAACCTTCAAAGCCTAAGTCAGCAGAATTGAGACAAATATCATAATTGCGAACATCATCCCAATCACGACAAGTATAATAGTGATAGTGTTCACGACGATGCTTATCAATTTTACGGATTTTTTTGTCTGCTTCTTTTTCTGATAAAGCAAACATATCCATAACCGTTTTTACACATTCCTTGTGGGGAGCCCAAATGAATGTTTTAATTACATTTTCATTGTTTTGAAGCACAAAGTCTGCACATCTGCCAACAATTACGCAAGGACCTTTTGCGGCCAAATCTTTAATAATTTTAGCCTGGTAATTAAAAAGATTTTCCTTTGAAACAAAGTCACTGTCTTCAGGTGTTAAAAGTTTACCGATATATTTGTGTGTTGAAGGGTCAAACAAGCCCTTACGCACATCCTCGTCGTTCTTCTGGAAAAGATTTAAGCTGATACCACTTTCATCAGATGCCATATAAAGAATTTCGCGGTCATAAAAGGGGATTCCAAGCTCTTTTGCGAGCATTTTGCCGATAGTTTTACCGCCACTGCCGTATCCACGGGCAATAGTAATTACGAAGTTGTTTTCCATAATTATCACCTTTCACAATTATTCGCTTAAATATGCCTTTTTAACTGATTCGTTATTCATAAGGTCTTTTGCATCGCCTGAAAGAGCAATACTACCTGTTTCAAGAACATAAGCTCTGTCAGCAATTGAAAGTGCCTTTTTAGCATTCTGCTCAACAAGAAGAACAGTAGTTCCGCTCTCGTTGATTACCTTGATTATATCAAAGATTTCAGAAACAAGCAGGGGAGAAAGACCCATTGAAGGTTCATCCATCAAAATGAAATCGGGCTTTGACATAAGCGCTCTGCCCATTGCAAGCATTTGTTGTTCACCGCCGGAAAGAGTACCTGCAATCTGATTTTTTCTTTCTTCAAGGCGAGGAAATCTCTCATAAACATATTTGAGTGATTTTTCAATCTCATTTTTATCCTTGCGTGTAAAAGCGCCAAGCTTTATATTGTCAAGAACTGAAAGCTGAGAGAAAATTCTTCTTCCTTCGGGAACATGAGCCATACCCATTGTAACAATTTTGTGGGCAGGAGTTTTTGTAATGTCGGTATCATTATAAAGTATTGTACCTGTTTTGGGTTTTAAAAGACCTGTTACAGTGTGGAGGATTGTTGTTTTACCAGCGCCGTTTGCGCCGATAAGAGCAACTATTTCACCCTTGTTTACTTCAAAAGAAACACCTTTTAAAGCCTTAATCATACCATAATATACTTCAATATTATCAACTTTTAAAAGTGGTGCCATAGTTTTACCTCCTTAATCACCAAGATATGCCTTAATAACTTCAGGGTCATTAAGAACTTCGTTTGTCTTACCTTGAGCAAGCTCTTGGCCAAAGTTAAGCACTGTAACTTCTTCACAGATACCGCTTACAAGTTTCATATCGTGTTCAATAAGAAGAATTGTCATATCAAACTCGTCACGAACAAAACGTATTGTATCCATAAGCTCCTGTGTTTCACTTGGGTTCATACCTGCAGCGGGCTCGTCAAGAAGCAAAAGCTTTGGATTAGTTGCGAGTGCACGTGCGATTTCAAGTTTTCTTTGCTTACCGTAGGGGAGGTTGCAAGCAAGGTTATTTCTTTCTTCTTCAAGGTTAAAGATACGAAGAATTTCCTTAGCTTTTTCCCTCATTTCTTTTTCAGAAGAAAAATGCTTTGGAAGTCTGAACATACTTGAAAATGGGTCACACTTAAATTCGGGTTGATTATGAAGACCAACCATAACATTACGAATAACACTCATATTGTTGAAAAGACGAATGTTTTGGAATGTACGTGCAATACCTTTGTGGTTGATTGCTTCTTCATTTTTACCGCGAAGCTCTTCACCGTCAAGATAGAATGTGCCCATTGTAGGCTTGTAAACACCTGTAATAATATTAAATACAGTTGTTTTACCCGCACCATTAGGTCCAACAAGGCCATAAAGTTCATTCTTTTTAACCTTGAGATTTAATTCGCTTACAGCTTTTAATCCACCGAAGGATATACCGAGATTTTTCGTTTCAAGCATATATTCTGCCATATCAGTTATCCTCCTTTGAGTAAACATCTGCATCGAACACATCATCGCCTTGGAATTCAGTGGTCAACACTTCATTCATTTTGATTTTAGTATCAATTCTATCCCATTCTGCATCGTCATCTTTTTCCTTTGATTTTTTGCCTTTGCCTTTGAATGAAAGCTTATTCTTTAAATTCTTAAAGCTGGGAGCATTGTTGAAAAGAATTGCAAAAATGAGAATTATTGCATATACAACAAGCTTTACAGAAGCTAAAGGACCTGAAAGCTCGTTTTGAAGAAGAATGTTCAAATAAGTGATGATAGTTGCCGCGATGATTGAGCCGTTAACACTACCCATACCGCCAAGAACAACCATAACAAGAATTTCAATTGAATAGTTGTATGAGAATGACTCTTGCTTAACCTGACCGAAGCATTGTGCGTAAATTACACCTGCAACACCGGCAAAGAAAGCGGCAATTATAAAAATGAAAAGCTTATAGAAGGTAACATTAATACCCATTGATTTTGCTGCAATTTCGTTGTCACGAATTGCGGTTACAGCGCGGCCGTGTTTACTTCTGATAAGATTTTGCGAAAGAACAAGAACAATGATAACAACTATAAGTGCAACAATGAAAAGTTCTTTTTCAGGATACATTTTTACTGTAAGTCCCTGTGAACCACCGAAAAAGCTAAGATTTTTGAAAATATTTCTAACGATTTCACCAAATGCCAAAGTTGCGATTGCAAGGTAGTCGCCACGAAGTCTAAGGGCAGGCACACCAATAATTAATCCAAAGAAAGCAGCGATAATACCGCCGATTAACATTGCAATAATGCAAACAACAAGGTCACTTTCAATTACGTTGGAAAGTATGTTTATGCAATATCCGCCAAGATACGCGCCAACGCACATAAAACCTGCATGACCAAGGCTCAATTCGCCCAAAAATCCAACAACCAAGTTTAATGAAACTGCGAGAACGATACTAAATGAAATTCTAACAAGAGTGCTACGGTCAAGACGACCAAGTTCACCAGTCATATTAAGAATAGTTGTTATGATAAGTACAATTCCTATTACGATGTAATTAAGATGGTTTTTAATTTTAAACTTTGATTTTGTTTTTGCCATATTAAATTACACCTTCTCTCTGATTTTTTTGCCAAGGATACCGGTTGGCTTAACAAGAAGAATTAAGATAAGTAAACCGAATTCAATAGCAGTAGTGTATGGAGCGATAACATCTATACTTAAGCAGATATTTTCAACAAGACCTAAAAGAATACCGCCAAGCATAGCACCGGGGATTGAGCCAATACCGCCAATAACAGCCGCTGCAAACGCTTTGATTCCGGGTAACGCACCAAATGATGGGCTTACTGGAACTTTAATAAGGTAGAATAAGCTTGCAAACGCAGCGAGTGAAGAACCGATTGCAAATGTTATCATAATAATCTTGTTAACATTGATGCCCATAAGCTGAGCAGCACCCTTGTCTTCAGAAACAGCAATCATAGCACGTCCGGTTTTGGACTTTTTGATAAAGACTGTAAGTGTAATCATAATAAGAGCACTCAAAACAAGAGTAACTATTGTACTGATATTGATAGAAAGGTCTTCATTAATTTGTAAAGAACCTAATTTATTAAGAATAATAACTGATTTTGGCTCAGTACCAAAGATTAACTGTGCCAAACCCTGAAGTAAGTTACTGACACCGATTGCTGTAATTAAAACAGCAAGAGGGGAGGCAGCTCTTAAAGGCTTGTATGCTAATTTCTCAATTACTATACCTAAAACGACGCAGACAAGTATAGATATAATGAAAGCTATAACAGGATTACCCGTAACCGCAAGAGTAGTAAATATTACATATGCACCAACCATAATTACGTCACCATGAGCAAAGTTGAGCATTTTTGCAATACCGTAAACCATAGTATAGCCAAGAGCAATAAGTGCATAAATTGCGCCAAGGCTCAAGCCATCCAACAATGTTACCATAAAATAAAACTCCTTAACAAAAAACTACTATTTTGGCTTACACCGAAAAAATGAAAAAATTTTTCATCTTTTCGCTATAAGTCAAACCATACGGTCCCAGACAAACTGAAACCGTATGGCATAGAATTAATCTATTGAAAGTTTGATAAATTAGCCGTTAACTTCAACAATAACAGGAACCTTTGTGCAAGCACCTGAAGCATCCCACTTCATTTCGCCTGTTGTACCTGCATATGTGAAGGTGTCAGCAGTAATAGCCTTAACAACAAGGTCACAAAGGTCGCTTGCTGAGATGTTTGCATCGTTAACGCCTGCAGCCTTCATTGCTTCATAAATTACATAAACAGCATCGTAACCGTCTGCAGCGAACTGGTCGGGCTTTGAGCCGTATTTTGCTTCATAGTTCTTAACGAAGTTAGCAGTCTTTTCTTCTGTGCTGTTAACGTCGAAAGGAGTGATGTAGCTGATTTCGTTAGTAACTGTTTCGTCAATCTGAGCTGCAACACCGTCAAGACCGTCGCAACCGAAGAGAACAACATCTTTAAGTCCCTTATCTACACAAGCTCTTGCAACAAGACCTGCTTCTGTGTAGTAGATAGGAAGGAAGATAACGTCACAGTCTTTAAGAGCTTCAACAGAAGCTGAGAAGTCAGTCTTAGTTTCAGCGTCGAATGTGCGAACTTCAAATGTTTTGTTGAGATTCTTCATTTCACTTTCGAATGCAGCATAGACACCTGATGAATATGTATCGCTTGTGTCATAGATACAACCAATCTTTTCATAGTCTTTAGCAAGCTTCTGAGCAGCAAGGATACCCTGGTCGGGGTCACCGAAGCAAACACGGAATGCGTTTGGTCTGTCAGTGATAATGCTTTCCTGTGAAGCAGAAGGAGTGATGAAGAAAAGGTTATCTTCAGCAGCTCTCTTTGCAAAAGCTTCGCAAGAACCTGATGTAACACTACCAAGTGAAATCTGCATGCCGTCATCATAAAGAGCGTCATAGCCTGTTGCAGCATCAGCATCTGATGCCTTGTCGTCCTTCATTTCAAACTTGAAAGGAACGCCGTTAAGCCCGCCGGCTGCGTTGATTTCTTCAACAGCGAGCATAGCGCCATTGTTTACAGAGTTACCATATGACTGGTTAGGACCTGTAAGGGGACCTGTTGCACCGATAAAGTAAGCCTCTTTTTTCTCACCGCCGCAAGCTGCAAAGCAAGTAACAACAAGTGTTAATGCCATAACAACGGCAAGAACTTTTCTAAAAGTTTTCATTGGAATTTCCTCCTTTTAATTTTGCAGAAAAAAGTTTTAATTTCTGCATTATATTTATAAAAAATATGCTATAAATATACACCAAAACCCTTGATAAGTCAATTATTTTCTTAATATTTTTTAATAAACTGTGAATGATTATTAGTATTCAAAGGAATATGAATATTTTTCGTTGAATGAGAACTCCGCTTCAAATAAAAATTGGCCATTGTTATCAATGAAATCGCAATCACTAATACCTGAAATTTCACATTCCATTTTCTCAAGAAGACCGCTGTTGTTGACAGTCAACATAACAGCTGCAGTTGAATAACTGGATTTATAATCACTTATATTTTTACTATTTTCAAATGAGAAACCATTAATTATTGAGCCAATACCTTTAATTCCAGATTTATTATTTGTTGCTTCAGGTAAAAAAGTAATTGAAATTACATATCCGCCACTACCACTTACAACATTGTAATCTTTAATACTATCAGCATTACCAATTGCTTTTTTGTTCGATGGGGGAATGAAACTATCGAGTGAAATGTTTCCACTTGTACCATTTTTAAAAAGAATATCGGCTTTTTTTGTTCCGTTAGCACTCTCTAAAGCTTCGTTTATTGTTGATTTTGCTAACTCAACAGTATCATTGATACTTGATTCACTTTCAAACGATATCATTTGAATATTAATTGTCTGCTTATAAGAAACACTAAGATTGCTTTTGTATGCTTTTGTTTTATTTATTGCATTTACTGCTGTTTTAAGTGCGTCTTTTTTACTTATTGTTTCGTTGGTTGCAGAATTTTCTTCAGAATTTTCATTTTTATCATCGTTTTTGTTTTCGCCGAAGATATTATCTAAAGAAAATATATCACCAACCTCATAATCTCTCTTGGTGATTTCTAAATCTGTATTAAAAACAGCGTTGAGCTCTCCGTTTGAAAGCTTGTTGAAAATATAAATCTGTTTTGCGTGAATTGCATTAAGTATATCTGTAATATACAGAATTGTAGAAAGTGAATCTTCTAAATCACTCATTGACGATGCAATAACATTCACATTACTTGTTGCAAAACCATTGCTTAACGATTTAAGTGCTTTTACAGTTTTGTTGTGGGCATTTCTGTAATCTTCAACAAGATATTCCTGCGGGTCAAATGAAGCGTAATCAAACATAAGAGCAGATTTGTAAGCGTCATCAAAAGCGAAACTGTCACCTTCGTTGTCATAAGCATACAGAGCGTCAGTTATTTCATTAAGATAACCCGATTTGTGTACACTCTCTAAAAGTGAATAGATTGCGCCGTATTTTGTGTAGTTGCACATTTCTGCAAAATAATGAAGATATAGAAAATCGGTATAATTATCATTCTCTTTTGTGATTGTAAAGGCTCTTGCAACATTCCAAAGCTTTCTGCAATTTTCAGTAAAACTATTATCAATCATATCTAAAGCATAGCAACTGTTTGTATTTACATTATTTTCAGTTACAAGCTCATTGTATTCTGCTGAAATTAATGTTAAAACAGAAGAATTCACCTGATTTTTCATTTCAGTTTCTAACTGATTTACATATTCAAAACAATCGTTATATTGATTATTTTTAAAGTATTCTTCAATTTGTGCAGTAATCTTTTCCGCGGAGTTTGTACCGCAGGCAGAAAAAAGAATAGAAATTACTAAAATAATTGAAATAGTTTTAAAAAGCTTACGCATAATTTCACCGTTTTTGACATTAATTTTATATTTTAATTTACCACAAAGCGAGGGGATAGTCAATAAAATATAAAGGGTATGACCGAAATCATACCCTTAAATTATATCGAATTATTTCTTTTGAGGACCATTAAATCCGTTTGTTTCTTGGAAAGCGGCAATCTTATCAATTACGCTAAGCACTACATCAAATCCTTGACCAACAGTTTCCATTTCAAAAC
>CALFTO010000009.1 GCA_937916195.1 uncultured Clostridia bacterium
TTTATCTACCATTAGGTGCTTTTTTGTACTGTCCGCACAATTTGGGGCAGTTCAAACGGACTGCCTAATATTTTTTATTTGATTATAAAAGGTCATCAAAAAGATGAATATTCTTCTCTTCTGCTTTTAATTCACCATTCTGAATTTTCTTAATAACCTCAACAATGCGGTCGTTAATTGGTGTTGCAACGCCGTGTTTCTTACCGAAATCACAAACAACACCGTTGATTGCGTCAACCTCGCAGGGCTTACCTTTTTTCAAATCCTGAAGCATTGAGGGCTCAATGTCGCGGTGCTTCTTAAGAGCGATTGGAAGCAAAAACTGTGCAAATGCACGCTTTAACGCACCATTCCAATAGAAAAGACCAACAATATTCTTACCCTGAACAGGTGCGAATTCAACACCCGATGCGTGACCAACATCAATGATTTCTTTCATACAACGAACGGCAACCTTTTGCCCCTCTTTATTTTCAGTAACATCACCGAAAACACCGCCTACAACCGTGCCAAGACCTGAGAATGTGGAGTTGATAAGTAATTTTGACCAACGAGCACCCATAAGATTTTCTTCTTCGTGAACAGGGCACATCATTTCAAGCAAATCCTTAACCATTTTGAACTGTGCGTCGGTAATTCCGTCCATTTTGCCCATATGGAATGAAAGACTGTCTTTGTCACTTGTGAGCTCGCAAACGCCCGGTTCAACGAGAGCAGCACCCCATTCAACAGCACAACCCATTGTGTGCTCTGTGCCGACAATTTCAGCAATTGCAGGCTCAGGAATACCGTTCTGAAGTGTTACAATAACGCCGTCGTCAGTGAGGTAATCTTTAAGCATTGTTACAACCTCTTTGTTGAACAACTGCTTTGTAAGAAGTATAATTACATCATATTTGCCTTCCATCTGGTCGGGTGTAATTGCTTTTACGGATACGGTCATATCAACTGTGCCGATAATCTTTGCGCCCTTTGTGTTAAGCGCTTCAACGTGAGCCTTGTTTCTGTTGATAAGGTCAACCTCGCCACCGTTTTTAGTAATAAACGCACCGAGTACAGTTCCCAAAGAGCCTGCACCGTAAATCGCATATCTTGCCATAAATAAACCCCATTTCAAGTTGTGAATTTTTTGTCAAAGTAATTATATACCTTTTATATCGAATTTTCAATATAAAATTATATGGCGAGGTCTTTTGAACTCGCCATTTTGCACTTTGCGTTTTGCATTTATTATATCTCTGCTTCGTACATACCAATACATTCTCTGCCTGTAAGGTTATTTGAAACATTTCTTGCGTTGAAATAAAGTCTTAATTTGCCTTTGTAATAGGTGAGACAGCAAGCATAAACATACTGCGCCATCCAACGACTGTTGCCACAAGTTTGCGGTACTAAAAACGGCTTTACAAATTCAAAATTTATTCCGTCGTCTGATTTTAAAAGCATAATCGCCGAGTGGCTTTTGCCGTTTTCTTCAAAAAGACCGTTTTGAAGTCCTATGTAACAGTCAGCCAACTTATAAACCTTTAAGCAACCTGAACAAAGGTTAAGATATTGAATGTTTTTATCAGGGCTGATAATAGGTTTTTCCCTTGATATGTAGCCGCTTGTTACGCTTTCGCTCTCTGCAAAGCTTATGTGTGTAGGCTCGCAAAATCCGCAGTCTTCAATAAAAGTCTGCCCACAGGAATAATACATTCTGTAACCACTTTCAGTAGCCATCAAAAAGGGATTTGAAATTGCAAAACCATTGTTGTATTCTTCATAATCGCGGGTTTTACCGATTACTAAATACGGCTTTGTCCAATCAATAAGATTTTCTGATTCAACACAGTAGATTTCTGATTTCCATTTCGCACCAACAAGGCTTAAAAGATTAAAAATTACAGGTCGCGTTCTCTCATAGAAAAGATAATATTTTCCGTCAATGTAGTTAATATTAGGTCGCATTGCACGGTTAACGATTTTACCCTTATTTTCAAAGCTTATACCGTCAGCACTTTCATAATGATATACACCGAAAAATGTGTGACAGAATAAATGCCATTTGCCGTCGTGTGACACATCAGGAGTTATAACGCTCGGGTCAGCAATAACAAAACTGTTCCAAGGGTTTTTAAGTATGGGATTTCCCTCGTAAAGCTTAAATTCAGCAGAGTTAAACTGCTCAAAGGTTAAATTTTTCATTTTATCACTATCAAAATTCTTTGTTTGTAACAATAAATGTCATTCGTTCCTGAATACTTGTACCACCGTGGTCTGTTCCAATTCCACCGTGGTCAGAGGTCACAATAATAAGCCAATCCTCTGTTTCGTATGTATCTCTTGACTTAATTGCATTGAGTGCTTCATAACCATAATTATCAGCAGTTTTGAACGCTTCTTTGTATTTTGGATTGTTATAAGTAAATCCATAATTATGACCTGTTGAGTCTGTTGGCTCATAAATAACAAAAATGAAATCTGCACAATCTTTCTCGTTGATTTCTTCAAGTGTGGCTTCGTGTGAAGTCTTGTCATTTTTGAATTTATTAAAAGTAACATCAAGGTTGTTTTCTTCGCAGTAGTCCTTTTCAAGAAGATATGTTGCATTGTTTCTTGAAAAATGACCTGCCCATTTTGTAATAAAAGCAGAACTGTCTATAACCTTATCTTCAACAAGCGTGGTAAGAAGTGTCTTATGTTCAAGAGATTTAGTAATATCGTTTCCGGTGATGCCGTGCTCGTCTGCCCATACACCTGTGAGAATTGAACACCAACCGGGTGCAGTTGAAGTGTCCTGTGTGTTGGGGGCAGGGTAGTTAACACCACCGCAATATGCAAGGTTAATTGAAGCCCCGTCATCAAGCAATGCAGAAATAGCACTGTTTTGGCTCTGCATTTCCGTGAGAATATCAGCACGGCAACCGTCATAACCGATAATAATTGCTTTTTTCTCGGTTTTACCTTCGGGGAGCTCACCCTCAAAATGAGCTTTGATTATATTGTAAAGTTCAGTTTGCGGAATTGCAGTTTCAATTGTATTTTCATATCCTACCAAAGCAACATTCTGTCTGAATAATTCTTCAGTATCACCCGAATCTTTTGCATATTCCATTTTTGGAATTAAAATAGCAGATGCAATAATTCCACCAATCAAAATAAGCGCCAAAGCAATAATTATAATCTTCTTTTTCATAAACCCAACTCCTTTATATACCAATAATAGCACAAAATATAATCAAAAACAAGAACATTAGGGGACGTTTCCTTTTTATTGACTTTATACAAAATTAGTGATATATTTGAATCAAGGTTAGATGAAAAAAGTCACAAGGGACGACACAAAAGAACCGTCCCCTTGTGTTTTCTTTTTTAGTAAAATCGCTCTTCGCTAAATTTAGTGAAATACAAGCAAATAATACAGTATAAATATACTGTATTTTAACATTAGAAGCGTTAATATAAATAATGCCAAGAAAGGATCGATACAAATTTATATGACATATACGGATTTTGGAGAATTCAAAAAACAAGTAAAAAATATTATGCCGGGATTTATTTTTTTTTGTGGGAATTGTTCTGTCTTTTAGTTGCGTGGTTACAATTATAATCGGAATTCCGGGATATAAAGAAGAGATTTCACAATTAAACTGGATAAAGACGGAAGCAACTGTTACTAATGTATATGAGCGTATGACAACAAACGGAAATAAATATATTATACATGATATTTTATATGAATACAGTGCAGAAGAAAATGTATACACCGGTTTAATCGAGTCTGTAAATTATAAAAAAATCGGAGATGAGTTTGAAATAAAATACAATCCACAATCTCCCGAAAAATCCACTTCTGTATTAAAACCAAATGTAAACTTCATTATATTTGGAGTGATTTTAGGGATAAGCGGAATATTATTGATGATACTTCCTTTTATTTTCAAAAAAAATTTTCATAAAAATAAATCCTAAAATAACATTTAAAGAACACAAGGGGACGGTTCTTCTGTGTTCGATGAATCCACCAACTAAAACTTAATAATTCAAAAAACAGGGCGAGATAGAGAATCTTCGTCCTGTTTTTAAATGCAAAAAAGACCTTGCATAGAAAATGCAAGGTCTTGAATTATATTTATGATTTGCCCACTGAAAATATTGTCGCGTTGCTCGCTTGGAGCGCGTCGCACCGCTCTGTATTTTCACATAATAATCAACTTCGCTTCATCTGTCACCGGCAGCGCTCGTTTGTCGTAGCAAAAACGATTTATCGTCTGCAGGGCAAAAATTTTTATCGTGTGCAAGGTCATATTTTCTGTTACTTTTTCCGCTATCCAGATTACTTTTTTTCTCTTAATTTTCTTTAATTTTTTCAGAAATTTTCTTTTATTTTTCCTTGAAAAAAATTAAGTTTTTTCTTTAATTTTTCTTGAAAATTACGAGAAAGTAAATAGCCACAAACCACGCAGTAGAGCCGTTTGAAAGGGGAAAAGGGAAGATTAACAGAAAGTTAAAAGAAAGGAAAAGAAAAGGCTTGTTTTGCCGTCAGTTAAATATTTTGCAAGGTGACTTTTAAGGCAAAAAAAGAAGACCTTGCATAGAAAATGCAAGGTCATAAATTTTGAAAAAATTTATACTTTTCTTTCACAACTGAAAATCAGCGGAAAGGATAAGCGATTTTGCCCCATGTAAGGATGAAGGGGAGTGCCTTGGGGCATAGTAACCTTGCACTTTTTATTATACAACAACTAAAAATAAATTCAATAGAATTTATCAGAACAATTTGAAATTAACAATTTTTTGTAATGCTTCTTTTGCAGTTTCGTATGGTACATCTTCAAAAAGCATCTTTGATGTTATCTCTTCATAATCTTTCTTGTAAATATCTTTATCGATTATCTCCTGAAGCAATATGTTCATATCGATACCATCTTTTGCAGAACGGCATTGTGTATGCGGCTTTCGCTCAGTATATACTTCGTTTACAAGTTGTTTTAATTCATCATTAAGAATAACGATTTCAGATAATTTATACAAGTCATAAATATGTCGTGAATATTCATTAACAGCATCACTTAAATAATAATCACCTAAAGCATATAATTTATCTATAAATGTACGCTCTGCAGATTGAACATTAAGTTCAAAAGGCTCAAGTTCATATTCTTTTATTAAATCATCATAGCCATTTTTATTAAGATAATCATAAATAATACTTGATGCTATCATTCTCTTACAGGGATATGCTTTGATATAAACTGCAGTTTCAACAATTAAATGTTCTTTTAGATAATCTGATGGAAATATTGTTGGGTAGTCGATAATGTATCTGTTGTAATCTCTTCGGCTTTTTACATTATCGGCATTGTCAAGAGTGAATTGGAATTTATCTATAATAGAAACAATATTTCTTTTAAGGTTTTTGCGTTTACTTTCAGTCGGTTTTGCTTCAGTATCAATATTCAAATCAATATCTTCTGAAAAACGGTTTATAAGTTTGTAGCACTTTGAAAGAGAAGTACCACCTTTAAATATTATTTCCGGTTGTAATTCCACTACATTTTTTAAGAAAATAGTAACATAATAATCTTTTTCAATGATACTTGCTTCAATGCCGGTTTCTTCAGATACTTTAAGAATTACTTGTTCAAAAACATATTTATTATTGTGCAACATTAAAAATCGCCCCACTTTCAATAAGGTTTCTCATAACTTTATCCGGAAATACAGATGCATAAGATATAATATCATCTTTTGTAATATAGTTAGTTTTGATATAGTTGATAATACGGTTTTTCTTTTCATTATCTAATGAACGGGGAGAAATATCATTCATCATTTCAAGAAAACTTAATACAGCAACATTTTCATTGTTTATGACAGTTCTTGCTTT
The DNA here is from genome assembly GCA_937916195.1 of uncultured Clostridia bacterium. GTDB lineage: Bacteria > Bacillota > Clostridia > Oscillospirales > Acutalibacteraceae > Fimenecus. The sequence goes on from CALFTO010000009.1 coordinate 5,873, forward strand.
TCTGAGTATGACTTGCTGTTTGCCTACCATAACACTACGCACATTAGCAGTTTCATTGTTGGTGTATATTTCAATAATGTTTGGCATTTGTGTTGTTAGTTTCAGTTGGTTTTGAAAAGATAGACCCGAATAATACCCTATAGTTTCATCAGCATTTTTAATGTATTTTTTCTCAATAACCTTACGAGGATTTAATATACTTTTACCGAATATTGTGTCAGTTGGGATATAGTATATGCCTTTTTCATAACGAATGATTTTGTTTTCTTCACATAAAGCCTGAAGTTGTTTCATTACCCAAGGGCGAGAATAATTTTTAAATGTAATATCTATTGAAAAAAATGGTTCATTGGTGCCATATTTTTCTAATAAGGAATCAAATAAAGTCATAAAAAGCACCCCTTTCTATATATGATATAACCTTTTACAAATGAATTATACTACATTTAACATATAAAGTCAATAATAATATAATTTGATTTTTCGCTTGTACCCAATAACAAAAACTCATATTAATAATACCAATCAATGATTGGAGTTTTACATGTGGGATTGCCTTTGTCTGCAGGTTTTTTTGATTTTTTTCTCCTTGTGTGAATAACATCAAACACTACATTAACCCTTATAGATTTGATATTCTCATCTCTATCAAGAATTTCAGCATATTTAGTCTGGATTTTGTCGTAAGTACGTGCAATTTCCTCGCACTTTTTCTGTTTTCTCTTTGTACATCTGCTACCTCTAAAAGTTTTTGCTCTCATATAAATACCTCCAAAAATTAAAATTTTTACTCGCTAAAAAATCGCTAATTTTTCGCCAAAATTTGCTAAAAATTAATTTTTAGCGTTTTATTGTATTCGAAAACCCCTGGCTGTGCCAGGGGTTCAAAAAAGCTTTAGCGATGAG
>CALFTO010000010.1 GCA_937916195.1 uncultured Clostridia bacterium
ATTCTACCATAGGAGGTGCTTTTTTTCTATTGTCCGTTTTTACTGGACTTGTTCACAAAGTACTGCTTTTAATCTGTAATCCTATCATAAAGTCAAAAAGTAAAGCAAATGCTACTACGCAAAGCCGTGCCACAGGTGTAATTCAGCAACAGTTTTAACCTCAATTATTTCTTATGATAACGAAGTGAGCAAATGTCATCACCCTTTGCGATACATTTTGGTAAATCAAGCACCGCACCGTAGCACTCACCTATTCCGTGGTCACCGCACATTGCAATATCACAAAGTGTTGCAATTTCTTCATCAGTACAGCCTGCATTCTGCCAAGCCTTTACGAGTGGGCAGTAATGGAAATCAATTGACAGCTTATCGTCTGTGCTTTCTAAAATTTTCATTTCAAAAACAAGTTGTGCGGGCTTTGTAAAAAGGGTTTTACGAAGTCCAATAAGGCTGTCTGTTCTGCCTTTTTTTACTAAATCAGCACCCTGTGAAAGTCCGCAACGACGAACCGCGGCACTTCCAAAATCACGCCAATCAAGGCCACGCCTACCTGCCTCATCACAGAGAAGATAAAGCCAGAATGCACGATGCTCCAACTGAGCACGGATTGCTTGTAACAATGGATTTTTAATTTTAGGGTCGTTTTTAACGATACTCATTATGTACGCCTTCTTTAGTAAATAATATTTAATCTAATTATAGCACTATATTTTTTTAATTCAAGATTATTTTTGTTATATTGACAAACTTATGTGGGTTTGATAAAATACATAAGTTAAAAAATATATGGAGATGTACCCAAGTGGTTGAAGGGTCCGCACTCGAAATGCGGTAGGTCGTGAATAGCGGCGCAAGAGTTCAAATCTCTTCATCTCCGCCAAAAAGACCTTTCAAACGAAAGGTCTTTTATTCTTTTAGGTGATTAATATGACAAAAGTTAAAGAATTTTTAAAAAGTGAAATTGTGCTTATTATATCGTTCATATTAGCGGTTATTTCAGCATTTTTGATTACACCAAGCAAAGCTTATATTGACTACATTGATTTTCGCACGTTGGGATTACTTTTCTGTTTAATGACAGTTATGGCTGGGTTTAACAGACTTGGGATTTTTAAATTTGTGGCTGAAAAGATGCTCTCAAAAATAAAAAGCATTAACGGACTTTCACTGATTTTGGGATTGCTATGTTTTTTCTCGTCAATGTTTATTACGAATGATGTAGCACTTATTACTTTTGTACCATTTACAGTTACTGCATTAAAACTTTCAGGCAAAATGGACAAGCTTATATGGATTGTTACAATTGAAACTGTTGCGGCGAATTTAGGCAGTATGCTCACCCCAATTGGTAATCCGCAAAATCTCTATTTGTTCTCTGCTTTTCATATGAGCCTTGAAGATTTCATTTTAGCAATACTCCCATACGCCTTACTTTCACTTATACTTATTTTAATTTCGTGTATGTTTACGGGTAAAGGTACAATTGACGCTCAAAGCACTAAAAGCAGCCATGATTTTTCAAAATTGCACATTTGTGTATATTCAATTTTATTTTTATTAGCTTTGCTGACAGTTTTTCGTGTTATTCCCTATATTGTAACCGTTTTAATTACTGTTGCAGTGATAGTTATTTTTGACAGAAAAGTAATTTTAAAGGTTGATTACAGCTTACTTTTCACCTTTATTTTTCTGTTTATATTTATTGGAAATCTTGGTGAAATTAAACCAATCAGTGATTTCTTAAAGAATATTGTGAATGGTAACGAAGTTTTAGTTGGCGTGCTTTCAAGTCAGATTTTTTCTAATGTTCCTGCAACAATACTACTTTCAAAATTCACTGAAAATGCAAAAGACTTGCTAATTGGTGTAAATTTAGGTGGACTTGGAACATTGATAGCCTCTATGGCAAGTTTGATTTCATTTAAATTTGTTGCAAAAGAAAAGGTCAGCACAGGAAAATACATATTAATTTTTACAATTATGAATATTGTATTTTTGATGCTGAATTTAGGGCTTTGGTTGATAATTAAATAATATTAAACGGGTACTCGTTGAGTACCCGTTAGTTATTAGTATTGAATCCCTCCACCGCTATCGCGGTCCCCCTCCCTTTAACAAGGGAGACAGATTTTGGAATTATTTTTTCTGTCCGTAATAGGCATTTTCACCGTGTTTACGGAGATAGTGCTTATCAAGAAGTTCCTGTTGCATTGCGGGAAGCTCAGGATTCATCATAAGATTATGCCAAGCCATAAATGCAAGTTCTTCAAGAACTACTGCATTGTGCACTGCATTAAATGGGTCTGTGCCCCAAGAGAACGGACCGTGGCTATGAACAAGAACAGAGGGAATATCATCAGCATCAATTCGTTCAAAAGTTTCAGCAATGACATTACCTGTTTCGAGCTCATATTTGCCTGCTATTTCACGAGATGTCATTTTACGAGTGCAAGGAATTTCACCATAAAAATAATCTGCGTGAGTTGTACCCAAAGCGGGAATACCCTTGCCTGCCTGTGCAAACGTTGTTGCCCAGCGTGAATGAGTATGAACAACACCACCAATATTGGAAAATGTATTGTAAAGCACCATATGAGTGTCAGTGTCAGAAGACGGATTAAGGTCACCCTCAACCTTTTTACCGGTTTTAAGGTCAACAACAACCATATCTGAGGGCTTCATTTCGTCATATTCAACACCCGAGGGCTTAATAACCATTAAGCCTTTTTCACGGTCAACACCCGAAACATTGCCCCACGTGAATGTTACGAGATTATATTTAGGCAAAAGCAAATTCGCTTTGCAAACCTGTTCTTTTAACTGTTCAAGCATATTTTCACCTTATTTCAATTTCCAAGCAAGGTCTGCAAGGAACAAATCTTTTTCAAGCCCGGCAACTGTTGTATCCTTATTGATATGAACAAATTCAATATCCATCATATTTGCCCAATCTTTCATCTGCTCAGCCGTTACGTCATAACTTAAAACAGTATGGTGAGCACCACCTGCTGTAATCCAGCACTCAATACCTGTTTCAAGGTCGGGCATTGCTCTCCACATTACACGAGCAACGGGAAGATTTGGCATTTCCATAATAGGCTTAACACATTCAATATCCTGACAGATAA
>CALFTO010000011.1 GCA_937916195.1 uncultured Clostridia bacterium
TATTCAATTTCCAATTCTGCTAATTTTTCAAAAATTTCTTTATTCATCATCAAGCTTAAGCACAGCCATAAATGCCTCTTGCGGAACTTCAACCGTACCGAAGTGGCGCATACGCTTTTTACCTTCCTTCTGTTTTTCAAGCAATTTCTTTTTACGGGTAATGTCACCGCCGTAGCACTTTGCAAGAACATCTTTTCGCATAGCCTTAACGGTTTCGCGGGCAATAACCTTGCCGCCAATTGCCATCTGAATGGGGATTTCAAACATCTGGCGCGGAATATTGTCCTTAAGCTTTTCGGCAATTCTGCGAGCCTTGGCGTAAGCCTTTTCGCTGTGAATCATAAACGAAAGTGCGTCAATAATGTCACCGTTGAGAAGAACGTCAAGCTTGATAATGCTTGAACGCTGATAATCACTCATTTCGTAGTCGAATGAAGCATATCCGCGGGTGCGAGATTTCAGCACATCAAAGAAATCGTAAATGATTTCATTAAGTGGCAAAATATAGTGTAAGTCAACACGGTCAGAGGCGAGGTGAGTGGTGTTCACATAAACACCGCGTCTGTCCTGACACAAATTCATAATTGAGCCGATGTATTCGGGCGGAGCATAAATATGTGCCTCAACTGTGGGCTCTTCGCAGTAATCAATAACCGCAGGGTCGGGATAGTGGCTTGGATTGTCGATTTCAATAATATCGCCGTTTGTAAGGTGAACCTTATAAATAACGCTTGGAATTGTGGTTACAAGGTCAAGGTTGTATTCGCGTTCAAGTCTTTCTTGAATAATTTCAAGGTGCAAAAGTCCTAAGAAACCACAACGGAAGCCAAATCCGAGTGCACCTGAGGTTTCGGGCTCAAAAGAGAGCGCAGCATCATTTAATTGTAATTTTTCAAGTGCCTCACGAAGATTTTCATAGTCAGCACCGTCAGCGGGGTAAACACCACAGAATACCATTGGGTTAACCTTGCGGTAGCCTGCCAAAGCCTCACTTGCGGGATTTTCAGCAGTTGTAACCGTGTCACCAACGCGGGCGTCACTTACTGTCTTGATTGATGCGGTAATGTAACCAACCTCACCTGATGAAAGCTCTTTTGCGGGCTCCATTGCGTTTGGTCGCATATATCCAACCTCAACAACATTGAATTCAGCACCAGTTGCCATCATTCTCATTGTGTCGCCGGGCTTGATTTTACCGTCAACAATACGAACATAAACAATAACACCCTTGTAGCTGTCGTAAACCGAATCAAAAACAAGTGCACGAAGTGGCTTATCGTCATTATTTTCGGGTGGTGGAACAAGAGAAACAATACTCTCAAGCACCGCACCAACATTTTCACCCGTCTTTGCAGAAACGCGGGGGGCTTCGTCGCAGGGGAGACCTATTACCTCTTCAACCTCGTTTGCAACGCGGTCGGGGTCAGCGGCGGGAAGGTCAATTTTATTGATTACGGGAACAAGCTCTAAATCGTGGTCAAGGGCAAGATATGTATTTGCAAGTGTCTGTGCCTCAACACCTTGGGAAGCGTCAATAATGAGTACCGCACCCTCGCAAGCAGCAAGAGAACGTGAAACCTCATAGTTGAAGTCAACGTGACCGGGAGTGTCAATTAAGTTGAGCTCATATTCCTCGCCGTTATTTGCCTTGTAGTTGAGCTTTACCGCGTGAGCCTTGATTGTAATTCCGCGTTCACGCTCTAAATCCATATTGTCAAGCAATTGGTCGGTCATATCACGCTTTGCGACAGTTTCAGTAAGCTCTAAAAGTCTGTCAGCAAGGGTAGATTTACCGTGGTCAATGTGAGCAATAATTGAAAAATTTCTGATGTTTTCTTTCTTTG
>CALFTO010000012.1 GCA_937916195.1 uncultured Clostridia bacterium
TAACTATGGGTGTCTTGTTTTCTGCCATTTTGTATTTCCTCCTTAATGGAATTAAATATGAAATAAATGTACGTATTCATACAGTTTAAATAATAACACTTTTGTCGTAAAATGTAAAGAGATTTAAGCCTAAAAAATAACGAACTTTGATAAAAATTTAACCAGTTTTTGTGTAATTTGGAAGGTGAGGAATTTCGTAGGCGAAAATGTAAAGTGCAAAATGCAAAACGCAAAGTTGAGGGTCTGCGACGCGAATTTTTATATGTTACCAATATGAGTATATTAACATTGTAGAGGCAGGTCTCCGTGCCTGCCCGTGAGTTGCAATGTTATTTTGCGGTCGGGCACTTAAGCCCCGACACTACAAGGCAAAAAATTGTTGTTGACAGTTCTTATGTTTCATATAGAAAATTGGTTGAAAGAATAATTGAATATGTAGAAAAATCAAAACGTCTTGGGGAATGGGTAGAAAAATAGAAAATGCTGAAAAACACTTATGGCGGGGCTTAACCTCGCCATAAATTTTACATAATCATTAACATTTCGCAAATAATAATTTAACATAATTTCCCTATACTTGACTAAATGCTCGCATTGTTATATAATACACACTGATATTTTATATATCTCTATATTTTTTATAAGGTAGGTTTGTCAAATGGACACGGACCCCGGGAGTATTATTGTTCAAATAGTAATCCTATTTGCATTGATTTTTGTCAATGCGTTTTTCTCAATGTCAGAGATGGCAATTGTCACACTTAATGACAATAAAATCGACAAAATGGCGGCAGAGGGCAACAAAAAAGCCAAGCAGATTAAAAAGCTTACTGAAAACACAAGCTCATTCTTGTCAACAATTCAGATTGGCGTAACCTTGGCGGGCTTCTTGACTTCAGCTACTGCGGCACAATCCTTTGCAGGAATGTTGGCGGGCGCAATCGCAAAAACACCAATTGTTGATGTAATTCCATTAGGTATCATCAACGGCTTTTCAACTGTTGTGATTACTCTTGTTATGTCATATTTCTCATTGGTGCTCGGCGAATTAGTGCCTAAGAAAATTGCTATGAGTAAGCCCGAAAAAATGGCTTTTATGGCAGCACCCATTCTCGTTTTTGTTGCAAAGGTAACTAATCCAATCGTAAAATTCCTTGCTCTTTCAACAAACGGCGTTTTGCGTCTTATCGGTATTGACCCCCACGCTGATGAAGAGGTTGTCACCGAAGAAGAAATTAGAATGATGGTTGACGTTGGCGGTGAAAAAGGCGTTATTGAGGATACTCAGATTGAAATGATTAACAATATTTTTGAGTTTGATGATATTGACGTTGCTGATATTATGACCCATCGTACAGATATGGTGTGTATTGACGATGACGAGCCACTCAGCGAGGCAGTTAAGCTTTCAATCGAAAACGGTTTTTCACGAATTCCCGTTTATGAAGAAGACCCCGACGATATTGTCGGTATTGTTTATATTAAGGATTTTCTTAAATATGTTGGCACAACTCTTCCAAAGACAAAAACTGTGAAGGATATGATGCGCCCTGCGTATTATGTTCCCGAAACAAAGCGTTGCGGTGAATTGTTTACCGAGATGACCGAAAAAAGAGTACAGATGGCGGTTGTTATTGACGAATACGGCGGAACAGCAGGTATCGTTACTCTTGAAGATTTGCTTGAATCAATTGTTGGTAATATTCAGGACGAATATGACCAAGAGGACGAAGAAATCTCAATCATCAATGACACAATTTTTGAGGTTGACGGCATTACCGATATTGAAGAGGTTGAAGAGCATATCGGCAAAACCTTCCCCGAGGGTGATTACGACACAATCGGCGGTTATATTATAAGCGTTCTCGGCTTTTTGCCCGAAGACGGACAAATGAACGAAGTAACATTTGAAAATGTAAAGCTTACAGTTTTAAATGTTGAAGAGCGCAGAATAGGTAAGGTTAAGGTTGAAATTCTTCCCATAGAAGAAAAGGACGAAGAAACAGAAGAACGTCGTTTCTTCAGCAGAAAAGAAGAATAAACGAAATTTAGGGGCGATTCACGAATCGCCCGTTTCTTTTCCTCCCTCTGACGAGGGAGGTGGCATTTTCGTGAGAAAATGACGGAGGGAGAGAAAATGCAAAAAATCAACTATCAAAAACAACTTGATAATATAATTGAAAATCTGCAAAATGCACCGAAATTGCTTTTGCACTCTTGCTGTGCGCCCTGCAGTAGTCATTGCATTGAGTATTTGTCGCAGTATTTCAACATTACCGTGCTTTATTATAACCCTAATATTTACCCCGAAGCAGAGTACGAAAAACGCAAGGCAGAGCAGAAGCGTTTAATCAGCGAAATGGACACAAAATATCCCGTAAAAATGCTTGATTGTGATTTTGAAAGTGTGAAGTTTTATTCAGCGGTCAAAGGGCTTGAAAATTGTCGTGAGGGCGGGGAAAGATGCTTTATCTGTTACCGCTTAAGACTTGAAAAAACTGCAATTGAGGCTAAAAACAATGGCTTTGATTATTTCACCACAACCCTTACAATCAGCCCACTTAAAAACGCACAGAAGATTAATGAAATCGGTGAAGAATTAGCCGAAAAATACTGCGTAAAATTTTTACCGTCAGATTTCAAAAAACGCGAGGGCTATAAACGGTCAATAGAATTAAGTAAAGTCTATAACCTTTACAGACAAAATTATTGCGGTTGCGTGTTTTCACAAAATAATGAATAACTAATATTTCCTCCCTCTGATGAGGGAGGTGGATTTTGCGAAGCAAAAGACGGAGGGAGAGAAAAAACATTCTCTCCCCCAGTCTTTTTCGCAAGCGAAAAAGACAGCCCCCTCGTCAGAGGGGGCAATTTTTGTTTTTCTTTAGTTTTCTTGAATTTGCGCCATTTCTTCACGTTGTTTAAGCACTGCCTCGTGGTATTCTTCTTTAGTTTTACCTGTTAATTTGTAGAAGAAGAACGGAACACCTGCAAGGAACATCATAATACCGTGAACAATTGTGTAGAAGAAGAGAAGTGTAACCTTTGTATCAAGGCTCTGCACAGGGCTTGGCACAAGGTCTGTGGGCTGAATATAGCCGATAATTGAGCCGTCACCATAGAGAAGAAGTGGGGCTACTGTACTTGCAATTGTACCGCTGATAAGTGTGCCGATACCAATAACAAATGGGAATGATGCATCAAGACGTTTTCCGGTTTTAAGTTCAATTGTTTCAAGAACATCAGCTTGGAACATACTTGGAAGAAGATTTGAAGCACCAAATTGAAGTCCGATAAGGAAAAGGAATATGATAAATATAATTTGCAAAATAGCGGTGCCTGTTTTGAAATAAGCATATCCTACTCCAAAGGCAATGCAGTTTGCGCAAACTGAATAAATACCGCTTGCAATATAAAGCTGTCTTGCATCAAACTTTTTAAGTAAGAAGTTAATAACAAGCATACCAACCGCTGTGCCGATACCAACGGGAAGAACAAAAAGGATTTTCTTTGAAATATCACCAAGAACTGCCGCTGCAATAAACGGCTCCATAAACGTAGAAATTCCGCGGAAGCTTTTAAGGAATTCAGAAACAATAATTGTCCATGCGTATTTGTTCTTGATAATATCAACAAAGCCCACAAGGGGATTTTTCTTTTCAGCGGTATAAACTGTTCTTTCACGAACAATTTTCATACCCGACAAAACGGTTATAATACCAACAACACCGCAGAGTGCCGCAGAAATTATATATTGAAGACCCTCAACACTGCGGATACTTGTGCCTGTAACTGCATTAATGAGTTCGGTGTTATCTTTGTGCCAGATAAGACCTACAACAAGTACAATAACAACAGGTGCAGAGTTGCCGATTGCACTTGAAATTGAGCGGAACGAAAGCACTTGGTCGCGTTCTTTAAGATTTGGTGTCATAACATTGGCAATCATATTAATTGAGTTACCGAATGTACAGAATACACCCCAAAGAACTGCGATTGTTACAATGTAAATAAAAAGCATTGTACCCGAAAGCCCCGGTGGTGCCCAGAAAGAGAGCATCATAACAATTGCCATAGGTACTGCCACAAGCATTGCAATAGGTCTGAATTTTCCGCCCTTGCCCATTCTTCTTCCGTCAATGTACATAACGATAAAGAAATTAAGCACAAAGGGGATAATAGCTGTCAATAAATTGAAAAAGGATGTTTGTTCTTCAGGTAAACGCAGAACGTTAACAAGATAAGCATTTCTGTTACCGCCAACCATACCTGTCATTGTGGTGTAAAAGAATACGCCCATTAAATAAAGAACAAATTCACCTTTGCCAACATACTTTTGTTGTTCGTTTGTTTGAATTGTATTAATATTACTCATTAAATCCCTTCCTTATTTCCATACAAAAATATTTTAACATATTCATAAAATAAAAAACAGACCGCAATTTAACCAAAATAAATGCGGTCTGTTGGTTATTATAACGATTCTATTTAAGTCTTGCTTCAAGTCTGTAAATGGGTAGCCCCTGACTTGCGAATTTCTGCTCGTATTCTGTCACAATATTGCCCTCGAAATCACTCTTATGTAAATCAAGTGAAATATTTGAAAGCACAAAGCCGTTTTTTGAAAAACTCTCAAGTGAATATTCAAAAAATCCTTGACTGTCAGTTTTTTGGGCAATAAAACCGTCGTCACAAAGCAGTTTTTTATAAATATCTAAAAAGCCCTTGCTTGTGAGTCTGTGGCTTGCGTGCCTTGATTTTGGGTAAGGTGTGCTGAAATTAAGGTAAATTTCGCAAATTGTTTTTTCTCTAATAAAAAGTGGAAGATACTCTGCTTTCATTTCAAGAAAACGGATATTTGTGATTTCTTCTTCCTTTACCTTTTCGCAAGCTTCAACCAATACGGTTGGCACACATTCAATTGCAAGAATGTTTTTATCGGGATTTCTTTTTGCATATTCGCAAACAAACTGACCTTTACCGCAACCGATTTCCATTACAAGCGGAGCACTTCTGCCGAAAATAGTGTCTAAATCAAAGAAGCTCTCTTTAATATCATCTGTGCGAAAATCAAAGGATTCAAGAGTATATGGAATTCGCAAATCGCTGCAATTTTCTCGTCTTGTTGTAAGGTTTTTAATTTTTCTTGGTCTCATAAATTCACCTTATATATGTATGAACAAAATTGATGTTGACAAAAGCAACTGTGCGAAGAAATATGCGTAAAGACTAACGGTTTTAATTGTCTTGTTGCCCTTTCCGCCGCCTATAAGTCTTATTCCTAAGGTAAGGTCAGAAATGAAGAATAATACTCCGCCAACCAAAAGAATGAGCATACCGATAAGTCCGTTTTCTGCACCTGAAGTAAAGTATGTAATACCCAATTTGCACGCTTTAACAAGCATAATGATAAGAAAAACGCTGTATAGATATAAGCCTATTTGCATAAAACGGTTTTTAAACTCAAACTTGAAAACGGGCTTAAGCATAAGTGCAAATGCAATGAAAATTACAAAAAACGCAATTATTTCGGGTAGCGTAAAGAATTTGTAACTCTCGGTCAATATTGCAGTTGATTTCACAAAAGCTGAAACATAGAAAATGTGACCGATTAAGAATGCCGCCGCACCAATATAAACCACAGACATTCGTGGGTTGCCTGGCGGGTGAGGTGTGTGCATAAACAAGTCACCGACCCAACCTAAAACCAAACCGATGAGCATTGTGTTTGCATATTCTGATTTGTTGTCAGTAATAAACATTCCAAGCACACCGATTGCCACAAACATTGTTGCTGCAATCATTTTGCAGGTCAGTGATTTTTTTGAGGGCTCGGGCCAGTATGCTTTGTCATAGAGGGGAACGAAAATAAAGAATAGTACATAACAAAGCAACAATAAAACTTTTAATAACATAAAAACTCCAAGTTTAAGTGCAAAATGCATAATGCAATCACGTAGGGACAGACATCCTTGTCTGTCCGTAATTTGCTATATATATTTGCGGACGCACGAGGACGTGCGTCCCTACGCGTTATTTTTCTTTTCTTAAAAGTGTACCTTTCGGGAACACCAAATCGCTCTTGATTTTTACCGTCATCATGGGGTGTGGGGCGGCTTCAATTTCGTTGCCGTCACCGTCGAAAATCTCATCTGCAGTAAATATTACAGGTTCGGTTGAGGGCTGAAGTGCGTCAAGTGTATCACCTTTACAGAACTTGTTTCTCTGCTCTGCAATAATGAACCCGTCTTTGCAGTCTTTAACCTCTGCCATAACGTCATAATGACGCTTGTAACCACCCTCAAAGCTGATGTTTGCATCTTCGTTGGGTGCATTGAAATAAAATCCTGTGCAATAATCACGATAGCTTACCTTATAAACCTCGTCAATTACCCATTGGGGCGGAGTGAAATCCTTTGACGGATTTTTAAGATATTCGTCAATAGCAACTCTGTAAGCGTTGGTGATTACAGCCGCATAGTAGGCAGATTTTGCTCTGCCCTCAATTTTAAAGCTCGAAATTCCCGCTTCAACCATTTCGGGTATGTGCTCAATCATACACATATCCTTTGAATTGAGAATATATGTGCCCTCTTTACTGTCTTGAATGGGGAAGTACATTCCGTCGCGCTTAACTTCCATTAAAGCGTATTCCCAACGGCAAGGCTGAGCACATTCACCACGGTTTGCATCACGGTTTACAAGATAGTTAGAAAGCAAGCATCTGCCTGAGAATGAAACGCACATAGCACCATGAACAAAACACTCAATTTCAAGCTCTTTTGGTACTTTTGCGCGGATTTCTGCAATCTCGGTCATTGAGAGCTCGCGGGCAGTAACAACTCGCGAAGCACCCATATTGTAAAATTCATTTGCGGTAACGTGATTTACAATTCCCGCCTGCGTTGAAATGTGAATTGGCACATTGGGTGCATACTTTTTGCAAAGTGAAAGCACACCGATGTCTGCAACAATGAATGCATCAACACCGATTTCAGCCCATTTTTCAAGATAGGAGGGGAGAACTGCAATTTCATCGTTTCTTGCCAATGTGTTGCAAGTGAGATAAACCTTGACACCTTTAGCGTGACAAATGTCAACTGCATTTTTCAATTGTTCAAAGTTAAAGTTTTGTGGTGCGGCACGCATTCCGAACGCGTCACCGCCAAGATATACTGCATCAGCACCATACATCAGTGCCGCTTCAAGTCTTTCGCGGTCACCTGCAGGAGCTAAAAGCTCGGGTATTATCATTTTATCAATCCTCTGCGTTTACCTGCTCAACGGTTCTGCCGTTAGCGTTGTGCTGGCTGATTGTTTCTGCCATATAAATATGACCGTTTTTATCGTGTCTAAAGAAATAGTATTGAGTAGCGTCGGGGTTGAGAGCTGCTTCAATAGCGTCTGTACCCGGGTTGCAGATTGCACCCGCGGGGAGGCCCACACATTCATAGGTGTTGTAAGCAATAATATATGCATTGATTTTTGATGTGGAAGTAACTCTCTTTGAAACTGTGTTGATTACATAGTCCTTGGTTGAGTTGCATTCAAGAGTTGGGTAAAGCCCTGAACGGTTAAGACGGTTGTGAAGAACCGATGAAACAAGACCGAACTGCTGATGATTTGCACCCTCTTTTTCAATGATTGAAGCAAGAGTAATTACATCGTCAATGCTCATACCAAGCTCTGAGGCCTTTGCACCATATTCCTCTGTCCAACGGCTCTTGAAAGCGTTGAGGAATTTGCGGATAACTGTTGCGGGGTCGGCGCCCTGCTCAAATTCATAGGTCGCGGGGAACATATAACCCTCAAGAGCATGATAACGCTCTTCTTTGTTATCAATTTTCGCAATGAAGGAGTATTCTTCGCTGAAGTCAATTGAATCGATTGTCTTGTAAAGGGATTCTGCAGTGCAGATATCATTCTTTTCAAGTCGCTCAAAAATCTGGTCGATTGTGTATCCCTCGGGGATTGTAACGCTAATCATAGCACCGCGGGTACTGCTTGTTTTAAAGCGGTCAATCATTTTTTCAACGCCAAGGTCATCGGTGAAATAGTAAACACCGGGCAGATAACCGGTATCTTTTTCACCCATAATCTTAAGGAACAAATTACAGAACATACTGTTTTTGATAAGTCCTGCCTCGTCAAGCACCTTAACTGCAGTTTTTGTGTCAGCCTCATTTGGAAGAACAACCTCAATTGTCTCTTCACCGTCGCGGTTGATTGCAAGAACGTCATTAATGCAACTAAGTGCTACTGACGAAAGCAAAATTGCAACAAGGAAGCAACAACCAAAAACAATAAATTGCTGTTTGTTGGTTTTAACTGTCTTGATAATAAGCGCAGACAAAGCATTCCAATCAATCTTTGTCTTGCCGTTTACTTTGTAAAGAATACCTGCACTGTTTTTTGAAGTAGTGGGGGCATAAGTTTCTTCTGCTTCTGCCTGCTTTGGCGAATTCTTCTTCGCCTCAATTTTTCTTATTGTGTTAGCAATAAAGATTGCAACGGGAGAAGCCTTTTTGCGATTAGAATTCTGTGTTTTTGCATTATCTGACTTAACCTCATTAGCCTTTGCTGTGGGGTAACGCTTGTAAAGTGGAGTTTTTCTTGCAGAGAATTCCATAGTATTACTCTGCTTGGGCTCAGTATTGACTACCTTTTTAGGTGCTGTCTCTTCAAAAGGCTTCACAAGGTCAATGTCAAGCGAATAGTCAGGCTTTTTCTTGTGAGAAATGTCAATGTTGAAAACAGGCTCTTCAAAGGGTGCCGCCACGTGCTCAGGCTTTGGCTGAACTTTTGGTGCAACCTTTTTGACAGGCTGACTTGCGGGCTTTTTTATCGGCTCGTCAGCGGGCTTTGAAGCTTTACTTCCAAGGCTTTGTCCTGCATATTCATTTAAAAGGTCTTCGTAACTGTTATCAGAAAATCCGTCTGAAAATCTGTTCACAGTAATACCTCCTTTTCAGTAGCGATAATGCTAACTTTAATATCATATTCATCGGCGGGTAAATTTTCCGAGTACATTTCACTGTAACAGGGGCAAATGCTCACACCGTTAAAATTCTTTAAAAATCTGTCATAATAGCCACCGCCGTAGCCGATACGATAGTGGTTTTTATCAACTGACAACGCGGGGACAATTATAATATCATTTTCTTTAGGTTTATATGGTTTGCAGGTCTTTTTAGGTTCAAGAAGTCCCATTATTCCAACCTCTAAATCGCCCGCACAATCCACCTTGAAGAACTGCATATTACCTTTTTTGTCAAGACAACGGGGGTAAAATACCCGCTTGTGCTCTAATCTGCAACGCTCAATAATGTAGCGCGTGTCAAATTCTTCGTCGGTTGATGCGAAAACCAAAACCTGCTCTGCCTTTTCAAAATAATCGGTATTGATTATTTTCTCACTTATTGTTTTGTCGTTTATTGCTTTTATATCTTTTGGTATATTTCTTCGCTTTTCACGAAGATTTTTCCGCAATTCTTTTTTATCCATTATAAATCTGCAATGAAGCACGAATTTTCTTGGCTGTGTGTTCGCCTGCAAGCACTTCTGCAATCTGCAAGCCGAATTCAATGGCACTTCCCATTCCGCGTGCAGTGATAATATTGCCGTCACGAACAACATATTTTTTTGAAATGGTTGCACCGATTAATTCTTCTTCAAAACCGGGGAATGCAGTTGCCTCTTTACCTTTAAGAAGTCCCTTGTGACCAAGAATTGAGGGTGCAGCACAGATTGCACAAACAAGCTTTTCGTTTTCGATTGCCCAGTCAATTGCTTTCTGCACAACGGGACTTTTTTCAAGATTTAATGTGCCGGGCATTCCGCCGGGGAGAACAATTGCCTGCACCTTTTCGTCAAGCACTAAATCTCTCTCGTAAATATCAGCGGCAACGGGAATTTGGTGAGAGCCGATTACAAAATCTTCACCCACGCCAACTGTTATAACATCTAATTCTGCACGACGAAGCACATCAACAACGGCGAGTGCCTCAATTTCTTCAAATCCGGATGCTAAAAATACATAAATCATAATTCTTACTCCAATGTAATTCCAATATAGCAATTTATATTTTTAATTTCTTCTTTTTTAGTTTTAATCATTGCGGGGCTTTCAATTTCACCGAAATCTATATCGCCCTGAATAACTGTGTCGTTTATTTTGTATTCTTCGGGAATATCCGCAAAACTGCCCTTTGCGTTTCTTATAATCATATTTTCATCATCAAAGATAAGCCCGAAATCAGCCACTTTTCCGCCGTAATGAATACAAGAATATTCCCAATATTTATTAATTAAATTATCAAAACTCAACTCATTTTCAAAACTCAGTTTTTCTTTTTGCACAGGTGTTTCACCGTTTATTGTGTGAGTTCTTCTCACACCGAAAGGTGTAAATCCGCATTTTGCGTAATATTCAAACAAGGATTTTTCCGCGGGCACAAGAATAAGAAAATCATAGCCGTTTTCATTGCACCATTCATATGAAAAATCAAGCAATTTTTTCATATAGCCTTTACCGCGGTGATTGTATTTTGTCATTGCACAGTAAACGCATTTACCTTTGAATTCTCCGATGTTGCAATCAAGAAGAAATAAAGAAGAAGCAATTTCACCGTCAATGCGTATTACGGGTGTAACCACATTATCAAAAATCTTTTCAAAAAAGTATTCAGTTACTTCTTCGTCTTCAAGAAAAACGCTTTGCCATAAAGATTTCAAAGCATTTATATCTTTTTCGGTTGCAAAATCAATCATAATTATCCTTTATAAATGGCTGAATATTTAATAACAAGACGGTGGGGGTAATAAGACAATTTCGCCCTGCGAAGCCCCTCGCTACCTGTGTCGTCCTCGCGGTTGATAAATTCATATTTACCGAGCATCTGGCGAGCTAATTCGCGATTAATCATTTGGTAAGCACCGCGAATGTTACCGTAAGCCTTTTCAACGTGGGTGCAGAATGTGTTGTTGTTTAATCTCTCGCCGAATGAAAATGCCACAATCTCATTTTCAATTGTCAGCACTCCGCCCTCAAGACCTAATTCAAAATAATTCTGCAAAGCTCTTTTTATTGCAATGTGTTCGTTGAGAATTTCTTCGGGATTTTTTTCACTGTTAAGTCTTTTCCAATGTTCATTTAAAAGCAAACATTCATTAATATTGTTTTCGTTTATTGGCTCATATTTCCAATCAAATGTCTTTTCAAAATAAGAAATATGATTTCGCTTACTGTGATATTTTCGCCCTGCAAGATTTGCCAAATCCTCGGTTTTATAAAGATAATCAAAATATTCTCTTGTTTCGGTTATCTCAAACTTTTCGGGGAAAAGCGAATTCAATTCGTCTTTATCTTTTTCCGTTAAGCCGTAGAATTCAAGAGTAATGCCATTAGCTTTGGCAAATTCAATAAGACGGTTGATTGTAGCCTTTTTGTCGCCGTTGCCTATGGGGTAGCAGAATACGGGCTCGTCCGTAAACTCAGCAGAAACGAAAATTCCGTTGTCACTCAATATTTTGTTTTCATAAATCTGTGACCACATAAAAATATTGCCGAAGCAGTATTCACAGCAGTCGGTCTGACCCTCATTGAATGCCTTTTGCACCCATTCTAAGTCAGAAAGTGTAGGGGAGTGAAACTCCATTTATAAAATCTCCTTAACGATATTAAAGATAGTATTGCCGATTTCTTCAATTGATAATGGCTCGTCACCCTCGAAACACTTAACCACATTCCAACCGAAACGGTCAGCGGCATAAAGTGCTGCCTCGCGACAAGCTTTGAGATATTCAACATTTGCCTCGTGAACATCCTTTTTAGCCTCTTCGCCCTCATAACGCTTTGACATTAGACGCTGTGAAATATCAACATCCATATCAAGATAAATAACTGCGTCGGGGGCGGGAATTTCCATCATTTCATATTCTGTGTGGAAAAGCCAGTCAAGATACTTGTCCCATTCTTCTTTTGGGAGTTTAACTGTCTGATGAACTGCGTTTGAGGTTGTGTAACGGTCGGCAAGAATAAGTGTACCGTTGTTGTAATCGTCACCCCAGATGTTTTTGTAGCTTGCATAACGGTCAACTGCATAGAAAAGTGATGCGGAATAAATATTAACATCAGCGGGGTTGCTGCCGAATTCACCGCCAAGATACATTTTTACAAGTGTGCTGGACTTGTTGTCATAGTCGGGAAGCTTAATCTGTCGCAGTTTAATATTATTGTCAATAAGCTTACTTTTTAAAAGCTCAACCTGAGTTGATTTTCCGCTACCGTCAAGCCCTTCAATTACAATCATCTTCTTATTCATCGCATAAAACCCCATATTCATAATTATACAGATTACATTATAGCAAATAATTTTTAATAATACAATATTAATTAGAAAATTAAAGAGTAAAATTGAATTTGTCGAATTGTTTTTAATGCGTGCGTAGGGACAGACGTCCCCGTCTGTCCGTTGTGGAGGCTTGCTTATTGCGGACAGAACAGGAGTTCTGTCCCTACGTGATTGCATTTTGCGTTTTGTACTTTGCATTTATTGTTGCATAGCGGATTTTTTTATGATATTATATTAAAGATTAAAAGTATTTCGTGAAAAAAGAGGGATATTTATGGCATATGATTATAACAAAAGCACAGCGCTCATCATTGGTATGACCGATACTGACGAAAAGGTTACCGCCGCAAGTGGCAGAATTTCAACTCAAGAGGGTACAGCACTCTCAATTTGGGATAAGTCACAAGACCGCGATAAAAACGCAAACCTCATCGGTAAGGTTACGGCTTCAGGCCACACAAGCACAGTTGAGCATACATATTTTCAAATTGCTTTTCAAAATGTTACTGCCGTTGTTGAGCAGTTTATAATCGAGTTCAGATTGGCTTCTTATACCGTTAAGTCAAGACGCTATGTAAACTTTAGCGATGCAGGCTTTTATGTGCCCGAATTCAATGATGCAGAAATCGAAAAATCATATAAAGAGCATATGTCTAAAATGTTTGCACTTTATGACGAGCTTTGCGAGAACGGTGTTCTTCGTGAAGATGCACGCTTTGTGTTGCCCTATTGCCTTTACAGTAATTTCTTCTGCTCGGTAAACGGCAGAGAATTCTTAAATATGCTTTCTGCTATGATTTGTGGCAGAGGTGCAAAATATCCCGAAATTAAAAAGCTTGGTCTTGAACTTTATGAGCAGGCTAAAGAAAAAGCCCCCGGAATTATGTCAAGCTTTAATCCCGAAAAGGTGCATAACGATGTGCCTGACCTTTCGTTTATTGAGGTAGAGCCCGAGCACACATCTACACCCGTTGAGTTGTTGGCTTATACACCCGACGCGGCAAAATGTATTGCAAGAAACGCCCTTATTTCAAATAAAAACTGTGGGACAAATCAAATTGAAAAAATCCTTGCAGACGAAAATACAGTTGAAAAAATTGTTGAAGCAGTTGTTAAGTGCAAACGCCCCAGAGCACTTGAATGTGCAAATTATACCTTCCGTTTCAATAATGTTTCACTTTCTTGCATTACTCATTTTGCACGCCACAGAATTCAGTCAATTGAAATCCCCGAGCTTACAAAAACAGACCGAATGAGTTATATCATTCCACCTGTGCTTAAAGATAAGCCCGAGCTTCTTGAGAAGTACAAAAATGCTTTTACCGAAACAGCAAAAGAGTATGAAAGACTTAAAAATCTTGGCGTTGCAGAGGAACTTTTGGTATATTATCAGCTCAGCGGTAATACATTAGATATTGTAACAACTATGAACGCAAGACAGCTCTTACTGTTTTTAAGACTTCGTTCCTGCACCCGCGCACAGTGGGAAATTCAGGAATATGCCGTTGAGGCACTCAAACAACTTCGCAAGGTAGCCCCCTCAGTATTTAAATTCTATGGCCCAAGCTGCTTTGTCGGTGCTTGTCCCGAGGGCAGAATGACTTGCGGTAGAGCTGCAGAGATTAAAGAAAAATTTAAAAACCTTTGATAAATGAAAAGATTTAACAACAGAGAAACCAAACGAAAGAATTTTCTATTTCCCATAATCGCATTGTTTTCATTGAGCCTTTGCTCTGTGCTTGCCCTTCTTTTAGTGGGCGGTGACGAGACGATTTATTATTTAAGTCAGCTCAATTTTGTGCCCGACGAAAAGGTTGTGTGCATTGACCCCGGTCACGGTGGCACAAGCTCAGGCGCTACAAACGGCAAGCGAATGGAAAAGGACGACAATTTAAGATTGTCACTTTTAGTACAGGATATTCTTGAGGAACGTGGCTATACTGTTGTTATGACACGAGATGACGATAGCGACGTTTCCCTTGAAGACCGATGTAAAATCGCAAACAAGGCGAGAGCGTCGCTTTTTGTTTCAATTCACCGAAACAGCAGTACCTCGCCAGATGCGGTAGGAATGGAAATGTGGGTGCATTCTTCAAACCCAACAGACGATAATTTGCTTGCACAGAATATTCTTGATAATCTTGAGGTGGCGGGCATTTCTCAAAACCGCGGAATTCATTCGGGATATCGCGACGGCGCAGATTTGAATTATTATATCAACCGCAACACAAAAATGCCCTCTTGCCTTGCCGAAATCGGATTTATTTCAAGCAAAGCCGATAATAAAGACTTCGACGAAAAGCTTCAAGAATACGCAGAAGCAATCGCAAACGGTATTGAAATGACTTTATTAGAAATGAACGGGGAATAAATTCGTAATTCGCAATGCGAAATTCGTAATTAAAACTTTTTAAAATTAAAAAAATTATTAAAAAACTCTTGACAATTGGAAATTGTTGATATATAATTGCTTTTGCTCGTTGGGGAATAGTGTAACGGTAGCACGACAGACTCTGACTCTGTTTGTTGGGGTTCGAATCCCTATTCCCCAGCCATAAAAATCCAAGTCGAAAGACTTGGATTTTTTTTATCCATTGCGAAAGCAATGGTATATCATCACGCGGTACGCGTGTATATCATCGCCACAGGCGTATCTCATCAGCCGTAAGGCTGTATCATAATGTTTTCGCAATGATGATATACAAGACTTTGTCTTGATGATATGCAAAACTGTGTTTTGATGATATACAATGCTACGCATTGATTTTGTTTGCATATCATATTTATTTATGCTAAAATCGTGGTGAGGTGTTATTATGCAAACTTATCCCAATCCATTCATCCCCGAACGCGCTGACCCTTATGTTACAAAAGGTCCTGACGGTTACTATTATTTTACCGCGTCTTACCCTGCATATTTGAATGTTGATGCGGGCTATGACAGAATAATTTTAAGAAAAAGTGACACCGTAATCGGCTTGGCAACTGCCGAGGAGCATACAATTTGGTCTGCTCATAATGAGGGCGTAATGTCAAAGCATATCTGGGCACCCGAAATCCATTTTATCGGCGGAAAGTGGTACATTTTCTTCGCGGCGGGCGAAAAAGAGGCAATCTGGAATATCCGCCCCTTTGTGCTTATGTGCGAGGGCTCTGACCCCATAAATGACAAGTGGGTCGAAATGGGTAAAATGCAGGCGAGCGAGGGCGATGACCGTTCTTTCACCGAATTTTCACTTGATATGACATATTTTGAAAATAACGGTAAGCATTATCTTGTATGGGCAGAAAAGCTGGGGGATTCCTCACTCTTTATGGCGGAAATCAACCCCGCAGAGCCTTGGAAGCTGATTTCAAAGCCAATTCTTCTCACCAAGCCCGAATATGATTGGGAGCTTATTCGTCATAAGGTTAATGAAGGTCCTGCGGTGCTCAAAACTGACGATAAAATATATGTATTTTTCTCGGCATCGGGCACGGGCGCAGAATATTGTATGGGCAAGGTTTATGCTGACAGAAATGCAGATTTAATGGATATAAACAGTTGGACAAAGTGCACAGAGCCCGCGTTGCAGACTTCCGATTTAGTGGGCGAAGCAGGGCCGGGGCACAACAGCTTCGTGGTTGATGAAAACGGCGATTTACTTATTGTTTATCACGCTCGCCCAACATCACATTTCGAAAAAAATTGTGGTACATATTGCGACGAGCCTCTCTATGACCCTTGTCGCCACGCACGTGTAAAATTTGTGACATTTGACGAAAATAACACCCCTATACTCAAGTAATATTTACTTGACAAAATTTGACACGATAGGTTATAATTAACTTACAAAATAAAGTTTACATAACTGACGGATTTCGTGGAACACCACGGGGGAATGTAAACTAAATAAAAGCCGACCGTCTGGGCAATTCAATTTTGAAAATAAGATTGAGTTGTCCAGTTTTTCTTTTTTGGACAATTCACAAGAAAGAAGGAGGAGTAAAAATGGTAAAACACTTGAAAGAATTCAGCTTCGCCGTGCTTGCGGGTATGGCAATCAGTATTGGTTGTGTTGTATTTTTATCAGTTGAAAATGCAGTTGCAGGCTCAATACTTTTCGCAGTAGGACTTTTAACAGTTCTCGTTTTCAAGCTGAACCTTTTCACCGGCAAAGCACCCTATATGTGCAAAAACAAACCTGCATATTGGGGCTTCGTGGCACTTGTGTGGCTCGGCAATTTTGTGGGAACAGGAATTTCTTCAGTTCTTATCCGCTTCACGAGAGTTTACGACAAAATTATTGACCGCTGTACTACCGTTGCGCAGACAAAGGTTGACGACAACCTTTTAAGCCTTTTCATTCTCGGCATTTTCTGCGGAATAATGATGTACATAGCAGTCGATACTTTTATTAACCACGGTCAAGAGAAGAATTTTTCTTCAACAATCGTAGTTGTATTCTGTGTGAGCGTGTTCATTCTTGCTGGCTTTGAGCACAGCGTTGCAGATATGTTCTACTTTATGCTTGCATTACCCATCAGTAAATGGATTTTACCGCTTATCGTGATTACGCTTGGTAATGTTGTGGGCGGAAATCTTTTCTGCTATTTGACAAAAATTAAAAGAGATTAATAAATGCCTCCCTTGTCAAAGGGAGGGGGACCGCGTTAGCGGTGGAGGGATTCTCTCCACACAAATATTAAACTAATATAATCAATGATACATTGGAGGAAAAACTATGCTTTCAGACATCCAAATCGCACAACAGACAACTTGCTTACCAATTACAGAAATCGCAAAAAAACTCAACATTGACGCTGATGACCTTGAACTCTACGGCAAATACAAGGCAAAACTTCCACTTTCTCTCAATAAGAAGTATGCTGACAGAGAAAATGGCAAACTTATCCTCGTTACTGCCATCAACCCAACTCCCGCAGGTGAGGGTAAAACTACTATCACAGTTGGTCTTGGTCAGGCTATGAACAAAATCGGTAAAAATGCTTGTATCGCACTTCGCGAGCCCTCAATGGGACCCGTTTTCGGTGT
This sequence comes from uncultured Clostridia bacterium, assembly GCA_937916195.1. GTDB lineage: Bacteria > Bacillota > Clostridia > Oscillospirales > Acutalibacteraceae > Fimenecus. Next base: position 17,389 of record CALFTO010000012.1, read on the forward strand.
TAAGGGCGGTGCTGCAGGTGGCGGATATTCACAGGTTATTCCTATGGAAGACATCAACCTTCATTTCACAGGTGATATGCACGCAATCACAGCTGCAAACAATCTTCTTTGCGCTATTATCGACAACCATCTTCAGCAGGGTAACGACCTTAAAATTGACCAGAGAAGAATTCTCTTCAAGCGTTGTCTTGATATGAACGACCGCGCACTTCGTAATGTAATCGTTGGTCTTGGCGGTAAGGTTAACGGTGTTCCTCGTGAAGACGGCTTTATGATTACTGTTGCAAGTGAAATTATGGCTATTCTTTGCCTTGCAACTGATATTGAAGACCTTAAAACAAGACTTGGTCACATTCTTGTTGCTTACACTCTTGACAATCAGCCCGTTTATGCTCGTGACCTCAACGCAGTAGGCTCAATGGCAGCACTTCTTAAAGATGCTATCAAGCCCAACCTCGTTCAGACACTTGAAAATACACCCGCCATTATGCACGGTGGACCTTTCGCAAATATTGCTCACGGCTGTAACTCTGTAACAGCTACAAAGCTCGCTCTCAAGCTTGCTGATTACTGCATCACAGAAGCAGGCTTCGGTGCTGACCTCGGTGCTGAGAAGTTCCTTGACATCAAGTGTCGTTATGCAGGTCTTAAGCCCGATTGTATCGTAGTTGTTGCTACAATCCGTGCTCTCAAATACAACGGCGGTGTTGCTCGTGCAGACCTTCAGAATGAAAATGTTGACGCACTCAAAAAGGGTATCGTAAACCTTAAAACTCATATTGAAAATATGAAGAAATACAATGTGCCGGTAGTTGTTGCAATCAACAAGTTCCACACAGATACAGATGCAGAAGTAGCTTACATCAAAGAATTCTGCGAAGAAATGCAGGTTCCCGTATCTCTTGCTGAAGTTTTCGCAAAAGGTGGCGAGGGCGGAACTGACCTTGCAGAAAAAGTATGTGCAGTTATCGACGAGGGTAAGGCAGACTTTGCTCCTATCTATGACGAAAAGCTTTCAATCAAAGAAAAGCTTAACACAATCGCTAAAGAGATTTACCGTGCAGACGGCGTAATCTTTACAGCAGCCGCAGAAAAGGCAATTAAAGATATTGAGGCTCTCGGTCAAGATAAGCTCCCCGTTTGCGTTGCAAAAACTCAGTATTCACTTTCTGACGACCCAACAAAGCTCGGTAAACCCGAAAACTTCACAATGACAGTTCGTGAAGTTAAGCTCAGCGCAGGCGCAGGCTTCATCGTAGCTCTCACAGGCGACATTATGACAATGCCCGGACTTCCTAAAGTTCCCGCAGCATACAAAATTGATGTTGATGCTGATGGCAAAATCGACGGACTTTTTTAAGTGCAAAATTCAAAATGCAAAGTGCAAAATGAATTATAATAATTAGTACGGCGGGGGCTATGCTCCCGCCGTTGCTATATCAAAAACCCGCTCTCAATTGAGGGCGGGTTGATTTTTTAGCTTTTATTCTGCAAAGGTTATTGTTTTTGCCCATTCAATGAAATAGGGAATGTAATAATCTGCATCTTCTGTAAGAACGGCAAACTGAATTGACCAAAAAGCATCATTGCTTTTGTAAATGGTTGAGAAATAGTAATAAGTCTCGTTCTCATCTGTATCGGCTTCATATTCAAAATATGTAACACCCTCAACAGTTTGAAGTTCGGTAATTCCCTCAAGCTCATAGGCTTGCAAAAGAAGTTGACCGTATTCTTCAAGAGTGTAATCGCCAAAGCCGTCAAGAAGGTCAAAATCTTCTCTTAAAACAAGAACCGCAACATCCTCTGTTCCGTAGCAGGCGTCAAAATCACCCATAGGAATATTCATAAACTCATCAGTTAAAGTAATCTGCATTTCTTCCACGGTGAATTCTTTGGCTTCGGGCGTTGAATCAAATATATCCGAATTTTTAATAAAGCCAATTGCAAAACCTACAATGATTGCAACAATAAGTACAATAATACCGATTTTTGTGCCTTTTTTACGGTTTGCAAGAACTTCTTCATCAACAACATTATCAAATCTAAAAGCATTTCCTGTTGCAGGATTGTATCTGCATTGACCTGTCAGGAAGAAATCATTTTCGCCTGCGGGCACGGTGAAAAACTCGTTGCAGTAACCCTTACTTAATTTATCTGCAATTACAAATACCTTTGCGGAATTACTGTCTATTTTGAAAACGGCTTCCTCACCATTTTTAAGAGTTCCCAATTTGCGACAGGAAACACCATTTATAGTAAGGTCATTTGACATAGGGTCCTCAATGTAAACCTTTAGCTTCATAAGACAACCCACAAAAGATTTGTTTCTTTTAATAATTAAATTTCTCATACATTCCACTCTCTTTTCGCCAAATTTTATAATTTCATTATATTCCTATATTTATATGAAATCAATAAGCCAATTCCACAGAATTTATTTACTCCCTTTGTGCAATTTTGCATTTTGCACTTTTCACTTTGCATTTTTTATTGACATATTTCCATTATAATTGTATAATTTATAGGATAATTTTTATAAAATAGGAGTAGTCTGTATGAAATGGACAGGTCTTAATGAATTAAGAGAAAAATATCTCGCATTTTTTGAAAGCAAAGACCATTTGCGTCTTCCAAGCTTTTCACTTGTACCCCAAGGCGATAAGAGTATTCTTCTTATCAACGCGGGTATGACACCAATGAAAAAATATTTTACAGGTGAGGTAACACCTCCTAAAAAGCGTGTTACAACCTGTCAGAAATGTATTCGTACACCCGATATTGAAAATGTTGGTAAGACGGCGCGTCACGGCACATATTTCGAGATGCTGGGTAACTTCTCATTCGGTGATTATTTCAAGCACGAGGCAACTGCTTGGGCTTGGGAATTTTTCACAAAGGTGCTTGAAATCCCTGAAGAATTGCTTTATGTAAGCGTATATCTTGAAGATGATGAGGCTTATGATATCTGGACTAAAGAGGTTGGTGTTGACCCATCACATATGGTCCGTTTCGGTAAAGAAGATAACTTCTGGGAACACGGCGCAGGTCCTTGCGGTCCTTGTTCAGAAATCTACTTTGACCGCGGTGCTGATAAGGGTTGCGGTAGCCCCGATTGCAAGGTAGGTTGCGAGTGCGACCGCTTTATTGAAGTCTGGAACCTTGTTTTCACACAGTTTGAAAATGACGGTAATAACAACTATACTCGCCTTGCAAATCCTAATATTGATACAGGTATGGGACTTGAGCGTCTTGCTTGTATTATGCAGGATGTTGACAATCTTTTTGAGGTTGATACAGTTCAGAATATTATGAAGCACATTATTGATATTTCAGGTATTGAATATCATAAGGATGCTAAAAAAGATATTTCACTTCGTGTTATTACTGACCATATCCGCAGTACAACATTTATGGTGGGTGACGGTGTTCTTCCGTCAAACTCAGGTCGTGGTTATGTACTTCGCCGTCTTCTTCGCCGTGCTGCTCGTCACGGCAGACTTATCGGCATTGACAGACCATTCCTCGCTGAAGTTTGCGAAACAGTAATCAAGGAAAATGCAACTGCATATCCTAATCTTGTTGAAAAGCAGGATTACATCAAGAAGGTTATCGCAATGGAAGAAGAAAGCTTCTATAAGACTATTGATAGCGGTCTTGGTTTGCTCAATGAAATGATGGCAAATTCAAAAGACGGTGTTCTTTCAGGTGAAGATGCTTTCAAGCTTCAGGATACTTTCGGTTTCCCAATTGACCTTACAAAAGAAATCGTAGCAGAAAACAATATGACTGTTGACGAAGATAAATTCAGAGTTCTTGTGGAAGAAGCAAGAATGAAGGCAAAATCAGTTAAACGTGACGGTGCTGAAACTGACTGGAGAAATACCGGCGTTTCATTCAAAGATATCGCAAAAACTGAGTTCACAGGTTATACAGAGAATAACACAAACGCCACTGTTGTTGCCCTTGTTGCAGACGGCGAAAGAAAAGATTTCGTAGAAGCAGGCGACGCAATTCTTGTTCTTGACAAAACCTCTTTCTATGCTGAAAGTGGCGGACAAGCAGGGGATAAAGGTGTAATTACAATCGGCGACAGCACATTCGAGGTTGTTAACACAACAAAAGACGCTGACGGTGTTGTTCTTCATCATGGTACACTTACAGGCGATGCTATCAAAGTTGGGGATAGTGCAGTTTCTTCATATGCTGAAGAAAACAGAAAGGCTACAATGCGTAACCATACTGCAGCACATCTTCTTCAAGCAGCACTCCGCACAGTACTTGGCACTCACGTTGAGCAGGCAGGTCAGCTTGTAGATGCAAATGAAGTTCGTTTTGACTTTACTCACTTTACGGGTATGACAGGTGATGAACTCAAAAAGGTTGAGGCACTTGTTAACGAAGAAATCCTTAATGCAACTGAAATGGTAATCCGTGAAATGCCTATCGATGAGGCAAAGGCTATGGGTGCTATGGCATTGTTCGGTGAAAAATACGGCGATGTTGTACGTGTTGTAAAAGCAGGGGATTTCTCAACAGAACTCTGTGGCGGTACTCATGTTGATAACACAGGGAAAATTGGTCTTTTCAAGATTGTTTCCGAATCATCAGTTGCAGCAGGCGTTCGCAGAATTCAGGCTGTAACAGGTAAAAATGTTCTCAAATACATTGATAAAAAGGACGAACTTCTTTACACAACTGCTGAGGCACTTAAAGTCGGTAATGTTTCTGCACTTCCCTCAAAGGCACAGGCAGTATCAAACGACCTTAAAGCAAAGGAAAAAGAAATCGCAAATCTCAAGGCAGAAATCAACAGCTTCAAGACATCGGGTCTTATGGCAGGTGCAGTTGATGTCCAGGGACTTCAGCTTGTGGTTTACTATGCAGGTGAAGAAGATGCAAACGGACTTCGCTCAATGGCTGAAACTGTAAGAGATGCACTCTCAAACGGTGTTGCAGTTATTGCGGGTACAAACGCAGAAAAGGGTACTTGCTCATTCGCTTGTGCTTGCGGTAAAGATGCAATCGCTCGCGGTGCTCACGCAGGTAATATTGTTCGCGAGGTTGCTAAAATTGCAGGCGGTAGCGGTGGCGGTAAGCCCGATATGGCTATGGCAGGCGGTAAAGACCCCTCAAAAGTTGACGATGCAATTATGGGCGCAGACGAAATTCTTCGCAATATGCTTAAGTAAGGAGAATTTGCGTGAAAAATCACGCAAATTCTGATTGTATGTCCCTCAAAATTTGCCGAGGCGAAATTTTGAGATGGACTAAATTTCCATTACACGCCTTGTCCGGCTACAGCAAGGAGTGATGTGATTGTTTCAAACAAATTTGTAGCCGGAAAGGCTATGGAAATTGTTATGGATTGTCTTTTTTGTAAAATAGCAAATGGCGAAATCCCATCAAACAAGGTTTATGAGGATGACAAAATTCTCGCATTCCGTGATATTGCCCCTCAGGCAGACGTTCACGTGCTTGTAATTCCCAAAGACCATGTTGCAAGCAGTGCAAATGATATTACTGCTGAAAACAGTGAAATCGTGGGCTATATCTTCGCAAAAATCCCCGAAATCGCAAAGCTCGCAGGCGTTGACAGTTACAGAATTATCAACAACTGTGGCGATAAGGCAGGACAAACCGTTAAGCACATTCATTTTCACGTTTTGAGCGGTGAAAATCTTACAGAGCGTCTTGTTTAAAATTTGATACAATAATAAATGGCACCTATTATTTTTAATAGGTGCTTATTTTTACAGCGTAGGGACAGACGTCCTCGTCTGTCCGTTAAATTTTTCTTGACTTTGTAGATTTGGAATGTTACACTACAATGTTAAAAAATAGAGGTCGAAAGGGAGTACACTATGAGCCGTATTTGTATTGGATTTATAAAAATTGATGAGATGCCGTTTGAAAAAGACCAACTAATATCAGTGGCAAGAGAAAACGAATTAAATATATTGTTAAATATGTCTTATGAAGAACCTATAATGACATATTTCAAAAATGATTACATTTATTTTAATTTTGTAGATAGTAGTATGAATAATTGTGAAATGCTTTTATTGCCTGATAATTGTTATTATAATGGGGAAGGTTCCAATATTCTTTTTCAAGAGAGAATGAAAAAAATTGAAAACTTTTTAAAAGAGTTATTGGCTGGAAAAAACAAAATTGATATTTTTATAGGTGATAGTGGAACGGAATACAATGGTTTTAAGGAAATATCGCTCGGTATAAATGATTTTTCCAATATAGCAACTCAATATCTTAACTGCGTAGAAAATGGTGATTTTCATTTTGTGATAGCAAAATAATTTATTAAAACATGGACAGACGAGGACGTCTGTCCCTACGCGATTTTTATTCCCATAAATTGTAATATATGCTATACTGTAATCGGTGATTTCTATGAAAAAAGGATTGATATTTATTATGGCATTGAGCATTGTTTTATCTCTTTTCGGATGCACAAAGAATAATGAATTACCCAAAGCCCAACCGCTCCCAACCAATTTATCAGACTTTTCAATGGCAGATGTTGAGCTTCTTGACGAATACACTCAAAACGCATTTTCCCTTGAGGTCAAGTATCTTAAATCCCTTGATGCTGAAAAGCTTTTAAAGGGCTTTTGCGAGATTGCAGGTGTAGAAAGCGACGCCACAAAATACGGCGGGTGGGAAACCTCTGCAATTCAGGGGCACACCCTTGGTCATTATCTCACCGCGGTGTCACAAGCCTATGCTACAAGCGGTGACGAGGAATTAAAGAAAATTGTTGACCGTATTGTCGAAGTTTTGGCAGAGTGTCAGAATAACGACACGGGCTATCTTGCTGCAATTCCCGAAAGTCATTATGAACAAATTGAGCAGGGTAATACCGCGGGTACTTGGGTGCCATGGTATTCAATGCACAAAATCCTTGCGGGACTTGTTGATGCCTATGAGCTTACAGGTAACGAGCAGGCTTTGAAAGTTGCCTCAAATCTCGGTGATTGGGTTTATAGTCGTACATCAAAATGGGATAGTGCTATGCAGACTACCGTTCTTAATGTGGAATACGGCGGAATGAACGATTGTCTGTATCAGTTATATAAAAATACAAAGTCCGAAAAGCATTTGGCGGCTGCTCACAGCTTTGACGAACTCGCACTTTTCGACGCGCTTTATAAGGGTGAAGATATTCTTAACGGCAAGCACGCAAATACAACAATCCCCAAGATTATCGGTGCACTTAACCGCTACACCGTAACGGGTGAGGAGTATTATCTGCAGACCGCAGCTCGCTTTTGGGAAATTGTCACACAAAATCATACATATATTACGGGCGGTAACAGTGAATGGGAGCATTTCGGCGAGCCGAATATCCTTGATGCCGAGCGCACAAATTGTAACTGTGAAACCTGCAACACATATAATATGCTAAAACTCACCCGTGAGCTTTATAAGATTACGGGCGAGAGCAAATATGCAGATTATTATGAAAATACTTTTATAAATGCAATTCTTTCGTCACAGAATTCCGAAACGGGAATGACCACATATTTTCAGCCAATGGCAACGGGATTTTTTAAGGTTTACAGTTCACCGACTGACCATTTTTGGTGCTGTACGGGCTCGGGAATGGAAAATTTCTCAAAGCTTGACGACAGTATTTATTACAAGAGTGAAAATAGCATTTATGTGACACAATTTACATCTTCAACTGTGAATTGGGCAGAAAAAGGCTTAAAAATCACCCAAAAAGCAGAATTACCAAATGTAAAATTTACAATTGAGGGCTCTGCAAATGCTGAAATTGTTCTTCGCGTGCCCGATTGGTGTGCTGACACCCCAACTGTCACCATCAACGGCGAAGAAATCAAAGCAAAAGCAGATAACGGTCATATCCGTCTTTTGCGCCAATGGCAAAACGGCGATGTCATCGAATACACCTTGCCGATGCAAGTTGTGGCATATTCATTGCCCGATAACGAAAACACAGTTGCATTTAAATACGGTCCTTGGGTGCTCAGTGCAAATATGGGAAATCGTGAAATGAACACCACCACAACGGGTGTTAATGTTACAATTCCCTTGCTTGATGCGAATTTAAGTGATGTCCTTGTAATTAAAGAGGGGACAATCAAAAACTGGCTCAAAAATATTAACGAAAATCTCGTGCGTGAGGGCGATACACTCAATTTTACTCTTAAAGGCACAAATCAGAATTTAGTTTTCTCACCCCATTATAAGCAACACGAAAACCGCTACGGAATTTACTTCACCCTCGCAGATAAAAATACCAAAATCAAAGAGAATGAGGCTGATAAATACACAGTAATTGACAGCCTGCCCGTAGCAAATGACCAGTATGAATTTTCACACAATCTAAAGGCATACAATTCAAATACGGGTAATTTCAAGGGACTTATGTTCCGCGATGCCACACCCGGCGGTCAGTTCAGCTATGAAATGGCAGTTGACAATACCGTTACAAATTACCTTGCGGTTAAATATTATAGCGGTGACGTGGGCAGAAGCTTCACAATCCTTGTTGATAATACGGTGCTTGCTGATGTTAAACTTGAAGACCCTAACCCTAACGGATTTTACGATATTTATTATAAAATCCCCGAAGAGCTTGTTGAGGGCAAAGAAAAAATCACAGTTACATTTAAAGCCACTTCCGAAAGCTATGCCGGCGGAATATTCGATAAACTGAGTATAGTAAAAGATAAATAACAATATTGTCATAATTTTTCTAACCCATTGCAATTCGACATACTGTGCACTATAATATAATTAAGGAAAATTTTTACAAGGAGTTGTGGATATGGAAAGAACCTATGTTCCTTTTCAGGATTGGCCTGAAAAATCAAAGCAGATTGAGTATACCGAAAGCACACCTCTTCTTAATGCTGACGGCACATTGAATGCTAAAGGCTGGGCAAGACACAATGTTTTCGAGTATGACAGAAATCTCGTTAAAAAGGGAATTATCAGCCGTAAAGAGTGGGAATTTTATCAGATTTCAGACGGCAAGCTTACCGTTCAGCTCAATTTTGCAAATATCAATGCGGGTGGTTTTGCAACTGCAAAGCTTATTGATATTGAACACGGTAACGAAATTATTGATTGCACTAAATTCTTCTTGGGCGATAAGTTTATCCCCCCGAAGAAAGGCGATGTGCCCAACAGATTTAAAGTAAATGTGGGCGGTGCAGAACTCGATTTTGATACAAAAGAAACCTCAAGAAGACTTTGGTTCAGATGTGTAACCAAAGACCACGGTGTTGTTGAATGTGATTTCACAATGGATATTCCCGAGGGATTTGAAAATATCACAACAGTTCTTCCCTTTAAAGAAGACCCCACACGCTACTTTATGACAACCAAGCAGATTGGTATGCCCTGTGGTGGTACAATGAGAATCGGCAACGACCTTTACGAATTCTCAAAGGACGATACTTTTGCATATCTTGATTGGGGCAGAGTTAACACAATTCATAAAATGGTTTGGTACTGGGGCGCGGGTGCTACCTGGCTTACAGACGAAAAGGGCGAAAAGCACAATTTCGGCTTTGAAATCACTTGGGCAATCGGTGATGAGAGCAACGCTACTGAAACCTGCCTTTTCTATGACGGCAAGGCACATAAATTCGGTGCAGTTGACGTTGAAACCTTCCCCAAGGACGATAAATATATGGAGCCTTGGAAGATTATTTCAGAGGACGGTCGCTTTAACCTTACAATGCAGCCATTCTTTGATTATCATACCGATTTGGATTTGAAGGTCGGCAGAATGCACACTCATCAGGTTCACGGACTTTGGAGCGGTGACGTAACTCTTGACGACGGCACAAAGCTTGAAATCAAAGATATGTACGCTTTCTGTGAATATGTTGAAAACAGATGGTAATTGAATAAAACTAAAACGGCGGAGATTTTTTCTCCGCTGTTCTTGTATATTTATATAAAAAATGCTAAAATAATTTCATAATAAATAAAAAGGAAAATCAATTATGAAGTTTATATCTTGGAATGTCAACGGCTTTCGCGCCTGCTTAAATAAAGGCTTTGAAGAATTCTTCAACGAACAGAACGCAGATTTTTTCTGTATTCAAGAAACAAAAATGCAACCCGACCAAGCCGATTTTAAGCCCGATGGTTATTATCAATATTGGTACAGTGCTGAGAAAAAGGGCTATTCGGGTACAGCAATTTTCACAAAGCACGAGCCCATAAGTGTGTGGTATGGTCTTGATATCGAGAAGCACGACCACGAGGGCAGAGCAATCACCCTTGAATATGAGAATTTCTATCTTCTCTGTGTTTATACTCCCAATTCACAGCGCGAGCTTGCCCGACTTCAATACCGAATGGAGTGGGAGGACGCATTGAGAGAATATATTAAATCTCTCGATACCACAAAGCCCGTAATCTATTGCGGTGACTTGAATGTGGCGCACGAAGAAATCGACCTTAAAAACCCGAAAACAAATCACCACAGCGCAGGCTTTACCGATGAAGAGCGCGGTAGGTTCACAGAGCTTTTAAATGCAGGCTTTAAAGATACATTCCGCACTCTTTATCCCGAAAAAATAGAGTATTCTTGGTGGAGTTATATGTTCCAAGCGAGAGCCAAGAATGTGGGCTGGCGTATTGACTATTTTGTGGTCTCCGACCGCCTTATGCCAAAGGTAAAAGACAGCAAAATTTACACCGAAATTATGGGCAGTGACCATTGCCCCGTAGGAATTGAAGTTGAATTATAATAAAAGAACTCGGTATTTCGGCACAGTCACATAAGGCAGTATTTTAAGTAATTCACCGAGCTGTGCCAAAACTAAGTTTGCCATAACAGGCAAGTGAAGTTGCCTTGCGGCAGTGAAGTTACTTCGTAGTGAAGTTTGCTTCGCAAGTATTTTACAGGCAAACTTAACTTCACTTTTGCCGAAAAGGCAAATACTTCACTGTAATTTATTATAACTTCACTTCAAACCGCAGGTTTGAAACTTCACAAAAAAAGATACCACCCGAAAAAGAATTCATTTCGTTCTTCTTCGAGTGGTTTTATCTTATACGGTAACAAGCGGGGAAATTGTACGACAAATTCCTCTTTTTTATAGAAATACTGCCCTATCGGGTGTCACCATTCTACCGAGTTCTTTTTGTCTGATTATCTTTTCAACTTCAAAATTTCCTCAATCGGTCCTCTGAAATCCTTTGAAATGTTCTTGAGAGGCTTTTCTTTTTTAATGAATCCATTGAAAATCATACCCTTGCGGTCAGTTGACATTTGGAATTTTGAAATAACTCTTGTGAGTTCTTGCTTCTTGTCAGTATTTTCAAGATGTTTGCAGTCTTCAATTGTCACAAGAATTGTAGCGTCTGCCTTTGCAGTAACCTTTACTTCAAGTGTGCCGTTGTTTGTGATTTCAGCACCGTCAACGCTTACTGAAACCTTACCGTCAACAATATCCTTGAACTTGATAACAAAAGTTCTTGTTTCGGGCACAACACTTGCGTCACCCTCTGCCTTTGCAATTGCAAAGCTTACCTTGTCGCCGTCTTCCTTAACCGCAAAAGCAGTTTTAAGGTATTCGCCATTCTGATATGAAAGTGTGTCGCCGTCGTCCTCATAAAGAGTGAATGTATTGTTACCGCGATAAACGAGCAATTCAAGAACTTCGGGGTTTGAGCAATCGTTAGTTCTGTCGTTTGCGCTCATTGGTATAATTGCGCCCTCTTTTGCAAGTACGGGGATATAGTCAATATCGCGATACATCTTAACAAACTGATTACCCTCATAAATTCTGCCTGTGAAAATGTCTGTGTATCTTCCATCGGGAATCCACACATTAACGCCTGCAAGATTAGTTTTCTTTGATGTGTGCTCTGTGATTGGTGCAACAATCAGTTCTGTACCGAAGAAAAATTCATTTTTGCAGTTGTATGCGTTTTCGTCTGTGGGATAAGCATAATACATAGGCTCGCAGATTGCTCGGCACTCTGTATGTGTGCGGTAGTTCATTGTGTAAATGTAGGGGAGAAGCTTGTGTCTTAAACGAAGTGCATCAGTAGCAATTCTGCCAACAGGACCGCTGTAATTCCAAGGCTCTTTGCCTGCGAATTCATTGTTTGTTGAGTGAAGTCGCATTACGGGGCTGAATACGCCAAGCTGTACCCAACGAAGATATAGCTCGTCGTCCTTTTTACCCATACAGTGACCGCCGATATCATGGCTCCACCAAGGATAAGCAATGTTTGATGCAGTTGCGGTAAATCCGGGCTGGAAATCAAGGCTCTTCCAAGTCTGTGTTGTGTCACCGCTGAAGCCGAGAGGATAACGCTGACTACCCGCACCGCAGAAACGAGAAAGAATAAGCGGGCGGTGATTATCCTTTGCATTGTCAAGAAAATGGTAATGGTTGAGTGCCCACAATGGGTCTAAACCTTTAACCTTTGTGTTCTTGCCCTGTTGCCAGTCAATCCACCAGAAGTCAACACCCTTTTCTTCAAAGGGACGATGAAGAATATCAAAATAATTCTCGGTGAACTTCTTGTCTGTAATGTCAAACGGGACAGCCTTTTTCTCTTTGGGGTCTTGACCCATAGCCTTACACATATCTTCATACTGATTTTCAAACCAGCGCACGCCCATTGAGGGATGAATGTTAAAGGTAATATGATAATTGTCAGCCTTGAGCTTTCTTAAAAATTCTTCGTAATCGGGGAAAAGGTCTGTATTAAAGCTATAACCTGTCCAGCCCACTGACCAAACATCATAAACATATTCCATAAAGTTTAAATGATGGCCTGCCTTGTGAGCGTCTTTACCGAACTTGGATTTAATGTCAACCCAATGCCAATCCATATCAACAGTTGCAACTGTAATCGGGATTTCTTCTTCCTTGAATTTATCCATAAGGCTCAAATATTCGTCCTGTGAATATGCCTTATATCTGCTCCACCAGTTTGAGAGAGCATAGCGGGGGATAAGCGGAACTTTGCCGGTAAGCTTATAAAGGTCTGTGGTAGCGCCTATGTAATCGTTACCGTATGCGAAGTAATATTTGTCACTTTCTTTATGGTCGCGGGGTAAAATTGTTCCGTCAGCCTTTAAGACAAGAGTATTGCTGTCGTCCATAACAGCAACGCCGTTTTTAGAGCACACACCGTCACCAATTTTGATAATACCTGCGGTAATATCAAGTGTACGGCAAGTGCCTTTAAGGTTGCCCGATTTATAATCTGTGACAAGTCTGCCGTCAGAAAGCTTTATATTGAGCATCTTGCGTGAGCTCAGCGAATAGACAAAGCTTGCCTTTTCGGTCTTGATTTCAACTGTGTCGCCCGATTCATTAAGCTCGTATTCTGTATCACAAAAATCTCTAAACCATACGCTCTGTGTAGGCTCGTCGCAGAATTTGCCGTCCTTTTCATATTCAACTCTCAAAAGGCAGGGGGTAATAACAGTAAGTCTTGTGCCACCGCGCACAATAACCTTGGTGTCGGGTGCCTTTGGTGAGCAGTCAATTTTAAATCGCTTTGCAAACTGTTCCATAAATATACCTCGCAACAAAATTTATTTAAAAATTATTATATTATTTAACCATATCAAAGTCAATAAAACGCAAAAATGAGCATTGTAATAAAGACTTATTTTTTTGTGCCCGATATTTGATACATTTCATTATTGGAAATCACAATATCCACATTGAAAAACGGTGAGAGAAGCTTTTTGATTTCTTCTGCTTCGGGCAAGGGGAGTGAAATTTTGCTTGGCTTTCCCGAATGGCATTTATTGATTTCTTCTCGGCTTGCTCCGTGGGCAATAGAAATTCTGCCACCATTTTTAAGTGCTTTTGAAAGATTTTCAATAAGCTTTTCGGGATTTGGAAAATGCGGAAAAGCATTGTAAATCATAACTGCGTCGAATTTTTCTTCAAATGAAATGCTTTCAGCGTCACCGCAGATTACATCAATTTGCGGGAATTTTTCTTTTGCCATTTTCACCATTTCTGCTGAAATGTCAATGCCCGTAACAACTGCTTTTCGCAAAATGTAATCGGGGAAGAGCACGCCTGTTCCGCAAGCAACATCAAGCACGCGAGGACCCTCACAAATTCCGCAATTGTCAAGAATTTTTGTGATTACCACATCATTTCGCTCATTCATATTATCCCAAGTGGGTGCGAAATCGTCAAAAAATGAAATTATTTCTTTTTTGTTCATATCATTTACCCATTGATGTCTTGAAATGAAGCTCTTTCATACCCTCAACCTCGTCGCAGATGGGCTTTAAATTACAGGTTGAGCAGTCAAAATTCACGTTGTTCATAATGTGATTAAGAGTTTCGGTAATCTGATTATTTTTCTGTGCAAGAGTTGAAAGGGCATTATAATCAGCATTTTCATCTGTGACAAAAATCACCTTAACGCCCTTAACCGCGGGAATTTCCTTGTATTTATTTATAAGCAGATTTCCAACCCGTTCAAAACTAATACCATTTTTGATTGCGTTTTTTGAAACTCGCACAGCCTCTTTGTGTGAGCGTGACGAAGTTCTAATCATATATCCGTCGGGGAAATAGTGGTATTTTACATACTCAATTTTGCGGATAAGGTTATATGCTTTTTGCTCGTCGGCAGTGTCTTCAATCTGAATAAGTGAAATTCGCGCGAATTTGCAATCGGTTTTGATTTCGCTTAAATCCTTGCCGATAATTACAATTTCATCATTTATTTCATTGCTTGTAACAAGGTTAAAGCCCGTGCCACCAAGCTCAAAAGCCGTGTCACGTTGAAGAATTACCTGATTATAGCCTAAATCTGCCCAATCATTGTTTTTATTATATGGTAATGATTTTCGGGGCAGAGCACCGAGCAGTTCATTTGTATTTTCAATTAAAGAGTTGAAAAAATCCATTATAACTTCTTATCTCTTTTCATTTTGTCATAGTGCTTCTGCAACCAGTCGTAAACAACTCTTATAAGCTTCATATCAAGGTTAAACCAATAAATCGCAAAAGTGATTACAAAAAGTGCGAGAATTACACCAAGAATTATAAATAATATTTCCATTTTAATTCTCCTTCGCAAGTCCCTTTTGACGTGCATATTCAGCCGCACCGAGTGCACCCATAAGCTGTGGGTCTGTGTTAAGCTCTACAACCTTGATTTTAAGCACTTTTTCGATTGCCTTTTTAAGACCGTCATTTTTAGCACAACCACCGGTAAGAGTAATGCTGTCAACAGCACCCGCCTTTTTAGCCATAACAAAGCAACGCTTTGCAACTGCAAGCTGAATACCTGCGGCAATTTCGTCCATAGGCTTGCCCTCACCAACAAGTGAAATAACTTCACTTTCAGCGAAAACTGTGCACTGTGCAGTAATCGGGATTGTGTTTTTAGCATTAAGTGAAAGCTTTGAGAATTCGGGAAGTGTCATTTCAAAAGCATTCGCCATTGCTTCGTAAAAACGACCTGTGCCTGCGGCACATTTGTCATTCATAGCAAAGTTTTTAACTGTACCGTCTGTGTCAATTGAAATTCCCTTAACGTCCTGACCGCCAATGTCGATAATCGCCTTAACCTCAGGGTTTGTAACGTGAACACCCATTGCGTGACAACTGATTTCAGAAATGTTTTCGTCTGCAAAGGGAACTTTATTTCTGCCGTAGCCCGTACCGATAAGATATGTAAGCTCTTCTGCTGAATTTAAGCCCTCAACCTGTGCGATTGCATCGTTGAGTGCAATTTCAGCACTCTGCACGGGGTTTATTTTACTTCTGTTTGTAACATCGGCAACCATTTTGCCGTTTTCATCAAGGATTACACATTTTGTATATGTTGAGCCTACATCGCATCCGCCAAAATATTTCATAATTATTACTCCTTATATATTCTGAGAAACACGGTCTATTTTTCCTGTAACTGCCTCAAAAATCCTCGAAATATCCGCATATTCCTTGCGGTTTTTTCATTGTTACAGAAAAAATATCCTCGTGTTGAACTGAATTTTACCAAGCCATATCATCTTCAAAATCAAGAAGAGAAGCGTCAAGAGGCTCTTCTTGTAAAACTGTCTGCATATATTTGTTAACCTGTTCGCGCATATCTCTTCGAGAAATTGTGCGGGGGTCCATAAGGTCTTGCTTAACCCAGATAAAGTTTATGTCGCGTTCTCTTGCTTGGTCGTCAAAAATACCTGAAAGTCCGTCCATACCCTTGCAAGAAATCTGGTCGTACATAATAACCGTATCTGCGTTGTATTCTTCAACAATGCGCCAAAGCTCGTCAACAACATTGCGATAACCGCCCTTTGTGTGCTTACGCATAATTGAACGCTGATATGTTTTTGCCAAATCCTTAAGAGATTGCTCTTTATCTTCTTCGTCAATTTCAAGGTATGAAATCATAGTTTCCATGTCCATAACAACATTCATACCCCAGCAGTTTTCAAGCCAGTTTGCAAAGCTTGTGTAGTAGTTTGCAGGGCAAGACCACACAACTGCTCGGTGACGCATTTCTTTTGATACAGGGGTCTTATTTTCATAAGCCTTCATCATAATCTTGTTGACCTTTTCGTCAACCTTTAAGAATTTCTCATTTGAGCCACCTGAAAGGTTAAAATAGAAAATTCTGTAAAGCCAGAAGCAAGCACCTGTCATCTGTGGGTAAGGAG
>CALFTO010000013.1 GCA_937916195.1 uncultured Clostridia bacterium
ATTTGATTTCAGACACATTGAAAAGGTCAAGATTTTCAATGTCGGGGGAGTTGTCTGTTCCTGCAGAGAGAATGAGCTTTACCGCGTCAGCCGTCGAGCCGAATGCAAGACGGCGAAGCCCTGCCGAGATAAGCGAGTCGCTTGTGAGGAGTTCTTTTTCAAGTTGGCTTATTTTTTCGCGTATTCTTTCTTTTGACAGTAAATGTAAAGCCGTGTGCTCGGGCATAAGCGTATAGCCCGCCTTGAGTGCGGCTTCTCTTGGATTTCGCAGTTGGGTGTACCAACGGCAAAAATCATCTTCTTTTTTTGTGAGTCTTTTCTCGTTCATAATTTAATCGCCTCCATAAATAGTGCGGAACGGCATTTTTGTCCCGCAAAAAGTGAGACAAAAGCGAAAAAACAATAAAATGTTAATAAAAAATTCATATTTAACTGTAAAAATCAAGTTGACATATGCTTTTTTAGGTATATAATAAAAAATAGTTAACCGATTAATTATTAAACGGTTAACTATTTGGACCTTTGTGTCAGAAGGTAAGTGAAAATATGGAAGAAAAAGTTAAAAAGGTAACTGCCGCATTTCGGGGTTATCATTGTAAACACAGAAGTATAATTGACGGTAAATTTCGTGAAAACGGACTTTATGTTGGTCAGCCACCCATTCTAAAATATTTAAGCGAGCATAAAAATGCAACGCAGAAAGAAATTGCAGAGTTTTTGCACATTTCTGCACCGTCAGTTGCAACCTCTCTTAAAAGAATGGAAGAGGCGGGGCTTGTGGTACGCCTTGAAAATAAAGAAGACGCCCGACGCAATACCTTAAAGCTTACTCAAAAGGGTAAAGAACTTTCAGAGTATGCCGACAACCTCTTTTTATGTGTTGATGATGCCACATATAAAGGCTTTACCGATGAAGAAATTGACACGCTTATTTCGTTTCTTGAGAGAATGAATGAAAATCTTATGGTTTATGCAAAGGAGGAAGACAATGCTTAAACTGTTGAAATATGCAAAAAAATATATTGTTCCGGCTCTGCTTTCACCGATTTTAATGGTTGGTGAGGTTATATTGGAGCTTATGATTCCGCTTGTTATGGCAGATATTGTTAATCTTGTTCAGGCAGAGGGCGGAATGACCGAAGACAGTATGAACGAAATTCTTCGTCTTGGCGGAAGAATGCTTTTATATGCCCTTGGCTCGCTTTTCTGCGGTGCAATGGCGGCAAGAGTTGCCTCGGTTGCAGGTATGGGCTTCGGCGCAAGATTGCGTGAGGTTATGATTGAGAAAATTCAAAAATATTCTTTCTCTAACATTGACCGCTTCAGTACAGCATCACTCATTACCCGTCTTACAACTGACGTAAACTCGGTGCAGAATACGTTTTTAATGCTTATAAGAATGTTATTCCGTTCTCCAGTTATGTTTGCGGTGGCGCTTGTGTTTACAATAAGAATGAGCCCTGAGGTCTCAAAGGCATTTTTGGTGTCACTTCCTCTAATTACATTAATTCTTGTGATTTTTGCACCCATAGCATTGAAGAGATTTAAGAAAATGCTTGAAATGTTTGACGGCTTCAACGGCTCAATTCAAGAAAATCTCACAAATATCCGCGTCGTTAAAGCGTTTGTACGTTCAAAGTATGAAAAGGATAAATTCAAAACTGCCAACGATAATCTTCTTGCAGCAGCACTTCACGCTGAAAAGCTGATGATTATGGGTCAGCCTGCATTTATGATTATAATGTACGGCACAATCCTTGCAATTCTTTATATTGCGGCAAAGGCGATTTCAGCAGAAACACTTTTAATTGGTGATTTCACAGCGATTTATACCTATGTAATGCAGATTTTGATGAATTTCCTTATGCTCATAATGCTCATTGCGCAGTTCTTTATGTCACAGGCAAGTGCAAAGCGAATTCTTGAGGTTATTAACGAAGTACCCGATATAAGAGATGATGAGGCAACCGTTACAGAGGTTAAAGATGGCTCAATAGAATTTAAAAATGTTTCATTTAAATATAGCGGTGCACCAAATCCTGTAATCAGCAATGCAAGCTTTAAGATTGAAAGCGGAGAAATGGTAGGAATTATCGGTGCAACAGGCAGTGCTAAAACAAGCCTTGTTCAGCTTATTCCACGTCTTTATGATGTTGCCGAGGGCGAAGTGCTTGTTGGCGGAGTAAATGTTAAAGATTACAAAATCCACGAGCTTCGCGAAGAGGTAAGTATGGTGCTTCAAAAGAACGTTCTTTTCTCAGGCACAATTGCCGATAATCTTCGTTGGGGCAACAAAGAGGCAACTGACGAAGAACTCAAAAATGCTTGCGAAATTGCAGATGCTCATAGCTTTGTATCTTCATTCCCCGATGGCTATCAGACTGATTTGGGTCAAGGCGGTGTAAATGTTTCGGGCGGACAAAAGCAAAGACTTTGTATTGCCCGTGCAATTCTCAAAAAGCCTAAAATTCTTATTCTTGATGACTCAACAAGCGCGGTAGATACTTACACGGACTCTAAAATCCGTGCAGGGCTTCGCAACAGCATTCCCGACACAACAAAAATTATTATTGCACAGCGAATTTCTTCGGTTTCTGATTGCGATAAGATTATTATTCTTGATAACGGCGGAATAAATGATATCGGTAATCACGAAGAATTGCTCGCTCGTAATGAGATTTATCAGGATATCTACAATTCACAGCAAAAGGGCAGTGACGATTTTGACTTGCAGGGAGGTGAAGCATAATGGCAGGACCAATGGGAGGAGGCAGAAAAGGGCCTCGCGGACCCGTGCAGAAGCCTAAAAATGCAAAACGCACGATTTTCAGATTGTTCAAGTATATTTTAAAGCAAAAATGGCTTTTTATTGGTATGCTCGTCTTTGCGGCAATCAACTCTTTGGCAACTGTATCGGCTTCACTTTTTATCGAGCCCATTATTGACGATTACCTCACACCACTTGTGGGTCAAAAATTCGAGGGCGAATTAGTTGCCGGACTTCTTAAAATGATGGCGTTTATGGCTTGCGTATTCCTCGGCGGTGCTCTTGCATCCTTCGGGCAATCAAAATGTTCAGTATGGCTTACACAAAGAACGCTGAACACACTTCGCAAGGATTTGTTTGACGCACTTTCAGATTTGCCCATAAGCTATTTTGATACCCGACCCAACGGCGAAATTATGAGCCGTTTTACAAACGACGTTGAAACACTTAGAATGTTCATAAGCCAAGGTCTTACACAGTTTATTTCTTCAGGAATTATGATTGTGGGCTCGTTTGTCATTATGCTTTCGTTCAGTTGGCAAATGACGCTTATAGTTGTCGCAATGGTTTTTGTTATGGTGTTCATTACAAAGACTATCGGTAAAAAGAGTGCTCATTACTTTAAAAAGCAACAGGAAAATTTAGGCTCAGTTAACGGCTATATTGAAGAAATTATTGAAGGTCAAAAGGTCGTTAAGGTGTTTAACCACGAAGAAGAGGTTGTTTCGCATTTTGATGATATCAACGAAAAGCTTCGCAAAGCATCAACAAGTGCAAACACCTTTGCAAGTATGCTCGGACCTATTATGAATAACCTTTCTCATATCACTTACGCAATAACTGCGGCAACGGGCGGGCTTTTAGCACTTAAGGGTGCAATGACCCCCGGTGAGATTGTTGCATTCTTGCAGTATATCAGAAGCTTTACACAGCCTATTTCAAATATTACACAGCAGTTTAATAACGCATTTATGGCTCTTGCGGGTGCTGAAAGAATTTTCGCGGTTATTGACGAAAAGCCCGAGCTTGACGAGGGTTATGTTGTGCTCGTAAATGCCGAATATGACGAAAATGGCGAAATCCGTGAAACTGAAAAGAGAACAGGCGTCTGGGCTTGGAAGCACACTCACGGTGACGGCACAGTAACTTATACCCGCCTTGCAGGTGACATTGTGTTTGAAGATGTAACCTTCAGTTATGACGGCAAAAAGGTTGTCCTTGACGATATTTCTCTTTATGCAAAGCCCGGTCAGAAAATTGCCTTTGTAGGCTCAACGGGTGCAGGTAAAACTACAATTACAAACCTTATTAACCGTTTCTATGAAATAGATAAGGGCAAAATCCGTTATGACGGCATAAATATCCAGAAAATCAAAAAGGATGATTTGCGTCGTTCACTCGGTATTGTTTTGCAGGATACACATCTTTTCACAGGTACAATTGAAGATAATATCCGTTATGGTAACTTGAATGCAACTCACGAACAGATTGTTGAGGCGGCAAAGATTGCCAATGCACATTCATTTATTTCAAATCTGCCCGACGGCTACAAAACAATGCTCACGGGTGACGGCTCAAACCTCAGCCAAGGTCAGCGTCAGCTTATTTCAATTGCCCGCGCGGCAGTTGCCGACCCGCCCGTGCTTATTCTTGACGAAGCCACAAGCTCAATTGATACAAGAACAGAAAAGCAGATTGAAAAGGGTATGGATGCTCTTATGGAGGGCAGAACGGTGTTTGTTATTGCTCACAGACTTTCAACCGTCCGCAATGCAAAAGCAATTATGGTGCTTGAGCACGGAAAGATTATCGAACGCGGTGACCACGACGATTTAATTGAGCAAAAAGGAAAATATTATCAGTTGTATACAGGAAGTTTTGAACAGTAAAAAAAGAACCTCTCACTTTAACGTGAGAGGTTCTTTTTGCCGTTGGGGGACGGCTGTTTAAAAAGGAGAATGAAAATGAAAGGGTTTTGATTCATCGTGTAGTTTTGGTGTTGCCTACCCGTGAACCACTGACTAAACTATAACACAGAAATATCACAAAACAATAGACAAAACTTGAACATTCTATGAATTTCACCATAAAACATCTTTAAAAAATTCTGTAAGATTTTTGTAATAATTATTAAGGTTTTGTAACAACTGTTGAAAGAAAACGGTTTTCCTATATAATAAAATATATTTATTATGAGTTATTGTGGGGATTTGCGTAATGGAGTATATTTTCAAGTCAGAAAAATCCTTAAACAGAATAGAAAAAATGAGAGCCTTTCTTGTAAGTGAAAAATGGATGGCTATTCTTTTTGTTGTTGCAGGGGTTATTGCTGCGTTAAGTTCATTTTTCCCCAAGGCACAAATTGAAATCTACGGCACAATCTTTATGGCATATATCACAGGCTTTTGCGTGCTTATTGTGCGCGACGTTATGGGTTGGCTTATCCCCGTAATGTTCACATACCTTATTGCCATAAGGTGCTACGACTCTCTTGAAACATTTATGGGGCTTATATGGTTTGCAGTTCCGTTGGTGTTTATACTGCTTTTCCATATAATTGCTTATCGTAAAAGGCTTTCAGCCAAGGGCACACAGTTTAAGCCCATGCTTTTTGTGTCGTTTGCAATAATGCTTGGCGGTATCGGTTTTATTTCACCTGAGGAATATTTCGGTGGCTCGTCGATTTATCATATGCTCGGTATGGGCTTTGGTATGGTGCTTATTTACTGCTATTTTTATGCTCATATTGACGTGCGTAAAGATTATTCGCTGATTGATAAGCTTACTCAAATAATGGTGGTTGTTGGGCTTTTCGCCTCGTTTATGATTATTGTGCACTATGCAATCAATATAAATAAGGTGCTTGATTTAGGCAGAACTATTTATGTTCAGTGGCGAAATAATCTTTCAACAATTCTTATGATTACAATGCCTTTTGCCTTTTTAATGGCAAATAAGAAGTCTTACGCATCCGTATTCGGCTTCATTTTCTTCGGCGCAATGCTTCTCACAGGTTCACGTGGCGGTATGATTTTCGGTGCAATTGAGCTTTTAATGTGCATTGTTATGTTCGTGCTTTACGATAAGCGTCGCAGACTTGCATATATAATTATCTGTATTTGTATTCTTTGCGGTTTTCTCATTTTCGCACCGCAGATTACCGAATTCCTCGGCTATACAATTGACCGTATTTTCAGAGCACTCAATGGTGTGCTTATGGGCGAAAATACAGAAACCCGCGTTGCCCATTATGCCCGCGGAATTGACGATTTCTTAAATCACCCAATATTTGGCACAGGACTTGGCTATATGGGTAACCGTGATATTTTCGATAATGTCAAGGGCTCACTTTGTTGGTATCACTGCGAGCCAATTCAGATTGCCGCAAGCTTTGGTATTGTGGGAATTATCGCATTCGGCTATCAGTTTATGAAGAGAAATATTCTCATCTGGAAAAAGGCTACACTTTTTAATATGACAATTTTCTTGTCATATATAAGCCTTGAAATGATGTCGCTTGTAAATCCTGGTATTTTCTGCCCACTGCCTTATTTGATGCTCGTAACGCTCTTTATGGTTGTGGTAGAAAAATGTGACGACGGCGAATATCAAGAAAAAATCTACATTCGCAAAAAGCGAGAATTACCCAAATTAAAAGATTTAAAGAAAAAGGCTTGACATTCAAGTCTTTTTTTGTTAAAATTCATATTTGCTATGGATAATTTTATTGAATCCATATCCTTCCTCTCACGAGAGGTGAGGGGCAAAGTCCATAAGGAGGTGTAAAAGAATGTCAAAATACGAGACAATTATGGTTTTCTCACTCAAGAAGGGTGAAGAAGCTGCAAAAGAGCTTGTAGAAAAGTTCAAGGCTCTTGTTGAGTCAAACGGCACTCTTGAAAGCGTTGATGAGTGGGGCAAGAGAAAGCTCGCATACCTTATCAACTACGAGGCAGAGGGTTATTATGTTCTCTATAACTACGAGGCAAACCCCGAGTTCCCCGCAGAGCTTGACCGTGTTGCGAAAATCACTGACGGTGTTCTTCGCACATTAATCGTTAAGAAGTAATTCGGAGGAAAAGAAAATGTTGAATACAGCAATTATTATGGGCAGACTTACTGCCGACCCCGAGCTTCGCACAACTCAGACAGGCCTTTCCGTAACAAGCTTCACAGTAGCTGTTGACCGTAACTACAAGAGCGGTGATGAAAGACAAACAGATTTCATCAACGTTGTTGCATGGCGCGGTACTGCAGATTTTGTTTCCCGCTATTTCAAAAAGGGACAGATGATTGCAGTTCAGGGCTCAATCCAGACACGCAACTATGAAGACAAAAACGGCAACAAGCGCACAGCAGTTGAAATTGTTGCAGATAATGTTTCATTCTGCGGCAGCAAAAACGAAAGCGGCAGCACATTTGGCGCACAGAGACAAGATTCAGCACCCGCTGTTTCTTACCAGAGCGCTAACGCAGGCAGCTTTTCAGTTTTACCCGATGACAACCAGGGATTTCCTTTCGGTGCAGATGATGACGAGGGACTCCCATTCTAACAGTAACCACTGAATGAATCGCAATCGCGATTCTCAACGGTTACTTTTCCGTCATAACTCGTCCAAAATACTCGTTAATACACAAAGTATTGCCTGCGTTTTTTGACGGTTCTGACAAAAAACTATCTCGCTGATAATCGCAATACGATTCAATCAGCGGTTACCTAATAGGAGGAAACTATAATGGCATACGATAAGAATGCAAGACCTAACAGAAAAGGTCGCAAAAAAGTTTGCGCATTCTGTGTAGAAAAGGTTGAAACAATCGACTACAAAGATACAGCAAAGCTTCGCCGTTACACATCAGACAGAGCAAAGATTCTTCCCCGTCGTGTAACAGGTACTTGTGCATATCACCAGAGAGAGCTTACAACAGCTATCAAGAGAGCTCGTCAGATTGCTCTTATGCCCTACACAAATGACTAATTAAAGATTGCCTCCCAAATTTTTGGGAGGTATTTTTATTTTAAAACTTAATCAGGACATTTCCTCCCTCTGATGAGGGAGGTGGATTTTGCGAAGCAAAAGACGGAGGGAGAGAAAAATACTACGTCTTATTACGGACAGACAAGGATGTCTGTCACTACAAAAATCTCTCCCTCAGTCTCACTAACGCTCGACAGCTCCCTCGTCAGAGGGAGCATTTTCATATAATCAGTTTTTCTGTGAATTTATCCGCACTTTCTTTCGCTATATCACCGTTTGAATACCCTTTCACCAAATCATTGTACTTAAATCTGCAATCGCGTCCCTCATAAACCGATAAAACTGCGTTTTCAAACAATTTGTTCTCAACTGAAATCAACGCATCTAATTTTTCGCTTAAAAGAAGATTCTCGTCGCTTAAAAACCTTGTGGCAGTAACTCTTTCTGCGGGCTCAAAGGGGAGTTTGCGTATTTCGTCGGTTACAATTACACTTAATTCAATGGTGGGGAAAATCAAAATTTGCGGAATATCCCCCGAAAAATACGCAGGGCTCATAATTACAGGAATTCTCTCTCTCAAAGCGTAATCTTTTAATACACCTAAAAATACCGAGCCCACAAATCCCGATTTGTCATTGAATTCGACGGTTTTTTCGGTGTGTTCAAAAAGTGTGTCATAATGAGTGTGAAGTCCGAGGGGCGTAAACGAACTCAAAAGCCTTACCTTGCCGTTGCCCGTGCTTTTTGCCTCGCGAAGATACCGTGAACAAAATCGGTTAATGTAATTGATTAATTTGTCATCATTTAAAAACATAGACACCTCGCTGTGAATTTTTTCGCGTATCAGTGAGGCGTTTTTTAATACTTCGCAAGCCTTTTTATAATGATTATTCTCTTTTGCCTTTAAAATCAAGATTTCACGGCGCAAATCAAGAGGATAAGTCTTTTCACCAACTACAGAAATATATTTTTCCCATATTTCAGGTAAAACGGGTGAAATTCTGTTGTAGCCACCGTCAGATAATATGTATGTATTTGTGTTTTCTATGTAAATTCCGTCCGTTGTTTCGTCATAAAAGGGGTTGAAAAGTGTAATATTATATCCGCGGAGACTTTTTATAAGACGCTCAAAAAATATTGCTCGTTCAAAATCATCACCGCCATTTATTATAAATACTCTTGCCGACGGGTCTTTTTTGTAAATTGTATTGTATGCACAGCAGTAGCCTTTACTGCAAAGAATGCTCGAAAAATACTTTTTCATAATACCACCTCTTTTTATACTATTCAGTTGCCTTAATTTTGTTAATTTGTTGACATTTAAGAAGTGGTGATATATAATATCGGTGGAAATTTTTTTTAGGAGTGTATTAAATTATGCCATTAGTAAATGCAAAAGAAATGCTTACAAAAGC
>CALFTO010000014.1 GCA_937916195.1 uncultured Clostridia bacterium
AGGATATTAAGCCACAGAATATTATGCTCTTGCAGGATGGTACAATTAAGGTTACCGACTTTGGTATTGCAAGATTTAGCAGAATGGATTCCAAAACAACATCTGAAAATGCAATCGGTTCTGTTCATTATATCAGTCCCGAGCAGGCTCGTGGTGAAATGACTGACGATAAAGCAGATATTTATTCAGTAGGCGTTGTAATGTATGAAATGCTTACAGGTCAGCTTCCTTTCCAGTCAGACAGTGCAGTTTCTGTTGCAATTATGCAGCTTCAGCAGGATCCGAAGCGTCCAAGAGAAATTGTACCAACATTGCCATTAGGACTTGAGCAGATTACAATTCGTGCAATGCAGAAAAACCCTAACGACAGATACCGTTCTGCTGCAGAAATGCTTATGGATATAAACGAATTCAAGCGTAATCCTGCAGTTAAATTCAACTACACGTATTTTGTTGACCAGGAGCCTACAAAGTATGTAAGAACAGGTGCACCTGCAACAAGAGTTCAGAATGTGGCTGAGGAACAGCAGGTTGATAATGAAAAGAAAGCAATTAATAAGACAACAGCAATTATGATGGGCGCAATTGCCGGTTTTGTTGCGCTTGTACTTATTATTGTTGCAGTAATGTTAGGTCTCAAAAACCAAAAAGTTGAAGTTCCGAATTTCATCAATCTCAACTATTATGACCAGATTGAAGAAAATACTGATTATACAGATAACTTTACTTTCAAACTTGAGTTTACTGAAAGCTCAACTCTTGATAATGGTACGGTTACAGACCAGAATCCTTCGGCAAGTGAAAAGGTTAAAAAGGGTACAGAAATCACATTGACAATTGTTCAGAAGGACAGTGTTGTTATTGATTCTTCCATTCTCAGTATGAATGAAGAGCAGGCAAAGAGTTACCTTATGTCACGAGGTCTTATTCCCACAATTATGCCTGAATATTCCGAAACAATTGCCGCAGGTCTTGTAATTAAAACATCACCTGAAGTTGGTTCCGCGGTAAGAACAGGCTCTGAAGTAGTTGTTTATATCGCTACTGATAAGCAGGAAACAACAAAAGTTCCCGAAATTGAAGGTTGTAGCAGAGAAGTTGCAGAACAGCTTCTTAAAGCTTCTGACCTTGAAGTTGGCACAGTAACTGAGGTCGATAGCAATCTTGAAAAGGGTGTGGTTGTTGAACAGAGCATTGAAAAGGACACCAAAGTTCCGGTTGGTTCAAAAATCGACTTTACAGTAAGTAATGGTGTTCCAAGTGAATCTTCTGTTGACATTACCGTTACATTGCCTGCAGTAAACAAGAGCGGTATTTTAAAGATTTATCTTAATAACGAGCTTTTCTATGAATCAAAAGAACTCTATCTTGATGGTGCAACAAAGACTTACACTTTGACAGGTAAGGGCGCAGACGGCAGCTATAAGGTAATGGTTGATGATATTCTTGTTCAACAGGGTAAGGTTGATTTTACTAAAGTTCCCGCAGTATTAAGTGAAGTTGAAAATGTTGCATTTGATAATACAGAAGTTTTACCAAATGTTGTTGGTAGTATGAAAGATGTTGCTCTTGACGATTTGAATAATGCAGGATTTACAAAAGTTAAGGTTGTTGAAGAGGTAAATGAAAAGCCTGCAGGTGAGGTTATTGCTCAATCTCCTACATCTGACGGTACAACAAAAATCTCAACAAGTACGGAAATTGTTATAACTGTAAGCTTGGGACCAAGTGAAGAATAATATGGATAAATTAAAAGGTATAATTACCAAAGGTATTGGCGGCTTCTATTATGTTGAAGTCGCCAATGCGACTTATGAATGTAAAGCAAGAGGAATTTTTCGTAAAAAGCGTATAACTCCACTTGTGGGTGATACAGTTGATATTACTGTAAACGAAAACGCAGAGAATACAATTGATTTGATTTATGACCGTAAAAACTTTCTTAACAGACCGCCCGTATCAAATATTGATAATTTGATAATTGTCGTTGCAACAATCGAGCCACGACCGAATTTTCTTGTAATTGATAAGCTCATTGCAATTGCAGAGCATAAAAATATTGAACCTGTGATTGTGATTTCAAAAACAGATTTAGCATCAGAAAAAGAGATTTTTGATGTTTATGAAAAAACAGGAATTCCAGTTATTTCACTTAATTCAGAAAATTCAATTAATGAAGTCAGAGAAATAATGAAAGGCAAAATTAATGCTTTTACAGGTAATTCGGGTGTCGGTAAAACTACACTTTTGAATCGCCTTGAGCCCACACTTCAGCTTGCTACGGGTGAAATAAGTGACAAATTGGGTAGAGGTCGACACACAACCCGTCAGGCACAACTTTTTAATGTTTGCGGTGGCTACATTATTGATACTCCCGGTTTTTCTTCATTTGAATTTGAGAAAAATGGTGTTATCAAAAAAGATGAATTACCGTATTGTTTTAGAGAATTCAGAGACTATCTTGGAACTTGCCAATTCACAACTTGTGCACATGTTAATGATAAAGGTTGTTCAATCTGTAAGGCAGTAAAAAATGGTGAAATAAGTAAAATTCGCCATAATGACTATATTTCTATGTACAATCAGGCAAAGGAAATTAAAGAATGGGAACTTTAAAAACACGTTGTGTCATAATCGGTGGTGGAGATTGCTCGGCTGATTTTTTAAAAGAGCATATTAACCTTGATAATGATTATATAATATGTGCAGATAGCGGATATGATTATGCCGTTTCGGTAGAAGTTAATCCCGATTTGCTTATCGGCGATTTTGACTCAATTTCAGTTGTTCCTCAAAATGTTAATAAAATTACACTGCCTGTCGAAAAAGATGTTACAGACTGTGTGGCTGCATATAATGAGGGCATAAAGCTGGGCTTTAAATCTTTCGTTCTGTTTGGCGGAACGGGCGGGCGTTTCGAACATACTTTTGCTAATATCTCACTTATGGCAAATGCTTCAAAATTAAATATATGTTTTGAAATTATTGATGACAAGCATATTTTCAGAAGTATAACTAATAATTCAATAAAAATTGAGCGTAAAGAAAATCAACAGATTTCAGTTTTCGCTTATGGTGGCAGAGCTTTCGGCGTTACTGAAAAAGGTTTTCATTATCCTTTATGGGACTATACACTTGACCCGTTTGACGGTGCTTTGGGTACAAGTAATGACATAATTGAAGATTTCGGCGAAATTTCTGTAAGGTCAGGTACTTTGATAATTATAGAAACCAAAATGTAACAAAAAAATACCCCTTGCGTATAATGTAGTAAATATATCAGCAGGGGGTATTGTTATGGGAAGAAGACGAGGCAGCTCTAAAGGAATAATTTTTATGGCCTTGGGGTTAGGTCTTTTAATGTCTTTGGTTCTTCCCGAAAAAATAATAATTGTTTTGCTTGCAAGTTCTTTGGTAATTTGCGGTGCTGCTCTCTGTAAATCATAAGGAGGAGTTTTTATGAAGCTTGTAGTGGTAAAAAGTCCAAAGATTTTAGGTGGCATTTTAAGATTGATGTTTGGCATTAAAAAAGAAAATTGATGTATGAAAAAAGCGGGGAGTACCCGCTTTAAATTTTTATAAAAAAGGAGCAGACTGTAAATCTGCTCCTAAATTTATTAAGTATTAATTAGCCAAAATATCTTGCGAGAAGACCTTCAAATGCCTTACCATGTCTTGCCTCGTCACGAGCCATTTCATGTACTGTATCGTGAATAGCATCAAGACCGAGTTCTTTTGCACGCTTTGCAAGGTCAAATTTACCTGCTGTTGCGCCGTTTTCTGCGTCTACTCTCATTTCAAGATTTTTCTTTGTGCTGTCTGTTACAACTTCACCGAGAAGCTCTGCAAACTTTGCAGCGTGTTCTGCTTCTTCATAAGCAGCCTTTTCCCAATAAAGACCAATTTCAGGATAACCCTCGCGGTGAGCAACTCTTGCCATTGCAAGATACATACCAACCTCAGAGCATTCACCTTCAAAGTTAGCGCGAAGGTCCATAATGATGTCTTCACGAACACCCTTTGCTACACCTACAACGTGTTCTGCAGCCCAAGTTCTTTCATCTTCTTTGATTTCATTGAACTTGTCAGCAGGAACCTTGCACTGTGGACATCTTTCAGGAGCAGAATCTCCCTCGTGAACATAACCGCAAACTGAACATACAAATTTTTTCATAGTAAATTTCCTCCAAAATTTAATTTTTAATTATTTAAACGGTATTCGTCGCAGCCTTTGCATATACCGAAAAGCATTAAACTGTAACCGCAAATTTGACCAATATTTTCATCTTCGCAATCATAACTGTAATTTTTAAATGTCATTACATCATATACTTTACCGCAATAATTACATTTAAAATGTGCGTGGGGGGCAGGGTTACCATCAAAACGGTCCTGAGTACCATCAGGAATTTTAATTATCTGACCGCATTGTTCAAGCTGTGAAAGATTTCTATAAAGAGTACCAAGACTTAAATTCGGTATTTTTTCTCTAACACACAAGTAAAGTTCCATAGCAGTGGGGTGGTCATAGCGCGATTTAAGCTCTGCCACGATAGCATCTCTTTGCTTGCTTTTTCTTTCAAGTGCCATTCCCTGCGCCTCCTTAACAGTAACGATTACTGTTATTATTATAGCATAACATTTTTCAATGTCAAGTATTTTTTTAGAAAAAAGGTGGAAATTTTTTGAAAAAGTTTATTTTAGTATTATTGGCGGTTATTATATTATTTTCTTCCTGCACATTTACTGTTGAAACAAAAGAGGACAAGACTGAAAAAAATCAAAAGTTTGTTGGCGTTTGGTTTACTTACAATGAGATAAAAGATTTATGTAAAAACTGCAATAGTGAAGTGGAGTTAAAGGAGCATATTAATGAAATATTTACTGAAATAAAAAAATATAAAGTAAATAACATCTTCTTGCACGTGAGGGCATTTGATGATTGCTTTTATAAATCTTCAATTTTTTGCGTAAGTGATTATTGCAAAGACAATGACGGTAATTTAAAATTTGACATTTTACATCATTTTATAAAAGCTGCAAAAGAATTTAATGTTTCTGTACACGCGTGGCTTAATCCTTATAGAATTAGAAACGATATTCAAATAGATAAAATTCCTAAAACATCTTATGCGAGAAAGCTTCTTGACGAAAATGGTAATGATGAAAGAATAATTGTTACCGATAATTCAATATATTACAATCCTGCTTATCCCGACGTACAAAACTATGTATTAAACGGAATTCGTGAAATTCTTGAAAATTATGAAGTAAACGGAATACATATTGATGATTATTTTTATCCAACTACAACGGAAGAAATTGATAAAAACATTTATAATAATTATTTGAATAGTGGCGGAACATTTAAACTTGCTGATTTCAGAAGAAATGCTGTTAATACGCTAATTTCTTCAATATATTCACTTGTTAAAAGCTATAATGATGATATTATGGTTTCCATAAGTCCGTCGGCAGATATTGAAAAGAATTATGATAATTATTATGCTGATGTTACATTGTGGACGCAAAATAAGGGCTATGCCGATATTATAATTCCGCAATTATATTATGGCTTTGAACACTTAACAATGCCATTTAATGAATTATTAAATAAATGGATGAATTTACAAAGCGAAAACTCGAAAATAGTAATTGGTCTTGCAGTCTATAAAGCAGGAAAAGAAGATATATATGCAAAATCAGGCAGTAATGAATGGCTTGAAAATACTAATATAATTGCCAATCAGATAAACACAATTTATAATTCTAATGCGTATGGTTGGTCGTATTTTTCAGCTTCATATCTTTACAAATATTCAAGCGAAACTTTAAAAGCTGAAAAAGAAAATATAATTTATGCAATAGATACCATTTGGAAAGATTATGTAACTTGACGATTATACTGTTTTTTGGTAAAATAAAATTGAATATTGACGAAGGAAGTGAAAATAATGCAGAACAGAGTTTTTAAAAGCATAATTTCTATAGTTTTGTGTGTTTCTATATTATTTTCATTTGCTTCTTATTTTGCCGTTAGTGCTGCAACACAGACAGGTACAGTAATTTATGACAGTATTCGTGTTAGAACAAGCCCGACAACTACTGTCAGCACTAATAAACTTACGGTCAATGGTGTTGTTGTAAATCTTAATTCGGGTGATACAGTTACAGTTTTAGAAAAGGTTGACAGTGATGGCGACTCGAATTATAAAACATGGTATTATATCGAGTTTAAATATAATGGTGCAACCTATAAAGGTTACGTATATTCAGGATTTGTTGAAATTAAAACAACTACTGATGATTATGAAATGCCTGAGGGTGTGCCCGAAATTTATAAAGAATACATTGAAAATCTTTTAAGCTTGCATCCAAATTGGAATTTTGTTTTTTATGATACAAAGATTGAATGGGAGGATTTATTTAAAGAAACAGCGGAAGGTGCATTGGGCAGAAGCGTAATTCATTCTTCATTCCCACATTCTTATCGCTCAACACAGTCGGGTGCATATAATTGGCGAGAAGACAAATGGCTAAATCCCGATAATGAAACAGGTTGGTATCAGGCAAATACCCAGACAATCGCATATTATATGGACCCGCGAAACTTCTTGAATGAAGAAAACGTGTTTATGTTTGAGGCTCTTTCTTACGACAGTAAAACTCAGACAATTGATGGTGTTCAGAAGATTTTAAAAGGCTCTTTTATGGATGGTGTCAATATTAAGAATACTGAAAATAAAGATGTATCTTATGCACAGGCTTATATTGACGCAGGCATTAAAGCAAATGTAAGCCCTTATCATCTTGCATCAAGAACTGTTCAAGAAGTTGGTAAAAACGGTAGTGGCTCGACAAGTGGTAAATATAAAGCAAAAGATGGCACTGATTACTCAGGATATTATAATTTTTATAATATAGGTGCTTCTGCAGGTAGTGACCCAATCGCAAACGGTTTGAAATATGCAACAGGTACAACTTCATCCGATGCTAATAAAACTAAATATATGTTGCCGTGGAATTCACAATATAAAGCAATTGTCGGCGGTGCAAAGTGGATTGGCAACGGATACATAAACGAAAAGCAGGATACTTTATATTATCAAAAGTTTAATGTTGTAAATCAAGTGTGGTGGCATCAGTATATGGCAAACATATCTGCACCGTATTCCGAATCAATTTCCATTAGAAATACTTATTATGATTTGGGAATTCTTGATAATAGTTTTACATTTTTAATTCCTTATTACAGAAATATGCCTGCTGAAGCCTGTAAATTACCCGAGAAAAATAACTACAGTCCAAACAACTGGCTTTCAACTTTAAAGGTTGATAACTATTCTTTCGGCTTTGATGCCGGTAAAACAAGTGGATATACAATAGAAGTACCATCATCTGTTTCTTCGGTAAACATTTCGGCAACACCTGTTAATTCAAAGGCAAATATTAGCGGTACAGGTAAAGTAGAGTTAAAAGCGGGCAGTAATGTTGTTGATATCGTTGTAACTGCAGAGAACGGCAACAAGCGTACTTATACAATCAATATAATAAGAAATGCTGATAATATTGTTCCTCTCAAAGGTATTTCTTTAAGTGCTTCTTCCGCTTCAATGTTTACGGGGGATAGCAAAAAGCTTACAGTAACATATAACCCCTCAAATACCACAGACAGTAAAACTGTAACTTGGTCGTCTTCTGACAAATCTGTTGCAACTGTTTCAAACGGAACAATTACCGCAATAGGCGTGGGTACTGCAACAATTACTGCAAAGGTTGGTGCTTTTACTGCCACATGCAAAGTAACGGTATCAAGCAGTACTAATTATACTTTAGGTGATATTGATGCTGATAATGCAGTTACTATTGCTGATGCACTTATGATTTTTAAGTATAAATCTGGTGAAATTAAGCTTTCAGATACCCAACTTAAAGCGGCAGACACAGATAAAAACGGAAAAGTTGAGCTTGCTGACGCGTTAAGAATATTTAAATTCAAGAGTGGCGAAATTGATAAATTGTAAAAACTAACCCCAACCAAACGGTTGGGGTTTGCTCTTATATGTACTTGTTTATAAATTCAATAACCGAATTCCAATAAAGCTCAGGGTCAACACAAGCATTTCTTGCGTGAGGTGAGTCGGGGATAGTGATTTTTTCTTTTTCACTTGCACAGGCGTCATAAACTCTGTCAAGCATTTCATACGGAACAAAAGTATCCTTATCGCCGTGTATGAAAATTGTTGGTGTTTTTGATTTCTTTAACTGTTCAATTGCAGAAGCCTCTTTAAAATCAAATCCCGAATAAATTTTATTAACAACATTTGCGCTGTAAAGAGTTGGGAATTCGTGCATTTTAAAGTTGTTTTTAATCTTATTGCTGAAAATATCCCAAACGGATGTGTAGCCGCAATCTGCAACTGCCACCTTAACATTATCGGGTAAATCTTCACCCGTAGTCATCATGGTTGTTGCAGCACCCATTGATTCGCCGTGAAGTATAATTTTGCTTTCAGGGTAATTCTCTGCAATAAAATTAACCCAATCAACAATGTCAAGTCTGTCTTTCCAACCCATTGTAACCGTGCTCGCTTCACTGTCTGCGTGTCCGTTAAGGCTTGGCATAAGAACATTGTAGCCTAATTCGTGGTATTTCTGAGCATACATTCCCATTCCGCGAGGTTCAGAAGTGTAACCGTGAATAATTATTACAAAAATATCACTTTCTTTTTCAGGGAAAATGAAGTCTGCGTGCAAATTCTTATTTGCATTTGTTGATTTGATAACAAGTTTTTCTTTATTTGTGTTGTCAAACCAAT
Organism: uncultured Clostridia bacterium; assembly: GCA_937916195.1. Taxonomy (GTDB): domain Bacteria; phylum Bacillota; class Clostridia; order Oscillospirales; family Acutalibacteraceae; genus Fimenecus. The sequence goes on from CALFTO010000014.1 coordinate 8,820, forward strand.
CTTTACCTTGCTCTTTAATGGCATCAAGGCGAAGTGACTCTTCGTCTTTTTCTTTAGTACCGCTTGCAACCTTGGCTACAAAGGGATTTTTAAGTCCGCTTTTGGTCAGAGTTACATAATAAAAGAAATTACCGATTAAAAAATAAGTTGCGGCGGCTGTTGCTCCGACAATTCCCGCAGTTTTAAGTGCTTTTTTAGTATTCTTTTTCATAAAAACTCCTCCTATATATTTATTTTACAACTAATTTTTTCAAATGTCTATTATTTTTTATCATAATCGATAATTTTTTGAATAACTGTTGTTTTATTACAAAAAATCTGTTAAAATAAATTATATTTTTACATAAGAGGAATTTGTTATGAGTAAAGAATTCACAATTATGAAAACTACATTGTTTGGTGGGTTTAAAAAATCTGATGTTCTCAATTATGTTGAACAGTTGCAGACGGAAACTGCTGATATTAAGTCTATGCTTGACACTAAGCGTGAAGAAGCACTTGAATTAAAGCGTAAAATTGATGAGCTTGAAATTAAGCTTGATAATTTATCAGCAGTAAATGACAGGCTTGCCGAAAAAGAAAAAGAGGCTAACGAATTAGCGGTTAAGCTTGAACTTGCTCTCAAAGAAAATCAGCAGTTTAGCGAGAAGATTGCTGAATATGACGAAAAGAGTGAAAAACTTCGTCGTGCTGAAAAGCAAATTGGCGCGGCATATATTGACGCACGTCGTTATACTGATGACCTTGTTGATAATGCAAAGGCAAAGGCTAAAGACATCGGTGCAATCGCTTCGCAGGACGTTAAAAATCAAGCTAATGAGATTGAACAGCTTTTAAAGGATGTTGACGCAATTTCAAGAAAATTCAATTCTTCACTTGAACAGCTTCATAAAGATGTATATGCACTTGGCACAAAGCTTAATTCTTCTGCATCTTCACTTCTCAATCTTCATACTGATTTAACAGGTATTGAAGCTCACAACTTTGAATATGATAATGATTTTTCAGACGAGAATAATTTTACTGTAATTTCATATTCTGAACATACAGAAGATTTTAATTCTGACGTTAAAGAAGGTTAATTATGTCGCAATATTATTTGCACACATTTGAAATTGCTGAATTTGCTGAAAAATTAAATGCGGGTGATAGAGTTTTACTTTCGGGAACGGTTTACACCGCCCGCGACGCCGCACATAAAAGAATTAAAGCATTGATTGATTGTAGCGAGCAGTTACCTTTTGATTTAAAAAATGCGGTTATTTACTATGCGGGGCCAACACCAACTCCCGAAGGTCTTTCAATTGGTAGTTGCGGTCCTACAACCTCAAGCCGAATGGATAAATTCACACCCGAATTTCTTGATTTGGGACTTGTTGCAATGATTGGAAAAGGACCGCGTTCAAATGAAGTATGTGAAGCGATAAATCGAAACAAAGCAGTTTATTTTTGTGCTATTGGTGGTGCAGGTGCTCTCGCTTCAAAATGTATAACAAGTGCTGAAGTAATCGCATTTGATGATTTGGGTTGTGAATCTATCAAAAAACTTGAAATCAAAGATTTTCCGCTGATTGTTGCGATAGACTGTAATGGTGGTAATTTATTTAAATAGGAGAAAAATAAAATGCATTCACAAATCTGTGAGTTAAGAGATAAAATTATTAAAAAAGAATTCAACAGAATGAACGATATGCAGTTAAAAGCGGTCTTATCAGTCGACGGGCCGCTTTTAATTCTTGCAGGTGCGGGTAGTGGTAAAACAACTGTACTTGTAAATCGTATCGCAAATCTTATGAAATATGGCAGAGCATACGGCTCTAACGAAATCGATTGCCGTACATATGACAATACTGCTGATTTACTTGATAAGTATTATAATGGCGAAACTTCGGTTTATGAGCAGATTAAGTATGTGCTTTCTGTTGATGCACCGAAGCCTTGGGAAATACTTGCGTTCACATTTACAAACAAAGCGGCTAACGAATTAAAAGAAAGATTAGTTCTTCGCATCGGTGAAGAGGCAAATGACATCTGGGCGGGTACATTCCACTCAATATGCGTACGTATTTTGCGCAGAAACGCCGAATTATTAGGTTTTTCAAAGCATTTCACTATCTACGATACCGACGACAGTAAACGCGTTATGAAGGATTGTCAGCGACTTCTTAATATCGACGATAAATTCTTACCTAACAAATCAATTCTTGCAGAAATCAGTCGAGCTAAAGATATGCTTGTTTCACCCGAAGAGTTTTTGAGTTTGGGCAGTGGCAATTATCGCGAAAAACAAATCGGCGAGTGTTATCAAAAATATCAGCGACTTTTGAAAAATGCCGATGCAATGGACTTTGACGACATCATTTTCTATACAGTAAAGCTTTTACAGGAAAATGACGATGTACGAGAATTTTATCAGAATAAGTTTAAATATGTTCTTGTTGACGAGTATCAGGATACAAACCATGCTCAGTTTATGCTTACAAAACTCTTGTCTGAGGGCTATAACAATATTTGTGTAGTTGGTGATGATGACCAAAGTATTTACAAATTCCGTGGTGCTACAATTGAGAATATTTTAAGCTTTGAAAAGAATTTCAAGAATGCACAGGTTATTCGTCTTGAACAGAATTATCGTTCGACACAGAATATTCTTGACGGCGCAAATGCTGTTATTTCAAACAATGAAAACCGTAAGGGTAAAAATCTTTGGACATCCAACGGTGAGGGCGATAAGATAATACTCAACACTCTTGATGATGAATACGCAGAGGGTAAATTTATCGCTGACGAAATTATGAAACAAATGGGTTCAACAGGTAAATTCAGTGATTTTGCAGTGCTTTACAGAATGAACTCAATGTCAAACTCTGTGGAACGCGCATTGGTGCGAAGCGGTATTCCATACAGAATTATTGGCGGTCACAAATTCTATGACCGTATGGAAATTAAAGACGCTTTGGCATATTTGTCAGTTATTGCTAATCACAAAGACAGTAATCGTCTTGAAAGAATTATCAATGTTCCTAAAAGGGGAATTGGTGACACAACAATCGCAACTGCAAAAGAAATTGCAGATGCTTTGGGTATAAGCCTATTCGAAGTTTTTAAAACTGCCGACGAGTATGAAAAACTCAAACGTAGTGCACAAAAGCTGATGGAGTTCACTCAAATGATTGAAGGGTTTTCAGAGCTTCTTACACGCGAGTCACCATCATCAGTATTCATTTCTTTGCTTGACGAAACAGGCTACAGAGCAATGACTGCCGCTGATAAAGAAAAAGGCGAAGAAAGATTACAGAACTTAGACGAGCTAAATTCTAACCTTATCAGATTTAAAGAAGAAAATCCCGAGGCTGAGCTTTCTGATTTCCTTGAAGAAGTTGCATTGCTTACTGATATTGACAACTACAACGCAGAGGCAGATACAGTAGTGCTTATGACACTTCACGCATCAAAAGGTCTTGAATTTCCTGTTGTGTTTATTCCCGGACTTGAAGAGGGAGTTTTCCCCGGTATGCAGTCAATTTACGACCCAACCGAAATTGAAGAAGAACGCAGACTTGCTTATGTTGGTATTACTCGCGCAAAGCAGAAGCTCTATCTTCTTAATACACGTTCAAGAATGATTTTCGGCTCAACAAAATATAACCGTCCTTCAAGATTTTTAGAAGAATTACCGAAAGAATGCTGTCAGTCACTTGTGAAACCTAAAACTCCCGTACAGAACAGAATGACACAAGCACAAAATCAGCCTGCAAAACCAATTACAAAGGGCTTTGGTGTAGGATTTGGCTCTGCACCAAAGAAATCCAACGAAACCTTTATGGTGGGCGAAGAGGTTGTTCACCGCGTATTCGGTAAGGGTATGATTGTGTCACTTAAACCAATGGGTAATGATACTCTTATGGAAATCGCCTTTGATAAGGTAGGAACAAAAAAGATTATGGCAAATATGGGTGCCGTTAAAAAGGGATAAAAAAAGAGGTCGCAAATGCGACCTCTTTTTATATATAATTGAATAATTCGCCTGCAAAGCGAAACAAATTCAAGCATAAAGATATTGTAAAATCTTAAAATTAAAGTTATTATAAAATTATGATAGTGCTGACAAATAATTAATAAGGTGATTTTATGATAATTTATTTTGGAGAAAATCTTAAAAAACTGCGCAAAGAAAGAGGAATGACGCAAGAAACTCTCGCTGAATTTCTTGGGGTGTCATTTCAAACAGTAAGTAAATGGGAACGAGGAGAAACATATCCCGATATAACAATGCTACCTGTATTTGCCTCTTTCTTTAATGTGTCTATCGACGATTTGATTGGTGTTGATGAAGTAGAAAAAGAACAAAAAATCAACGAATATCTTGAACTTTATGACAATATGAAACTAAAGGATTTATCTTTGATATACGAAAATTTCAAAATAGCTGTTAAAGAGTTTCCAAATGATTTTCGCATTTTAATTCGTTATATGGAGCTTTTGCAAGAGGTCAAAGATTTTGTAGAGGGTGGGTATAGAACAACTACAAAAGAAATTTCATCTATTTATGAAAAAATTCAAAATCACTGTACTGATGATAGCATAAGAATTCGTTCAAAGGTGATTATGATTTCTCATTTGTTGATAAAATATCAATGTATCCCAAATGAAGATGGAAAATATTGTGTTAATAAAGAATATCTTAATCAAGCAGAAGATATTATAAATACCTTACCATCAATGAAAGATTCAAAAGAATTGATGTTGATGAATTCAGCATTTGATATTGAAGGCTATAATATAACCCACAGAAATGCTCTTGAAGAATTACTATTTTTATTACAAGATACAGCATTTGGCTATTGTTTTAATTATGAACCTCAAAAAAGACTTGAGATAATTACACATATTCAAGGGCTTATTAACTTGATTTTTTCTGACGGAAATTATGGTAAGAATTGCATTAGCAGACTTTACAATTATGGTCATTTGGGGCATCTTTATCAACAAACAGGTGATGATGAGAATGCTTTAAAATATATTAAAATTGCTGCAGAATATGCAAAAGAGCTCGATGCAAATCCCGATGTTTCAGAAAAAGCAATGAGATATTATAATGGTGGTCCGCCATACCGTGAAAATAATTTATCTAAATTTATGAAAATCGTAATGACAGAGCATTACCCGTTAACCGAAGAGTTTAAATCAAAACCCGAGTTCAAGGAAATAATATCCATATTAGATAACTAATATAAAAGCACCTCACAATGCGTGGGGTGCTTCGTTGAATTTATATCTCCGAAAACGGATTATAAATATTTTGCTGACTAACGTCAATTAATTCTCTTTGCTGATTATATCGGTAAAAGCTCAAAATCAAACCGATTGCAATATAAATACAAAGGTTTGAAGAACCGCCTGCGCTGAAGAAGGGGAGTGTAATACCAATAACAGGCAAAAACATTAAGCACATACCAACATTGATAATAACTTGTCCGCCAATCATAGCCGCAACACCATAGCACATTATTTTAGTGTTACCTATTTTATCGTGCTTGCCTGTTCTTGCAATTCTAATAACAATTGCAGTTAATAAGAACAGTGCAATAAAGCAGCCTACAAGACCTAATTCTTCGCCCACAACTGTAAAAATCATATCGTTTTCAGCTTCGGGAATTGCATCGGGTGTTTGGGTAAGTGTGCCTTGGAACAAGCCTTGTCCCGTTATTCCTCCACTACCCAAAGCGGTCATACCGCGTTGTTGCTGATAAATTACATCAGGGTAAAGTTCTGGATAAACCAATGCTAAAAATCTTTCTTTTTGAATATTGTCAAGCAAGAATACCCAAGCAAGCGGTAAAGCGGCAACAACTAAAAGTCCGCCCGCTAAGAAATATCCCCAATGAAGCCCTGCTACAAAAAGCATAGCTACTGCAATAATCATAAATACAAGTGCCGAGCCCATATCACCCGATTTAATAACAAGTCCAACGGGAATGATTGCATGAACACCAAGCTGAATAATTGAAAGCGGATGATTAATATTGCTTTTCAGCCTTTCAAGGTGAACACCAAAGGTAATGATAAAACCGATTTTTACAAGCTCCGATGGCTGAAAAAAGATACCTGTACTACCAATTTTAAGCCATGTTTTTGCATCGGGACGTTCCGGCGGGCCTACACCAACGAGCATTGTAAGTATCATTATTCCTATACAGAACAATGCAATAAAAGGTGTCATTCTTATAATAAACTCATAGTCAATCAGCGAGATTATAAGTGCCATAATGATACCTGCTGTGACCGCAAGTGCCATGACCGTAAAGTCACGAGAGAATTTTTCACCCTCGCCAACTGTCCAAAGTGTTGCACTTAATACACTGACACAACCGAACGCCGATGCCAAAGCACAAAGCAACAAAAGTATTTTATCCGTTTCTTTTATGAAATTTTTTACAGTTTTAAAAACTTTTTTCATTTCATATTTTCCTTAATTTTTGAATTAATTTTTTCTCTTGTATTGAGTAACCACTCATCTGAGTGAGGATACTCTGAAAATGTGATTGAATGCTTGCCGTTTTCTTCAATAATGTCAAGGCAGGTCTTTTTATCTGTAAGTTTTTCAAGAGTGTTAAGTGCCGCCATATCTTGCAAAGCATCATAAAAGACCTTTAATCTTATTGAGTGGTGAGCAGTGCCGTCTTCAGCGGGGTAAACCACATAACTGTCACCTGATGGGAATTCTTTGCCCGCGTCACTAACTTCATATGGGTTTATAACCGATTTTGAAAGTCGGGTATAATAGAAATTATATCCCCAATGCAAAAAACCTACAACATCAAATTTGAACATTTGATAGCCAATAACTCTTGTACGGATTGAATCGTTGCAGAAAAATCTGTTGGCAACATTTTTTTTGTTCTGCGCACTGCAGTAATATGTCCACAATTCATCAGTTTTGCCGATGAATTTGTCAATATGGTCATTTGAGGGGATTGGTGTTGTAACAATTCCCAATTTGTAGAACCATACATCAGACAATGCATCAACAATTTTGTAACTCTTATAAAGCTTATGTATCAGCTTTGATGCCTTTGAATAGGGGCGAAGCATTGAAAAATTCGGCTCGTCGCTTACGTGGATTAATACTCTGTCTTTAAGGTTTCGTTCTTCAAGATATTTTTTGAATTCAACAGAGAAATCTGTCAAGAATTTTTTATATTCTTTTGATGCTGCTTTTGTTTCCCAGCCAAATATTTTTTTGTGTTCACCATCAACGGTTGCCATAATTTTTGGCGCATGATTTGCACCCCATTGAGTAAAGAAATGTGCCATTTCAAAATACTTTATTCCGCATCTTTCCGCCATTTCAATCCATTGAGTGAGTTTGTCAAAGTTAAATGAATACACACCATTGTTAAGTGTAACATCAACCAACTGAACAGTTGGTCTTTCTTTGCCTTTTTCAGTGTCAAGCGGGGGAGTGAAAATTGGGGTTAGTACACAACTCATACCGTATTCGTTGGCCGTTTTTAAAAAGTTTTCGGTAACACGCCAATACTCATCTGAAAATGCTTCAAATTTGTAGTGTGACATTAAACAGTCAGTATGGAACCAACAAGTATAAATAAAGTCATTAAAATTAAGACTGCAGTCAATAATTTCAATATTTAATGAAGTTTCTGCAATAGAAATATCGTTTTCTTTTACTGAAATTATAAGCTCATTATTACCAATATTGTCTTTATCAGCATTAACCTCAACCCAAAATACATTAATACCTTTTACAATGTTGATTTCGTTCTCAACCGGTAATAATAAATCGGGGTAATATCCGTCTTTGCTGTATCTAAAATAATCATCAGAGCCCTTAAACATCGGAAAATCAGATTTTATATGTTCAACAGAATATTTACAAATATCTTTAATGTTAGTGTTTATTGTAAGTGTGCCCTTAAAATCTTTTTCACTTTCAATAACAACCTGAAAAGATTTCTTCTCGTTGTTAAGCATAGAAAAGTTAGACAAAGTATTTTCGGGCACTTTGTCCTCATGATAAAGCTTTTCAAGTGACGAAATTACTTTAATTGTTGCAGAATTGCTCAATTTATACCACTCCAAAATAATTTATATAAATTTTAGCCCATTTTTACTGATTTGTAAAGTATATTGAGCCTAATTTAGTGTTATTTTATCCTTGCAGAATGGATTATATAGTGGTAAAATATATAGTCGAAATTAAAAGTGCAGGTGAAAATCTTGAAAAGAAGAGAAGATGTAAGAAATATAGCAATAATTGCCCACGTTGACCACGGTAAAACCACATTGGTTGATGAGCTTTTGAAGCAGAGCGGTATTTTTAGAAGTAACGAGGTTGTTCAAGACAGAGTTATGGACTCAAATGACCTTGAAAGAGAACGCGGAATTACAATTCTTTCTAAAAATACTTCTGTTCATTATAAGGATATTAAAATCAATATTGTTGACACCCCAGGTCACGCTGACTTTGGCGGTGAGGTTGAGCGAATTCTAACAATGGTAGACGGAGTTTTACTTCTTGTTGACGCCTTTGAGGGTTGTATGCCTCAAACCCGATTTGTTCTTAAAAAGGCACTTGGGCTTAATAAAAAGGTTGTAGTTGTTGTAAATAAAATTGACCGCCCCGGTGCTCGTCCCGCTGAGGTAATCGACGAAGTGCTTGACTTATTTATTGAGCTTGGTGCAAGTGACGAACAGATTGAATTCCCTGTAATCTATGCATCAGCACGCGACGGTTATTCATCACTTGAGCCCAACGTACGCGAGGGTGATATGCGTCCACTTTTCGACGCTATTATCGAGAATATTGAAGCTCCTGCAGGTGACATTGATGCACCACTTCAAGTGCTTTTTTCAAGCCTTGATTATGATGATTACATCGGCAGAATTGGTGTTGGTAGAGTTGAAAGAGGCAGAATTAACCGCAATGATTTGGTGACACTTTGCAAAACTGACGGAAGCCAAGAAAATGTCAGAATTTCTCGTCTTTATCAATTTGAGGGACTTAAGCGAGTAGAGGTTGAAAGTGCCGCAATCGGTGATATTATCTGTATTTCGGGTATTACTGACCTTAATATCGGTGAAACAATCTGTTCACCTGATTGTGTTGAGCCTCTTCCATTTGTTAAAATTGATGAGCCAACTCTCTCTATGAACTTTATTGTTAATGACAGCCCATTTGCAGGTAAAGAGGGTAAATTTGTAACCTCTCGAAATCTTCGTGACCGTCTTTTCAAAGAGGTTGAAACAAATGTAAGTATGCGTGTTGAAGAAACAGAATCAACTGATACTTTTAAGGTTTCTGGTCGCGGTGAATTGCACCTTTCAATTCTTATTGAAACTATGCGCCGTCAGGGTTATGAATTTCAGGTTTCACGCCCTAAGGTAATCACAAAATTTGAAAATGGTGTACTTTTAGAGCCAATGGAATTGCTCATTGTTGAAGTTCCCGAAGAATATGTTGGTGCCGTTATGATGAAAATTGGTGCTCGTCGTGGTGAACTTGAAAATATGGGCACTCGTGATGGCGGTTCAACTCACCTTGAGTTTAAAATTCCTGCGCGTGGTCTTATTGGATACCGTTCAGAGTTTATGACCGATACTAATGGCAACGGTATTATGAACAATCTTTTCGCAGGTTATGAAGAATACAAGGGTGAAATTGAAACCCGTGAAAGAGGCTCAATTGTTGTCCATGAAACAGGCGAAAGCACTGCCTATGGTCTGTTTAACACTCAGGACAGAGGTCGTTTATTTATCGGTCCAGGTGTTCCTGTTTATGAGGGTATGATTGTGGGCGAATGTGCAAAGAGTGAAGATATTGTTTGTAATGTATGTAAAACAAAGCACCTTACAAATACTCGTGCATCAGGCTCTGACGACGCTCTGCGTCTGGTTCCTCATACAACTTTAAGCCTTGAGCAATCAATGGAATTCATTAAAGATGACGAGCTTATGGAGGTTACACCAACAAATATAAGACTTCGTAAAACAATTCTTTCAAAGGAATTGCGAATGAAGCAACAGTTTAAAAAGAAATAATTAGCTGTAAATTTATTTAGGAGGTGACACTGTGAAAGGAATGAAAATCGGTATTGATTTCGGATCTTCTTCTCTCAAAATTTTTGCAGAGGGTAAGGGCGTTGTGGTTGATGAGCCGTCAATTGTTGCAGTTGAAACTGAAACGGGCAAGCCGATAGCCTTTGGCAAGGCGGCAGATGCGGTTTATGGCAGATGCGTTGACGATATCAAGGTTGTAAAAGTAATTCGTAATGGTGTCATTTCTGACTTTGTTATGGCAGAGCGAATGCTTCGTTACTATTTACAACGTGTTTGCGGTAACAGAATTTATAAGCCTAATGTCATAATTTCACTTTCAACCGATATTTCGAGCCTTGAGAAAAAGACATTTCTTGATGTTGTCACGTTGGCAGGTGCGGGCAGAGTTTGTATGGTTGAGGGAATTCTCGCCTCTGCTTTCGGCGCTAATGTGGCTACTGATAAAATTGGTGGCAGAATGGTGCTTGATATTGGACATCAGCTTACAGAATTCGCTGTTGTTTCTATGGGTAGCATTGCCGCAAGCGGTGTCATTCGCCGTGGCAGTGACGAAATTGATAAGGCCATCATTAAACACTTAAAAAAAGACCGAGATATTAACATTGGTCCTCATACTGCACGTGAAATTAAAAACAAAATCACTTCGGCTGAACAAAGAGATTGTGAAACTGCATTAATGGTTTCTGGCAAAAGTAACCTTGATGAAATGCCGATTTCATTTGAGATTACTTCAACTGAGATTTTTCCTTTTGTAGATGAACAGATTTCCGCACTTGTTCAGGATATTCACGCAGAAATGCAGAATATTCCGCCCGAATTACTTGCCGATGCTGCAGACCACGGAATATTGCTTTGTGGTGGCGGAGCTTTAATCTTTGATATCGCCGAAAGAATTGAGAAGGAAACAAGTATTCGCTGTGAAGTAATGGAAGAGCCGAGGCTCACAAAAATCAAGGGCTTGGGCACTTTGATGATGGATGATAAGCTTCTTGAAAATAACGGCTACCGTTTCATTTTCAAGGACGAAATCCGAGAAAGAATAAGAAAGTTTGATAAGATATAATAAACAACCACCCGTCAAACGGGTGGTTTTTCTTATGCGGGCATAGCCCTCTGTTCTTCGCGACGCGTGAACGCGTAAGTCAGTCTGCCACCTGCGTGTGTAGCAACTACTTTTTACTCTTGAACGGACTTACTCCGCTTATTATTAATTGCTCTCCTAACTGGTCTTCCTTCAGTTGGTTTTGTATATACTCCGCAATTCGGCTTTCGTTCTTTCCTACTGTATCTACATAGTATCCTTTACACCAAAATTCTCGGTTACGATACTTGTATTTTAGTTCGCCGAATTGCTCATACAACATTGTACTACTTTTTCCTTTTAGATACCCCATGAAACTTGACACTGCATATTTCGGTGGTATCTCTACCAGCATATGTATATGGTCTGGGCATATTTCTGCTTCTATTATATTTACGCCTTTCCATTCACACAACTGTCTTAATATTTTTCCTATTTCTACTTTCTTCTCTTTGTAAAATACTTTCCTCCTATACTTTGGTGCAAATACTATATGATATTTGCAATTCCATTTCGTATGTGATAAACTATTGATGTCATTCAATCCCATTGAATGTTCACTCCTTCGTATTTTTATTCGTGCAGTTGGCAGACCGCACCTTTATTATATACGTTGGAGTTTTTACTTTCTATATCGTCCTCACCGATTAATCTTTCCCGAACCACGCGTCTAACGCGTGGTTTTACTATACAAGAAAAGCAGAGCTTAAGCTCTGCTTTTAACTTTAAAAGCCAATTTGCTTTGCAGTTTCTTTTAAGAAATTACAAGAATTTATAAACGCTTTTTCTTCATCTTCTTTCAGGTCAAGAACTATTATATCCTCAACCCCATTTCTGCCTATTATTGCGGGCAAGCCTGCATAAATGCCGTTTATTCCATATTGTCCTTTTAATAAAACAGAGCAAGTCAAAGCACTTTTTTCGTCACCAAAAATTGCTCTTACAATTCGCACAAGTGCCATTCCTATTCCGTAATATGTGGCAGATTTTGCTCTTATAATTTCTTGCGCCGCACCCGTAACATTTTTACTGATGTTGTTTAAATCCTCAAGCTTAAATTTACCATTTGAGTGGTCGATAACATCAAAAATGCTTTTAGTTGTGATATATGCCTGCGACCAAGGCACAATTTCACTGTCACCGTGCTCACCAATTACATAAGCGTGTACATTTCGCGGGTCAATTGAGAAGTAATCTCCAAGTAAATATCGAAGTCTCGCGGTATCAAGTGTTGTACCGCTACCAATAACTCTTGAGGGGTCAAAGCCTGACAATTCAAGAGTTATTTTTGTCATTATATCAACAGGATTTGTTGCAACAAGAAAAATACCCTCAAATCCACTTTTTACAACAGGGTCTATAATTGAGCGGAACACCTCATAATTTCGGTGTAAAAGTGCTATTCTGCCTTCGCCATCTTTTTGGTTTACACCCGCGGCAATAACTACAATATCAGCATCACAGCAATCACAGTATTCGCCGTCAAAAATCAACATATTTCTTTTTGCGAAGGGGAGACCGTGATTTAAGTCCATTGCCTCACCGTGTGCTTTAACTTTGTTTATGTCTATAAGCACAAGCTGGTCACATTCACCGCTATTTAAGAGTGCATAAGCAAAGCTCATACCAACAAATCCCGTTCCAATTAGCGCTACCTTTTTTAAATCTGTTTTTTTCTTCATATTTTCACCTATTAAATGGTTATTTTATACTTTTGGAGCCAATAGTTGATTTGCACAAAATATGCAATAGTCTGCGGTGTGGTCATAAGCTGGCCATACCACGGCTCATGTCTTTCTGTATTCAATAGTTTCTGCAATTCTTCTTTTTTTATGAATGTTAAAATAGGTGATGACCGATTTTCAATAATTTCCGTAAGCATATTAGAAACTAATCTTAAATATTCGGGATTATGAGTTTTTGGATATGGACTCTTTTTTCGCCACAGTACTTCGTCGGGCAAAATACCTGTTACTGCCTGCCTTAAAAGACCTTTTTCATATGACTTATAGTCTTTATATTCCCACGGCACAGAATACAGATATTCAGCAATTCTATAGTCGCAGAATGGCACTCGCACTTCAAGTGCATTATACATACTCATTCTGTCCTTGCGGTCCAAAAGTGTTTGCATAAACCAATCAAGATTTAACTTCATCATTTCTTTCATTCTGGCTTCAAGAGGGGAAATACCGCAGATTTTTGATGTGTTAATAAGTGTGTCTTTATATCTTGAATACACATAATCTTCACCGTTTGGTATGCGAATATCGTCTTTAATAAATGATTTGCGATACATCGTTGATTGCGCCCATGGAAAACCGTTTATAGCCCTAATTTCTTTATCTCTGTACCACGGGTATCCGCCGAAAATCTCGTCTGCACATTCGCCTGACAATGCTACTGTACAATGCTTTTTAATTTCTTTGCAGAAGAGTAATAGTGAAGAGTCAACATCAGCCATTCCCGGTAAATCGCGGGCATCAACAGCATCTAAAAGCGCGTTTGCAAGGTCTTTATTGTTAAGTGTGATTAAATGATGCTCACAATTGAGGTAATCACACATTTTTTTAATGTATTCGGTATCACTGTTCGGTTGAAATTTGCTCTTTTTAAAGTATTTGTCATTATCCTCGTAAGTTACAGAAAAAGTTTTTAACTGTTGACCTTTTTCTTTGAAATATGAATTTGCGATTGATGAAATTATACTTGAATCAAGACCACCTGAAAGAAATGTTCCAACGGGCACATCTGACACTAATTGTCTTGTTATTGCGTCCTTAACAAGAAAACGCACCTTTTCAACTGTTTGTTCAAAATTATCCTTATGTTCGCGGTCTTTGAGCGTCCAGTATTTTCTTATTTTTATTCCGCTTTTTGTGTAATAGCCACAGCAGGCGGGTTTAACTTCATTTATGCCTTTAAATACACCACAACCGGGAGTTCTGCCTGGTCCTATAAACATAATTTCAGCAATTGAATTTTCATTTATAAGTGGCTCAACATATTGGTGAGCAAGTAACGCCTTGATTTCAGAGCCAAATATAAATGAGTTGTTTACTACTGTGTAAAATAACGGTTTAACGCCAATTCTGTCGCGGGCAAAGAATAACCTTTTCTCTGCTCCATCCCAAACAGCAAATGCGAAAATACCATTGAATTTTTCAACACATTTTTCTTTCCACTCAACAAAGGCTTTTAATACAACTTCTGTGTCAGAATGCCCCAAAAATTTATGACCTAATTGCTTTAATTCGTCGCGAACTTCTTCGGTATTATACAATTCGCCGTTGTATACAAGCGTGTATTCATTTCCTCCGTATTTTGTAGTCATTGGCTGAATTCCATTTTCAATGTCAATAACGCAAAGACGGGAATGAACAAGAGCCGCGTTGTCTTTAATATAAATTCCGTTCTGGTCAGGTCCGCGAGGAGCGAGTACTTTTTGCATCCTCAAAAAAGAGTCTTTATTTTTAATTACAGAGTGAGAAAACGAAACTTCGCCTGCAATACCGCACATAAAATCACCTCAAAAAATTTGCTTCATAATAGAATATGAAAAAGTGCTTAAAAAATACTCAATAAATCTTTAATTTTGAATTGTATTATGTTAATATATGGATTGAGGTGATATTTTTGTCACGTTTTTTAAATCATATTGGTTCATTTTTTCCTAAACTTCAAAAGGATTTCAAAATTTATGATGGTGAAATCTTTTCTGAGGTTTATGAGGGTGATTTTTATAAAGATATTCCATACAGAAAATACATAAATTTTGATTTACGACTCCCTTTGCACGACGCAAAATATATTCGCGATTTCGGTGCAAAGGCCGATGACAGCTCAATAAATAACGCACGAATGATTAATACAACAATTGAAGCTTGCCATAAAAACGGTGGTGGAATTGTCGTTGTTGATGGTGGCAACTATACTTGCGGAACAATTTACCTTAAAAGTAATGTTGTTTTGTATATTGCTGACGGCTCGTCAATTATAGCATCGCATAATACTGATGATTTTACCGAAAACGCATTAATATATGCTAATAATTGTGAAAATATTGGCATTGTAGGTCCGGGTAAAATCTGCGGTGAGGGTAATTTCTTTTCACTTGCTCCCCATTTACCACCGAAAACGGAACCTTTTAACAAAACTTTAGATGTGTGGGATTTGCGTCAGGAATACAGAAAAAGAATTCGTTTTCCGCACAAGAGTAAATATGGCTATTTGATGCTTTTGAAAAACTGCAATCACATTAAGCTTTATAACTTAATTCTTGAAAATTCTGCAATGTGGACGGTAAATGTTAATTCTTCGAATGATGTTAACATATCAAATGTGGTGATAAATAATAACCGTCACGTTGCAAATTGTGACGGCATTGATATTTGTGGCTCTTCAAATGTTATTGTTAAGAATTGCTTTGTTTCTACTGCTGATGACGGAATTGTTCTTAAAAACAGTTATGGTATTGAAACTTCAGGTGATGATGGACTAAAAATCAAGAACAATCTTGACGTTGCTTGTAAGCGTGGTATGAGCAATATTTATATTCACGATTGCGAGGTTATATCTTGTACTAATGCTTTTAAAATCGGCACAGAAACATCTTTAGATATCAGTGATGTAACAGTTGAAAACTGCAAATTCTATCTGACTGACATTTATCCCGCCGGCGTTAGCGGAATTTCAATTGAATCCTGCGATGGCGCAAAGGTAAGCAATATCAATATTTCTGATATTGAAATGGATTCTATGGCTTGTCCCGTGTTTATTAGGCTAAATAATCGCAATGGAGATAACAAGCCCGACCTTAACGGTATGGGTGAATTTAGCAATATTTCAATCAAAAATATCAAGGCTAAAAATGTTGAAATACCTGTAATGATTATGGGAATTCCTAAACAGAAAATTAAAGATGTGGAACTTTTTAATTTTGATTCAAGATATGCTGAAGGAAAAGATTATTTCGATTTACGCTTTAAAATTCCTGAGCAAGAGAAAGAATACCCCGAATGTAACCGTTTCAGAAATATAAATGCTTACGGAATTTTTGTGCGTCACGCTGAAAACATATCGTTAGAGAATTTTAAAGTTAAACCAAGGGAAAAAACACACCGCAAGTTCAAGAAAATAATTGATTGTGTTAATTTCAGTATAAAATAAGGTGAAAGTTATGGATATTCGTGAAAAAATGCATAGTGGAGATTTGTATTTGTCAATGGACGAAGATTTATTCAATGAACAACTCACTTTCCTTGACAAACTTTATGATTTCAATATGACAAGACCAACTGAGTTGGAAAAACGAACTGAAATGCTTAAAAATATGTTTGCAGAAATAGGTGAGGAGTGCTATATTGAGCCACCGCTCCATTCAAATTGGGCAGGAAAACACGTGCATTTTGGCAAAGGTGTTTATGCGAATTTCAACTTAACACTTGTTGATGATACTCATATTTATGTAGGGGATTATACAATGTTCGGCCCAAATGTTGTGCTTGCAACTGCAGGACATCCAATTTTACCGGAGCTTCGCCCGCTTGCGTATCAGTACAATATGCCAATACATATCGGTAAAAACTGTTGGCTCGGTGCAGGCGTTATAGTATTGCCCGGCGTCACAATCGGCGATAATACAGTTATTGGTGCTGGTAGTGTTGTAACAAAGGATATCCCCGCAAATGTTGTCGCAGTCGGTAATCCTTGCAAAGTGTTACGTGAAATCAATGACCACGATAGAGAATTTTATTTTAAAGATAGAAAAATAATGCTTTAATTACATAAGAAAAACCGCACAAATGTGCGGTTTTTCTTATGTAATATCAACTATTTCAAGTTCTTTATTATTAACTTTAAACTTTACCTGCATATCGCCAAATCTCATACCATAAATTCTTTCGGGGTCATCCTGATATGAAGGGCGGGGGTCTTGTCTGAGTGTTTCAAATAAACCGTCAGCAATGTCAAAAGGAATTCTACTTAAAATTTCATCACTGCATTTGACTTCGAGAGTACCTTTGAGTTCATTAAGTGCAAATCCGTTAGAAGCATCTGCTCTGATGTCCGTATATGGTAAATACGGCTTTATATCAATAATTGGTGTACCGTTCATTAAGTCTGCACCACCAACATATAATATTTTTCCCTGTTTATAATTGAAGTCTGTTTTTATAAGTTTTACACAAGATAAGCCTATTCTGTTAGGTCTGAATGGTGAGCGGCTGGCAAATACGCCAACATGCTTATTACCACCTAATTTTGGTGGTCTTACAGTTGGTGTAATACTATTTTTGTCAACATCTGAAAAGTACCACACTAACCATAAGTGTGTAAACTCTTCAATTTCTCTAAAGAAATCAGGGTCATTGTATTCTTTTTCAAATATAATTCTTGAAACCATACTTTCCGATAATCCGCTCTGTCGCGGAATACCGAATTTTTCTTTGTAATCGTTGTAAATATAGCCTATTGGTTCAATTGTTATTCTTCCCATATTTTTCCACCTCGAAAGAAGTATAACACATTTTAAAAAATTTTTCTACAATTGTTGTATTTTTTGAAAAATATGGTAGAATAATAATATAAATTTTAAAGGAGTGATTTCAATGGAACTTAAAGGTTCAAAAACTGAAGCTAATCTCATGACTGCTTTTGCAGGTGAGTCACAGGCAAGAAACAAATACACATATTACGCATCAAAGGCTAAAAAAGACGGCTATGTTCAGATAGCACAGATTTTTGAAGAAACAGCTAACAATGAAAAAGAGCACGCAAAAATCTGGTTTAAACTTCTTCACGACGGCGGTATTCCCACAACTGTTGAAAACCTCAAGGATGCTGCTGCAGGCGAGAATTATGAATGGACAGAAATGTACGCTGAATTTGCAAAAGTTGCCAAAGAAGAGGGTTTTGACCATATTGCAGCACTTTTCGAGATGGTTGCAAAAATCGAAAAAGACCACGAAGAAAGATATAAGAAGCTTCTCGCAAATATTGAGGGCGGTCTTGTATTCTCACGCGACGGCGATATGATGTGGATTTGCTCAAATTGTGGACACGTTCACATTGGTAAGGCTGCTCCCGAACTTTGTCCCGTATGTGCTCACCCCAAGGCATATTTTATGATGAAAGTAGAAAACTATTAATTTTTACAAAAAGTGGAGTTTAAATACTCCACTTTTTTACATATACTGTGCTTTGATTTTATTGACATACAACATATAAATATGTTATTATTTTATGGAGTAAGAATTCGTTTTTATAATAGGTGATACAATGAAACAGTTAATTAAAAATGCAACAGTATTTTTTGACTCACAATTTGTTAAAAAAGACATTTTAATTGACGACGGAATTATTGCCGAAATTTCTGACTCATTAGCGCCTGAATGTGCCGATATTATCTACAATTTTAAAGATTACTATGTATTTCCCGGTTTTACAGATGTACACGTGCATCTGCGTGAGCCGGGTTTTTCTTATAAGGAAACTATCAAGACAGGCACAATGGCTTCTGCAAGAGGCGGATACACTTCGGTTTGTTCGATGCCGAATTTAAATCCTGTTCCCGACTCGGTTGAGCATTTGCAAGAGCAGTTAGATATTATAGAAAAAGATGCCGTGATTAATGTACATCCTTATGCTTCAATTACTGTAAATGAAATGGGTGAAGAACTTTCTCAAATGGCTGAAATGTCAAATATGTGTGTAGCATACTCTGACGACGGCAGAGGAGTTCAGAGTGACAATATGATGCTTGAGGCAATGAAAATTGCTAAAGAGCATAACAAAATGATTGTTGCTCACTGTGAAGTTAATGACTTGCTTGAAGGCGGTTATATTCACAAAGGTAAATATGCTTTAGAACACAATCATAAAGGAATTTGTTCTGAAAGTGAATGGAAACAAATTGAACGTGATATTGAACTTGTTAAACAGACCGGTTGTGCTTATCACGTTTGCCATATCTCAACAAAAGAGAGCGTTGATTTGATACGTAAGGCAAAAAAAGATGGTGTTGACATTACCTGCGAAACAGGACCTCATTACCTTGTGCTTTCTGATAAGGATTTACAAGAAGACGGCAGATTTAAAATGAATCCGCCACTTCGCGACGAGAGTGATAAAGAAGCTTTAATTCAAGGTATGCTTGATGGCACAATTGATATGATTGCAACCGACCACGCACCACATAGTGCAGAAGAAAAGTCAAAAGGACTTGAAAGGAGTAATATGGGTGTTGTGGGCATTGAAACCGCATTTCCAATAATGTACACATATTTTGTAAAAACTGGTATTATTTCACTTGAAAGACTTATGGAATTACTTTCAGTTAATGCTAACCAAAGATTTAATATCGGAAGTGAAGTTAAAGTAGGTAATAAAGCTGATTTAACAGTTTTTGATTTGAATGAAAAATACACCGTAAATCCTGACGATTTTCTTTCAAAGGGCAAGAGTACTCCTTTTGAAAATATGGAAGTTTACGGTAAATGTAAAATGACAATATGCAACGGTAAGGTTGCTTGGGAGGATAAATAATGTATCAGGGGTTTTATGAAATTAAATCAAATGTAAAACTGACTGAAAGTATTTACGAAATGGTGCTTGAGGGTGATACATCTTCAATAACAGCACCCGGTCAGTTTATCAATATCAAAATTGATGGTTTTTATCTTCGTCGTCCTATTTCAATCTGTGATTACAATGAAAATACAATCACAATAATCTATAAGGTTGTGGGCGAAGGTACAGAAGTTATGAGCAAAATGAACACAGGCGAAAAGCTTGATGTTCTTTGTGGTTTAGGCAACGGATTTGATACTTCAAAATCATTGGACAAGCCTGTACTTATTGGTGGTGGTGTTGGTGTTCCGCCTATGTATAATCTTTGCAAAAAGCTTATAGCAGAGGGCAAAAAGGTAACAGTTATTCTCGGCTTTAATAAAAAAGAAGAAATCTTCTATGAAGACGAATTCAAACAGCTTGGTGCTGATGTTAAAGTTACAACTGTTGACGGTTCATATGGCGTTAAAGGATTTGTAACAGATGCTCTCAAAGATACAGAGTATTCATATTTTTATACTTGCGGACCAATGCCAATGTTCAAGGCAATTGAAAATACTGCCACCACAAGTGGTCAATATAGCTTTGAAGAACGAATGGGATGTGGCTTCGGTGCTTGTATGGGTTGCTCATGCAAGACTAAATACGGTAATAAACGAATTTGTA
>CALFTO010000015.1 GCA_937916195.1 uncultured Clostridia bacterium
AAAGCAACGACCAGCTTGTTGTGTTCATTGTTTTCGCAATGCTTTCAAATGCGGGTTGGTATTTGACAAGCTCAACAGCAGTTTACTATTTCACAGATTCTCTTGGCGACTCAAAATTACAGTCAACCTTCCAGTTAATCGGAACGGTGGGCTCTGTGCTTGGCCTTTTGGTTGTGCCCGTGCTTTCTAAATGGTTTACAAAGAGAACAACATACACAATTTCACTTTGTACGGCAATTGTGGGCTATGCTTTAATGCTCATAACAGGTCCACTTCTCAAATTGCCTCCAATAATTATGGACGTATGCTATATTCTTGCCTCTGTGGGCGTTTCTTCAATGTTTGTGTCACAGACAATCTTCCTTGCAGACATTGTTGACTACGGCGAATACAAAAACGGAACAAGAAGCGAGAGCATCACTTTCTCAATGAAGGGCTTCTTGCAGAAAATGGCTTATACAATTCAGACTGTTGTGCTTTTCGGCGGTCTTGGACTTATGAATTACAATGAGCAGATTACCGCAGGGCTTGGAATAAACGACAGCACAAAATCGGGTATCGGCATTATTTGCTTTGGAGCACCAATGGTATTCTTATTGGCGTCTCTTGTTGTGTTCCGCAAGAAGTTCAAAATTTACGGTGAGCTTGCAGATAAGGTGCACGATTATATAATCGAGAAAAGAGCAACAGAAAAAGCAGAATAAGGTGACATTATGGCTGACTTAAATTTTTATCAAATTACAGACTTGCATCATTATGCGCTTGAGCTTGGCACGGAGGGAAAGGCGTTTGAAAAAATTTGTCTTTCTGACCAGAAATGCCTTGCAGAAACAGGCGCAATGATTGACGCCCATTTCGATAAAATCATTGAAGATAAAGAAACAAATATAGTGCTTATCACAGGTGACGTTACTTGTAATGGCGCAAAGGAAAGCCATTTTGACCTAATCCCAAAATTGCAACGTCTTAAAGATGCAGGTAAAAAGGTTTATCTTACCACAGGCACTCACGACTATTATATGGAAAACGGCAACGGTACGGGCAAGGCTGAAAAATGCGTTGGTGACGAGATTTTAACTGCTACACGCACCGAGCGTGATGAACTTTTGGAAATCTACAAAGATTTTGGACTTTCAGAAGCTATTTCATTACATAAACCAAGCCATTCTTATTGTGTAAAGCTTCAAGAGGGTTACAGACTTTTATGCCTTAACGACGACGGCGACGAATTTTTCTGTGGCTATTATGACGATTGCCTTGAATGGATAAAAGAACAAATTGACGATGCAAAGGCAAACGGAGATTATATATTTGCCGTTACTCACCACCCCGTATTGCCCCCAAGCCCCATTTATCCGCTTTTCAGCCTTCGTGATATGCTTGGTGATTACGAGAAAACTTCAGAATTTCTTGCAGACAACGGTGTGAAATTTATTTTCACAGGTCACACACATATGATGAATATTGCAAAAATGACTACCGCAAAGGGTAATGATTTTTACGATATCAACACTTCTTCTGCGGTTGGCTATCCTGCGGTTATGCGAAAGGTCAAAATGACAGACACCCAAGTAATTGTTGACAGTGTTAAGCTCGAAAGCTTTGATTGGGACTTAAAAGGCAAAACTGTTGACGAATATACAAAAGAGAACTTTTTGCAATTCCTTAATGCGATTTTCGATTCAATGGCTTATGATATCCCGAAGCTTGCTGAACTTTCAACATCTTTCAGTATGACACCTGAAAAGATTTACAAGGCAAAGCCCGTGCTTGTGCCGGCAGGCAAATTCTTGCAAAAAGCCACATTTGGTACAATCGGCAAACTCTTTGCAATCAGCAAATATGTTGACCCGTCAATCAAAGACAGAATAGTTAAAGACTTTATTTTAGAGGCAATCACAAACATATATTATGGTGACGAGCCATACACACCTGATACTGCGGAATACAAAGCACTTTCTGTACTTTTCAACAAGAGATTGAAGAAAATTCTCAAGCTTAAAAAGGGAACGGAGAATATTGCAGAAATACTTGATATAATTCTTGACGGAGTGCTTTATGATGAAGCACCGTCGGATTGGCAGGGAGTTTTTGAAAAATAATCTTTTCAGAAAAACACTTTTATGTTAGAATTATTAATTGAAACGGAGGGACAAGCTGTGGCAAAAATATTTACTGTTGTAAGCGGTAAGGGCGGAGTGGGTAAATCCACATTTTGCACCAATATCGCTTTGTCGCTCTGCGAAAAGGGTAAAAGAGTTCTGCTCGTTGACGGTGACGCAGGACTTCGCAGTCTTGATTTGCTTCTCGGTGTTGACGAAATGGTGCTTTACGATTGGTCCGATATACTCAGCGGTGGCTGTGACCACATAAAAGCCCGACTTTTCTATAACGAAAGTCTTCAGCTTTTGCCCGCGCCCATTGAAGAGCCCGACAGTCTGACTGTTGATGAATTCAAGAAAATAATTGAACTTTACAAGGCTGAATATGACTATATTTTCATTGATGCCCCCGCGGGTGTTGGCGAACTCACAAAAATTTATGCTCAATGTGCTGATGAATGTATCGTCGTTGCAACACCCGACGCGGTCAGTGCTCGCAGTGCTTCTGTTGCAGGTGATGAGCTTATAAAGCTTGGCATAAAAGAAGAAAAAATCCGTCTTATTATCAACCGATTTGATAAAAAAGCGGTAAAACGGGGCAGACTATTAAATATTGACGAGGTTATTGACAGAACATATATCAGACTTTTGGGTATTGTGCCCGAAGAACGCGATTTGATGTATGCAAGTGTCAGCGAAAAGGCTCTTTCAACTTATTCTGAGGCAAAAATGGCATTCAATAATATTGCAGACAGAATTTCGGGCAAAGAAATACCGCTTTATTTGTAAAAAAATATTGAAAAACCGTAAATTTT
The DNA here is from genome assembly GCA_937916195.1 of uncultured Clostridia bacterium. Taxonomy (GTDB): domain Bacteria; phylum Bacillota; class Clostridia; order Oscillospirales; family Acutalibacteraceae; genus Fimenecus. The sequence continues at coordinate 2,918 of CALFTO010000015.1, forward strand.
TTGTTATTATAAATAGTGATTTGAAATCTTTAATCGGTTATAAGTATTTACATATGTTTAAAAAAATATGAAAGAAGGGATATAAATGAACATAGCACTTATGGCACACGACTCTAAAAAAGAACTTATGACACAGTTTTGCATTGCATACTGCGGTATTCTTTCGCGCCATTCACTTTGCGCCACAGGTACTACAGGTAAAATGGTGTCAGAGGCAACCGGACTTAAAATACAGAAGTTTTTAAGCGGTTCACAGGGCGGCGACCAGCAAATCAGCTCCCGAATTGCCTGCAACGAAATCGACTTGCTTTTAATGTTCCGCGACCCGTTAAATCCTAAACCTCACGAGCCCAAAGACAACACACTTCTTCGTCTTTGCGATGTTCATAATGTTCCCGTTGCTACAAATATTGCAACTGCCGAGGCGCTTATTCATTCACTTGAACGCGGTGACCTTGATTGGAGAGATATTATTAATCCAAAGAAGTAAAATCAAATATTTTAAAAACTGCCTCACTTTTTCAGGTGAGGCACACATACTATATAAGGAAATTTTTAAGGTAGATTTTTATGGCATTAATTACTAACGCTATTAAGGGTACGCAGGACACTTTACCTGCAGAGTCTTATAAAATTCAATATGTTGAGTCAGCAGTTCGCGAAACTGCAGAGAATTTCGGCTTTCACGAAATGCGCACTCCCGTTTTTGAGCATACCGAGCTTTTTCAACGCGGTGTGGGTGAAACCACCGACGTTGTTCAAAAAGAAATGTACACCTTTGAGGATAAGGGTGGCAGAAGTATTACTCTTCGTCCCGAGGGCACAGCGGGTGCGGTGCGTGCGTTTCTGGAGCACGGACTTTTCAATGAGGGACTTCCCCAGAAGATTTATTACTTAACATCTTGTTACAGATATGAAAAGCCACAGGCGGGCAGACTTCGTGAGTTCCACCAATTCGGCATTGAATGCTTTGGCGCAGGTGCACCAAGTGCAGACGCAGAGGTAATTTCACTTGCAAATGAAGTGTTCAATTATCTTGGAATTAACAATTTAAGCCTTGAAATCAACTCAATCGGCTGTCCCGAATGCAGAAAGAATTATCACAAGGCACTTAAAGAGTATTTTGAACAGTACAAAGGCGAGCTTTGTGAAACTTGTTTGGGACGTCTTGAGAGAAATCCTATGAGAATTCTTGATTGTAAGAGCCCTGTTTGTTCAAAAATTGCCGCAGAGGCACCAACAGTAATTGAGTTCCTTTGCGAAGATTGTCACAACCACTTTGAAAGCGTTAAGAAATATCTTGACGCAATGGATATCCAGTATACAGTAAATCCGCAGATTGTTCGCGGACTTGACTATTACACAAGAACAGTTTTCGAGTTCGTTTCAAAAGAAATCGGCGCGCAGGGTACAGTTTGCGGTGGCGGAAGATATGATGGTCTTATCGCTGAAATGGGCGGTCAGCCACTTCCCGCTTGCGGATTTGGTTTAGGTCTTGAAAGACTTTTACTTTTGATGGAAGCACAGAAAACTCCATTCCCCGAGCCCAAGAAATGTGATTTGTATATTGCTTCAATGGGCGAAAATGCAAATCTTAAAGCGGCAGAAATCGCAAAGGATTTACGCAGCGAGGGAATGTGTGTTCAGTTTGATACCGTGGGCAGAGGATTAAAAGCACAGATGAAATACGCTAACAAAATCGGTGCACTTTATACTCTTGTTCTCGGTGACAACGAAATTGAAACGGGTAACATTAAAATCAAGAATATGGAAAGCGGAAACGAAACCGAAATGACACTTTCTGAATTCTGCGACAATTTCCAATCAGTAGTTATAAAAGATGCTATGTCAGGATTTGAATCTCTTGGTGTTGAGGGAATCGACCTTGCTGACATTTTAGGAGGCACAAACTAATGGATACAATGAACGGTTTAAAAAGAACACATTACTGCGGTACACTCAACGCCCAGAACATTGGTAATGAAGTTGTAGTTTGCGGTTGGGTACAGCGTCAGCGTGACCTCGGCGCACTCATTTTCATTGATTTACGTGACAGAACAGGCGTTGTGCAGTTGGCTTTTGACGATAATACAGACAGAGAAATCTTTGACAAGGCTTTTTCTGCTCGTAGCGAATATGTACTTATGGCAAAGGGTGTCGTTCGTGAGCGTTCTTCAAAGAACAAGGATATTCCCACAGGCGACATTGAAATCGAGGTTAAGGATTTGAGAGTTCTCGGTGTTAGTGAAACTCCTCCCTTTGAAATCGTTGAGAATTGCCAGACATCAGAGGTAACTCGTCTTAAATATCGTTATCTTGATTTGCGCCGTCCTGACTTGCAGAAGAATATTCTTCTCCGTCACAAGATTACAAAAATTACACGCGACTATTTTGACGAAAACGGATTTATTGAAATTGAAACTCCAATGCTTATCCGTT
>CALFTO010000016.1 GCA_937916195.1 uncultured Clostridia bacterium
ACTCGCAAAAGAAGAAATAAAGTATTAAAGCTCGCTAAGGGCTACTATGGCTCAAAGAGCAAGCTTTTCAGAACTGCTAAACAGGCTGTTATGAAGAGCGGCAACTATGCTTATATCGGCAGAAAGCAGAAGAAGAGAGATTTCAGAAAGCTCTGGATTACAAGAATTTCAGCAGCTTGCAAGATGAACGGTATGAACTACTCAACATTCATCAACGGTCTTAAAAAGGCTGGTATTGACCTTAACAGAAAGATGCTCTCAGAGATTGCTATTGCTGACCCAGCAGCATTCACAGCTCTTACAGAAAAAGCAAAAGAAGCTCTCAAATAATTAACTAACCACGCCGAGAAAACCTCTCGCGCGTGGTTTTCCATTTTTTAAATTATGTCAGATTTTGTTATTACCGCAAAAAACAACCCGAAAATTAAAGATGTAAAGGCAATTTTAACCTCATCAAAAGAGCGTAAAAATCAAGGGCTTTTTGTACTTGAGGGTGTGCGACTCTGCCTTGATGCCGCTAAAAGCGGGTGCGAAATTATGTCAGTTTTCTGCACTGAAAATTGCGCATTTAAATATGCCGAAGAGATAAACGAACTGCGTAAAAGTTCAAAAGACTTTTATACGGTTAGTGCAGATGTGCTCAAAAGCATCAGCGACACAGTAACTCCGCAGGGTGTGGTGTGCACAGTTAAAATGCGTGAAAACGGTTTTGAATATACAAAGGGCAAGAAATATGTAGCCCTTGATACAATTCAAAATCCCGACAATTTAGGTGCAATTTCACGTACTGCCGAGGCATTGGGAATTGACGGACTTGTAATTTTCGGCGGTTGCGATATTTACAACCCCAAGGCACAAAGAGCTTCTATGGGCTCACTTTTGCGACTTCCCGTAAAGCTTTGTGAAAGCCTTGAAAGTGAACTCGAAATCTGCGAAAAAAAGGGAATTTTGACCTATGCCACCGTGCCTGACAGAGATGCAAAAGACATCACAAAAGTTGATTTTTCAAAGGGTGCGATTTGTGTAATCGGTAACGAGGGCAACGGCGTGTCACAAGAAATTATAGACTTATGTGACGAAAAAATTACCATAAAAATGTCGGGCAGAGCAGAATCTTTAAATGCAGCGGCTGCGGCGTCAATAACTATGTGGGAATTGGTAAAATGAACTACGATTTATATTGGGTGTGGTTGAGCATTGGTTTGGGCGCAGGGGCGTCGTGCCTTGATTTAGTTTCATATTATGAGTGGAATCCTTATGAGATTTACGGCGCAACACTTCGTGAGTTGTTTCAACTCAATGTGGTGGGTCGTCGTCAACTTGAAAGGCTTAAAAGCTTTCCCATCGAAAAGGCGGAAGAGATTTTAAACGTTTCAAGAGAAAAGGGTTGGAAAATTCTTACCCCGTCAAGTAAAGATTACCCTCAAAAGCTAATTACCTTGCAGGATTTACCACTCGCGTTATACGTTGATGGTGACGAAACCTGCTTTAACAGTGAGCTTTCGGTGTCTGTCGTAGGCGCAAGAAAGGCTTCGGATTACGGCAGAGCAGTGGCTCGCGCACTGTCGTCTGCAATGGCAAGCATCGGTTTTACAGTTGTTTCGGGCGGTGCATTGGGAATTGACAGCGAGGCTCACCGCGGAGCGCTTGAAGAAAACGGTAAAACAATTTGCGTATTGGGCTGTGGCTTGGGCACGAATTATCTTATGGAAAATGAGCCACTGCGACGTGAAATCGCACAGAATGGTGCAGTAGTTACCGAATACCCACCTTTTACCCCTGCAAGCAAAATTTCATTCCCGCAACGCAACCGAATTATATCGGGCTTAACCTTGGGAACGATAGTTGTTGAGGCAGGTGAGCGAAGTGGCTCACTTATAACTGCTCGACTGGCTTCCGAGCAGGGCAGAGATGTTTTTGCAGTTCCCGGTGATTTGGTAAGCTCGTCATTTTTGGGCACAAATAATCTTATCCGCAACGGTGCGCGTGCAGTATTTTCGCCAAATGATATTTTAGAGGAATATTGCTATAAGTTTTTTGATAAAATCAATAATGAAAACCGCTTTCCCGATGATGAGATTATCCGTCGAGCACAAAAGTATCTCACAACTGAGGGCTTTTGTAACGAGGGCAAGGAAAAACCAAAATCTGCATCGCAAAAAACGAATGAAAAGGTTGCTCCGCCTGTTGTTAAAAAGCAGGCTCCCGAATATCTCACAAACGAGGCAAAAACGGTGTACACTTTTTTAGGTGCAGAGCCTTTGCACGTTGATGAAATTGCATTAAAGTGCAAGCTTAATACAGAAAAAACTCTTTCCGCTTTGACCGAGCTTGAAATTTACGGTCTCGCGTCGCAAATCAGCGGAAGAAGATATAGAATAAACTAAATTAGATTTTTAACATTTTAGGATGATGATATATGTCAAAACTTGTTATTGTTGAGTCTCCCTCAAAAGCAAAAAGCATACAAAAATATCTTGGAAAAGACTATAATGTTGTTTCCTCAAAGGGTCATGTTCGTGATTTGCCCGCCGCAAAGCTCAGCGTTGATGTAAAGCACGATTTCGCACCCAAGTATGCAGTTATCAAGGGTAAAGAAAAGCTTGTTAAAGAGTTGAAAGCGCTTGCAGACAATTCTGACGGCGTTATTCTTGCAGCCGACCCTGACCGCGAGGGTGAAGCGATTTCATGGCACTTGGCAACTCTTTTAGAGTTGGATTTGAACGAGTGCAACCGCGTAAAATTCAACGAAATCAATAAAAACAGCGTTACAAAGGGCATTGAAAAGCCCGAAAAAATAGATTTGGATTTAGTAAATGCACAGCAGGCTCGCCGAATTCTCGACAGACTTGTGGGTTACACATTAAGTCCGTTTATCTCACAGAAAATCCGTCGCGGACTTTCTGCGGGACGAGTTCAGTCAGTGGCTGTTCGCCTTGTTGTTGACCGTGAAAACGAAATCCGCGCATTCGTGCCCGAAGAGTATTGGACACTTGATGCAAAAATGCTTGCTCCCTCATCAAAAAGAGCATTTTCGGCTCAGTTCTCAGGTGACGAAACAGGCAAGGTGAAAATCACAAACAAAGAGCAGAGCGACATGTATTTAGCTCGTCTTGAGGGCGCAGAATACACAGCGGTTTCCGTTAAAAAGGGAATTCGCCGTCGTCAGCCCGCACCACCCTTTACAACCTCAACAATGCAGCAGGAGGCTTCTCGTAAGCTCAATTTTCAGGCTCGCAGAACAATGAAGGTTGCACAGGAATTATATGAGGGTGTTGAAATTCAAGGTGTTGGCTCTGTTGGTTTGATTACTTATATGAGAACGGACTCTCTTCGTATTTCAGAAGAAGCAAGAGCAGCGGGCAATGAGTACATCCGCAATACATTCGGTGCAGAGTATCTTCCCGAAAAGCCACGTTATTATAAAACCCGTGCAAATGCGCAGGACGGTCACGAGGCTATTCGTCCTACAATGATGGATTTAACTCCCGAAAGAGTTAAGGCAAGCCTTACTGCCGAGCAGTATAAGTTATATAATCTTATCTGGAAGCGCTTTATGGCATCGCTTATGGCAAACTGTGTTCAGGACACCGTTAAGGCAGAAATTCAGGGTGCAAACGAGCAGGATAAGGCACAGAATAAATTTATCACTTTCGCTGCAAGCGGATATTCAGTTCGTTTTGACGGCTATACACGCCTTTATGAAAGCGGAACTGACGAGGATGAAGAGGAAGAAGGCAAGCTCCCAAAAATAAACGAGGGCGATGCTATCAAGATGAAAGAGCTTGTGGGTAATCAGCATTTCACACAGCCCCCCGCAAGATATACCGAAGCATCACTTATCAAGGCACTTGAAGAAACCGGTGTTGGTCGTCCCTCAACCTACGCTTCAATTATTTCTACAATCACACAAAGAGAATATGTAATCCGCGAGCAGAAGCAGTTGAAATCAACTGAGCTTGGCGAGGCGATTACTGCTCTTCTTAAAGATAAATTTCCGAAAATTGTTAATGTAAAGTTTACTGCGGGTATGGAATCTCAGCTTGACGAGGTTGAAAGCGGTGAAACAGATTACATTAAAATGCTTCACGAATTCTATGACGATTTCATTGCAACCGTTGACAAGGCAAAGACAGAAATGCAGGGTCAAAAAATCAAGCTTAAAGAGGACGAAACCGACGTAATTTGCGACAAGTGTGGTCGCAATATGGTTATTAAATCAGGTCGTTTCGGTAAATTCCTTGCTTGTCCCGGTTATCCTGAATGTAAAAATACAAAGCCATTGGTTGTTGAAACAAAGGCAACCTGTCCCGTTTGCGGCGGTAAGGTAATCGAGAAAAAGTCAAAACGCGGCTATGCTTTCTACGGTTGCGGCAATTACCCCGAATGTAACTTTATGACTTGGGATAAGCCTACCGACGACCTCTGCCCAAAGTGTGGAAAATCACTTTTCAAGCGCAAGGGCGGAATTGTGGCTTGCTTAAACGAGGGCTGTGGCTTTGAGAAAAAAGCAGAGCGCAAGAGAAAGGCAAAAGAAGAATAATGAAAGTTGCTGTTATTGGTGGCGGTCTTGCGGGTGTTGAGTGTGCAAAGGCACTTTCACGACAGGGCATAAAGGTTGATTTGTATGAAATGAAGCCTTTGAAAAAATCCCCTGCCCATAAGCTCCCGACTCTTGCCGAGTTGGTGTGCTCAAACTCCTTAAAGGCAGAAAGGCTTAATTCTGCCGCAGGACTTTTAAAGCACGAAATGGCATACCTTAACTCAATATGCGTTGAAACTGCATATGAGTGCAAGGTCGAGGCAGGCGGAGCATTGGCAGTTGACCGTCACGAATTCTCAAGAATTATTACCGAAAAAATCAGAAACGATGAAAATATAAATATTATCGAAAAAGAAGTTACCGAAATTCCCAAGGGCTATGACGGTGTTGTAATCTGTGCAGGACCTTTGGCGAGCGAGGGACTTTCTGAAACTATCCGTAAAATGTGCGGTGACGGACTTTCGTTTTACGATGCGGCGGCGCCCATTGTGAGTGCTGACAGCATTGATATGGAATGTGCGTTCACACAGTCACGTTATGACCGTGGTGG
>CALFTO010000017.1 GCA_937916195.1 uncultured Clostridia bacterium
AACTGTGTCTTTGTCTTGAGGTCTTCGATTGTTGCACAACCGCAATAACCCATACCTGCTTTAAGACCACCCATAAGCTGATAAATTGTATCTGAAAGAAGTCCCTTGTAAGGAACACGACCTTCAACGCCTTCGGGAACAAGCTTTTTGTTATTAGCCTGGAAGTATCTGTCCTTTGAGCCATTGTTCATAGCAGCAATACTACCCATACCGCGATAAACCTTAAACTGACGGCCCTGATAAATTTCGCTTTCTCCGGGTGACTCTTCACAGCCTGCTACAAGTGAACCAACCATAATAGCAGAAGCACCTGCGGCGATAGCCTTAACGATTTCACCCGAATACTTAATACCGCCGTCTGCGATAACTGTAATTCCGTGCTTTGCAGCTTCGTTTGCTGAATCATAAACTGCAGTAATCTGAGGAACACCGATACCTGCAACAACACGTGTTGTACAGATTGAGCCGGGGCCGATACCAACCTTAACGCAGTCTGCACCTGCATCAATAAGAGCCTTTGTAGCCTCTGCAGTTGCAACGTTACCTGCAATAAGTGAAAGTTCGGGATATGCTGTCTTTACCTTTGCAACAGCATTGATGATACCTTTACTGTGACCATGAGCAGAGTCAAGAGTAACAATGTCAACGCCTGCCTCAACAAGAGCGGCAACTCTGTCAAGAACGTCAGCAGTTGCACCAACTGCGGCACCGCAAAGAAGTCTGCCACGTGCATCTCTTGCAGAATTGGGGTATTTAACTGCTTTTTCGATATCTTTAATTGTGATAAGACCTTTAAGATAACCGTTTGCATCAACCAAAGGAAGTTTTTCAATCTTGTGACGCATCAAAATCTGCTTTGCTTCGTCAAGAGTTGTGCCTTCGTGAGAAGTAACAAGACCTTCGCTTGTCATATAGTCCTTGATTTTTCCGCTGTAATCAGAGATAAATCTCATATCGCGGTTTGTGAGAATACCAACAAGCTTGCCGTTTTCGTCACAAACAGGAACACCTGAAATTCTGTAACGATGCATAAGATTGTCAGCCTCTTGAACTGTGTTGTCGGGAGAAAGGAAGAATGGGTTGTTGATAACGCCGTTTTCACTTCTCTTAACATTGTCAACCTGTGCCTTCTGTGCCTCGATTGACATATTCTTATGAATAATACCGATACCGCCTTCACGAGCGATGGCGATTGCCATATTACTCTCTGTAACTGTATCCATAGCGGCTGTGAGAACAGGTGTGTTGAGCTTGATTTTCTTTGTAAGCTGTGTTGAAATATCAACATCACTTGGGAGAACGTTGCTTTCTGCAGGAATGAGAAGCACGTCGTCAAAGGTAAGACCTTCTTTTGCAAACTTGTTGTCTGTCATGGTTTTATATCTCCTTCACTTTTATTATTTTTATATTAAACAAAAAGAGAAACTTTATGAGTTTCTCTTTTATAGTCGCAATTATTCCGCAGGGAAAAATGCCTTGTGAACTGCACTTACTGCACGGTCAGCATCCTCAAGGTCAATAAGAACTGAAATTTTAATTTCGCTTGTAGCAATCATATCAATGTTGATGTCGCGCTCGTAGAGAGCCTCAAACATTTTTGAAGCTGTACCGGGGTGAGATTCCATACCTGCACCAACAATTGAGATTTTAGCCACAGATGTATCGCAGATAATGTTGCTTTCGTCAATATCGAATACCTTTTTAACGCACTCAATTGTCTCTTGAGCGTTACCCTTTGAAACTGTGAATGTTATGTCCTTTGTAGCGTCACGACCAACTGACTGTAAAATTATGTCAACATTAATCTTGTGCTTTGCAAGAGCATCGAAAAGCTTGAACGCAATACCTGGGGTATTGGGGATTTTTGTAACTGAAACTCGTGCTACATCTGTATCCTTTGTAACACCTCTGATGAGCATTTTTTCCATTTTGGTAACCTCCTTGACGATTGTACCGGGCACTCTCTTAAGACTTGAAAGCACCTCTATCTCAACATTATATTTCTTTGCCATTTCTACCGAACGATTGTTAAGCACTTGTGCGCCGAGAGTTGCAAGCTCAAGCATTTCATCATAAGTGATTTCCTGCAATTTCTTTGCATTCTCAACTTTTCTTGGGTCTGCAGTAAATACGCCCTCAACGTCTGTGAAAATCTGACATTTTTCGGCTCTCATAGCGGCTGCAATTGCAACTGCACTTGTGTCAGAGCCGCCACGACCTAAAGTTGTAAGGTCGTCATATTTGTTAATGCCCTGAAAACCTGCCACAACAACAATGTTATGACGGTCAATTTCAGAACGAAGTCTGTCGGCTTTAATGTTTTTAATTCTTGCCTGACCATAAGCTGAGCTTGTGTTAAAGCCTGCCTGCCAGCCGAGAAGTGAAACCACGGGGCAACCAAGTTTTTCAATAGCCATTGAAAGAAGTGCTATTGAAATCTGCTCACCTGCAGTCATTAACATATCCATTTCTCTTTTTGAAGGCTTACCGTTAATCTCATAAGCCTTTTCAATTAAATCGTCAGTTGTGTCACCCTGTGCCGATACGACAACAACAACGTCGTTGCCTGCACGGTAAGTATCAGTAACAATCTTGGCGACATTCATTACTCTTTCGGCGTCGCGAACGCTTGAACCACCGAATTTCTGAACAATAAGTCCCATATATTGCCTCCTAAATGGATTATTTATCAATAGTCTGTAACTCTAATAAGAGATTTTATACTGATTGAATTAATTGTGTTAAGTTTTTCTGTGAGCTCGCCCTCTGCCATAGGTGCAGTTACAAAGGCTAACTCGTTTGATTTGCAACCTGCAAATTCAAGAACCTGAACCTTGCCGATTGAAGCCACTACATCCTGCAAAGCACCTGCTTTATCAGTAACCTCGGCACGAATGTAAAGAGGATTAACCGCTGATTTATAATCAACAACATAATTCTCTTCTGCCTCGCCCCAGCCGATAGGCTTCTTTCTGCCCATATTGCGTGCACAGTCAATAACGTCTGCCACAACTGCTGATGCGGTTGGGAGCTTTCCTGCACCCTTGCCGTAGAATACAACGTCACCCGTTGCGTCACCGCGAACAAGAATTGCATTGAAAACATCGTTAACAGATGCCAACTGACTGCCCTGCATTACGATTGCGGGAGTTACAACAGAGAAGATTTTGCCGTTTCCCATTCTCTTTGCTCTGCCGAGAAGCTTAATAACACCGCCGAACGCACCAACATAAGCCACATCGTCAAGTGTGATTTTTGTGATACCCTCTGTATAAACTGATTCGGGATAAACGTGCTTACCGAAGCAGAGAGATGCAAGAATACAAATCTTTCTGCAAGCATCGTGACCCTCAACGTCTGCTGTGGGGTCTTTTTCTGCATAACCGTTATCCTGAGCAAGCTTTAACGCATCTTCAAAGCTCATATTCTTCTCTATCATCATAGTCAGAATAAAGTTTGTTGTGCCATTGAGAATACCTGCGATTTCGTCAATCTCATTTGCCGCAAGACATTGTGAAATTGGACGGATAATCGGAATACCGCCACCAACAGATGCTTCAAAAAGGAAATTCACATTATTTTCAGCCGCAAACTGCAAAAGCTCACAGCCCTTTGCCGCAACAAGCTCTTTGTTTGAAGTAACAACGCTTTTGCCTGCCTTAAGGCAAGATGAAACAAATTCATATGCGGGGTGAAGCCCGCCCATTGTTTCAACAACTACCTTGACGTCGTCATCATTGAGAATAATATTGAAATCCTTAATCATTTTATCTTCATTGGGGTCGCCGGGAAAATCTCTCAAATCAAGGATATATTTAACTTCCATTTCGTTCTGGGTGCTTCTTTTCACTATGCTTTCGTGATTTTTTGTAAGCACCTCTACGACACCGGAACCAACTGTGCCGTAGCCCATAACTGCTACATACATTCAGAATTCACTTCCTTACTGCCACTCCCTGTGGCTAAAAAAGGTTATAGTCAAGCACTATAAAAATACTTTTACATATTCTAACACAAAAGTTACAGAGAATAAAGGGGCAATATACAATATATTTAAAATAATTTTCTTGATTTTTTTAGAAAAATTTACATAAAATTAATTGTATATTGACTTAAAATAGTTTATTATATTATATATAAAAACTTGCGGAGATTTTTCATATGACAGGAATTGAAAAGAAAAGGAATTTTATAATCAACACCGTCTACACAGTTATCTTGCTGGCATTGTTCTATCTGTTTTTCAAATATGCCTTCGGCACGCTGTTGCCATTTTTAGTGGCAATCGCAACTGCAATGGTTTTACAAAAGCCGGTAAACTTTATAAGCCGTAAAACACCTATAAAAAGAGGTCTTGCCTCTGTTTTCTGTGTGCTCCTAGCTTTCTTCGCCATAATTGCCTTGCTTGTTCTTCTCGGCATTTGGGCGGGCAGTGAGCTTAAAGGCTTTATTGATTATATCATTATTCAGATGGAAGATATTCCTGCATTCATTGGAAAAATTGAAGATTATCTCGCAAACGGACTTTCTTTCTTGCCCGATAAGGCAGAAAATGCAGTAACCTCATTTATAAGCGACAAGCTTTCTTCACTTCTTGATTCACCCAACAAGCCCGCAGGTGAGAGTATGAGCATTGATTTTTCTGCTCTTTCCACTCCGCTTATGAGTATTCTTGACACAGCAAAAGCAATTCCCACTACACTTGTTTCAATTCTTGTAGCTCTCATTGCTTGTTGTTTTATGACATCTGACTACAAAACACTTCGCAGTCTTGTGCTCGGCTTCTTCAGACCTGAAACAAGAGACAAGATTGTAAGAGCTAAAAACTTACTTATTCCCTCATTAGGCAAAATGGCAAAGGCCTACGGCAAGATTATCACATTCACATTCTGCGAGGTTTCGTTGGGATTAGGTCTTTTAAAGCTTCTCGGTATTTTTGACAGCGGATACATTTTCATAATTGCAATTATAATTGCTCTAATTGACATTGTTCCCGTTCTGGGCACAGGAACGGTGCTTATTCCTTGGGCTCTAATCTCACTTTTCAACGGCAACTATGCAATGGCAATCGGTCTTGTTATAATGTATGTGTGCATTACGGTTATCCGTCAGATTATTGAGCCCAAGCTTGTTGCGGCGCAATTGGGAATTCCCGCATTTCTTATGGTTATTGCAATGTTTATGGGAACAAAGCTTTTCGGATTTATCGGTCTTTTCTTACTCCCAATAACACTTGTTATGCTTAAACTTCTTAACGACGAGGGAATTATCAAGCTTTTCCACTTTAACGAAAAATCTATAAAAAAAGCGGAGCCCGAAGCTCCAAAGGATGATAATAATGATTGATATACACAATCATATACTTTTTGATATTGATGACGGTGCTGAAAGTCTTGAAGACTCTGTTCAGATGTGTCGCGATGCCTTTGACAATGGTATTACTCAGATTGTTCTCACACCCCATTTTATAGATTATAAGTATATCGATGCCTTTGTCGATGACAGAGACTCAAGAATCACAGAACTTAATAACGCACTGATTGAAGAAAACATACCCGTAAAGCTTTATTCGGGGGCAGAGCTTTTTCTTAATGACGAGGTTTTTATGGCAGATAATCTTGATGAGCTCACTTTGGGCAATTCGAAATATATGCTTTGCGAATTCCCATTAGGTCCTTTTGATGTGACACGTGTTACAAAATGGATTGACGAGCTTATTGACCGCGGATATGTTCCCGTTGTCGCCCACCCCGAAAGATATTTTGAATTTCACCGTAATCTCTATATAATTGACGAATTAATTGACCGAGACGTCGTTTTTCAGGTGAATATCGACAGCCTTATAGGTAATAACGGCGAAGCCCCTCAGATGATGGCAATTGATATGGTTGAAAGATGTATTGCAAAGGTTATCGGCACAGATGCACACCACCCGATTTACCGTCATAACCGCATAAAAGAAAAATTTGAGGATTTGCCCGAAGAAATTACAGAAGAAATGCTCGAAGAATGTATGCTCATTAACCCAAGAAAAATACTTGATAATAAAGATATATAAAAATTACCGCTCTCGAAAAACCGAGAGCGGTTTGTTTATGCCCAATCAAGATTGCCGTTAAGGTATGATTCAAGCATTGTTAAATCGTCTGTTGTAATTGCACCGTCACTGTTAAGGTCGCAAAGCCTTGTTACATTGTCGGTTGTAGCGGTTTCGCCGTTTATGACTGACTCCAAGAAGGTGTAGTCGTTATCGTCCACCATTCCGTCACCGTTTGCGTCGCCTGTAACTGTGGAACGGAGCATATCGTTATTTCTCAAATCGAGAATGATTGCATCGAAGCCGTCAACAACACCGTCACCATTCATATCACAACGTGCAACGTCATCTTCAATAACTGTTGTCAATGCAGCTGCACTTACCATAAGATTGTAGTCGTCTATGTTAATTTCGCCGTTAGCGTCTGCGTCGCCCTTGTTATGACCACACATTATACACTTACCTGTGTTGTAATCGTGACCGCAATAAACCTCATAAGTGGTTGTGAGTGTGCCTGTGTAGTCGCCGATACCTGTGATTGTTGCAGTATAAGTGCCGATATCCTTTGAAATCTGACCTTCGGTGATTTCATAGTCGAGACCTTCTTCAAGGTATTCACCGTTACAAAGCACATCTATAACCGCAAGATTTTCTGCGCGGTTGTACACAATATCGTGAGAAATTGTATGAGATGTTGAAATATCTGTTAAAGTCATACCCTTAACAAAGATATCAGCCGTATCACATTCTGCAGTAGGTGTATATGTAATGTTCAGATTACCATCCGCATCAGACACCGCCTGAGTCATATACAGAAGATTATCTGCACCAAAGGGCAGTTCGTTTTCACAGTCTTTCATTACATAGAAATTGTAAACCTCGTTTGCAAGAAGTCCTGTATACTCCACAGTTTTTTCAGTGGGAGTGGTTGTATCGGTAGTTGTATCTTCTGTTGTGCCTGTATCGGTTTCTGTGTCTGTGCTTTCCGTAACTGTGTCAGCATAGAAAGAATTGATACTGTTAGAATACGAATAGGTCGATGATGGAAGTTTGATATCGGACATAATTTTTATTGGTGTAAGAACGTTTCCTGATGCCAATGAACCCATTCCACCGTCTTCACCTTCTCCGCACATGTACAAATTATTGTCAGCTTTAATAATAGCACTATGCTTGTATCCTAAAAAAACGCTTTTTACATTAGACATTACTAACTTAGGAGTTAATGAACTAACAGTAGTTCCATTTCCATACTGTCCATCGCTATTGTTACCCCACATGTACAATGTACCGTTAGCACTTATGGCTGCACTATGGTCATGCCCTAAATCAACATATGATATATTAGACATTATCTTTTGTGGCTTTGTAGAACTGTTAGTTGAACCATTGCCTAATTGACCATAATCATTTAATCCCCATGTGTAAAGGCTTCCGTCTTTTGTTATTGCAGCTCCATGATGATTACCTAAACTTACGCTTGCTACATTGGACATTATCTTTTTGGGTTTTGATGTATAGTTAGTTGTTCCGTTACCCAATTGACCATAGTCATTTCCACCCCAAGTATAAAGACTACCATCCGACTTGATTGCAGCAAAAGAACCATCATCACCCACACTAACAGCAACAACATCTGTCATTACTTTTGTAAATCCTTTTATTGTTGAAACAGAATAACTTGAACGAAAATCTTGAACATATAAGCTATTATCGTTTTTTATTACCGCAATATATCCATTACAAACTTCTGCATATTTTACATTTGACATTACCTTTGTAGGTTCTGATGTTCCGCCTTCTTCAATATTTGTAAGATATGAAGAGCAAACTCCCCAAGTATATAAATCACCAGATGAAGTAACAGCAGCCGTTGTTAAACAATCTACACTTACAGAAACTATATTTGATAATACTTTCTCTGGTTTTGACGACAATTCGGCAAATCCCATTGAGCTAAAAAAGCGCGATGCATTTGCATATTCTGTCTGCCCCCATGTATAAAGATTACCATCTGATTGGATTGCCGCACTATGTAAAGGGTTTTTTAAAGTAATATTAAACAACTTAGTATCAATCGGTAATCTGTTTTTGCTAAGGGCGATTGCTCCATTTTTAGCAATTTTACTACTACTGTCAAATGTTTCATTAAGCACATATTTTAATTTTTTTGGTTCATTTTTTATTAGTAAAAACTTAGTGATAGATTTGTATCCGCTTTTTGATGCAGTAACAGAATATAAGCCATTTGATAAATAAAAAGTCACTTTACCTTTACTATTGGTAGTATATTCATTTTTAACACTTGCCCCTTTAACAGGATTACCATAAGAATCAACGACCGTTACGCTTACTTTATATTTTAAATACGGACAAGTTGAAAAGCCAAATTCATTATGGTCAACTGAATAGTAAAAATCTGCTATTTTAAACGTTTCATTAACTAATGTCAACTTCCATGTTAACGCTTTCATCTTTAAAAGTTTAACATTAAATGATAAATCTATTATTCCTACAATATCACCATCAATACAATCCGCACAGGAATGTTTTATTGAATCGTTAAGTACTTCCAACGCATCCATTGTAGCCCTTATTTCAGCACCAATAGACACAACCACACTAACCGAAGCAATACTATCATGAATTATTTTGACTTTTGGTTCCAATGATAAGCCAACATAAATTGCACCTTCTACTTTTATCGTAGATGTTACTTTTGGTGAAGTTGTAATGTTTTTCATTCCTTCTTCGTTGGATACTCTAAATCCAACCGTCATACTTATAGTGGCACTAAACTCAATTTTAGCCGAAAAGCGAACTACAACTGCCGGTGTAAACTCTATATATACGCCCGGTACGGGTGCAAAGCCAATGGTTGCAAGCGGAATCTTGCCTTCAACCTTAGCTGCAACTGACAAGCTAACTTTCAAGGAATTATCAATTTTTAATTCTAAATACTGATAACTCCATGAAATGTATACCTTTACGCTTGCTTTAACTTTATATTCCAAACCACCTGTTAATTGAACATACGTGTTATCCGAACCTATTTTCGCATCAGCAAAATTAAATGAAAACGCTTTGTTAAACGAGCCTTCACCACTTACACCATATGTTGAAGTATCATCATCTTCAACACTTTCTACAATGCCCTCATAGGTTGCACCCTCTTCAAGTGTTGAGGTGTCGACTGTTGCATCTTCAGTTGAGGCTGAAGTGTCAATCTTCACATATTCAAAGACTTCTTCAAGTGTAGTTTCTTCGCCTTTGATTGTAGCTGTTGTACCGTCGATTGTGATTTCTGCAACTTTTACGATAAGTATATTTCCGTCTTCATACTCATAAGCAAAAATGTCGCCTGCTACAAGCGAAGTTATGCTCTCGTCGGCATTTTCAATTACATAAACACCTGTTTCATCGTCAACAGATGCAACATCATTGCCCGTTGAATCTTCAGGAATAACGATTGTTGATTCGTCATAAACGGCGAAGTTATTATCAACACTGTCGTCAAAATTTACAACTCGGTCAGTTTCAAAATCCTCTGTTGTCTTTGCAAGGAATTCCTGCATTTCCTGTGTGTAATTAGGACAATCGTATGCCTTGCATATGGGGCGGAAGGTGTTGCTGTCAACAAGGAATGCACGAAGATAGAAATACTGTGGCATTTCTTCAGTTTCAAGCACAACAATTGCAGTTTTATCCTCAGTTGTAATTGGAGTATAACCCGAAGTTATAAGCTTTGTGCCTGCTTCGTCGTATATACACACCACAACAGTACAATCCTCAAGAGTTTCAACCTCAAGCAAAACCGCATTATCCTCAACAGTTGCAGAGAAAACATTGTATCCGTTGTTTTCTTCTTGCTCTGCCTGAACATCTGACAAGGCATTCGCAATAAGATTACCTGTTGAATTTGTTCCGCTGACGGTTAAATCGTCATTTTCGGTTGTAACTGTACTCTCGTTATCAAGAGCTGTAACAGGAAAAGTCGCAATTCCGCTAAAAAGAATTACGACCGCCATTATAAATGATACAAACTTCTTTGTTGTTTTCATACCCGCACCTCAAACTATTGGATAGATAAAAATATAAGAAAATTTTACCATATTTGCATATTAAATTCAATATTAAACATAAAAAGGTGAGGGGTCTCCTCACCTTTTTATATATTAACTTTAATCTGTGCTTTAAAGAATTCTGCAATTTCGGTGTTGGCTTGGTCGCCCGCGGGGGTGAATGGGTCAATCACATTGAAAACGTGAGTTAAATATTTGCCTTTTTCCTTTTCTTTGAAATCGTGGAAGAAATGCGGAATTTTATACTCTTCAAGCAAGGCTTTGAGCTTATAGCACTGCTTTTTGAGGAAATCGTTTGTTGCGGTGTTCACATAAAAAGGCGGGAAATCCTTTGAGATAATCTGTGCAACATCAAGATATTTTCTGTATTTGCTCTTTTTCGGCTTGTCGCCCAAAAGAATAGGAACATTTATATTCATTACAATATTCGGGCTTAACAAATCAACTGCGGGGCAGATTGCCGCAACGGCTTTAAAATCAAGCCCGCAATGTTCAACGCCGAAATCCTTTTGAAAATCTTCATTGAGATTTACTGCAGTTGTTACGCAGGCAAAATGTCCGCCCGCAGAGTCACCCGCAAGGAAAATATTATCCACATCAGCAGGGTAGTCCTTTAAATTCTCGCTCAACCATTTAAGTGCAGTGAAAATATCGCGGATTTGGTCATCAAAAAGCACATCACCCGCAAGACGATAATTGATTGATGCCACTAAAAATCCTTTTTCAGCGAGCTTTAAGCAAAAATTCTTGTTAATTTCTTTATAACCATACATCCAGCCGCCACCGTGAATGTCAATGATTACAGGGAGCTTTTCTGTTGTTCCCTCGGGATAATAAATATCAAGCAAATGAGCCTTTTCACCGTCATTGATATAAGGAATATCAAGAATTTTAACAAGTCCCTCGGGCTCGGTCTGTGACGCAATACGCTTGGCATCATTTTTTGCGGTATTTTCCCAGTTTTTATCAAGAATAGGTTTTAAGATGTACATGTTCATACCCCCGTTAAATTTATGGATGTGGCTCACCCTTGCGATAAGCCTCCATAATATCGCGGAAAACCTCGCCGTTTGATGGCGGTGTCCACGTGATTGCGTCTGCGCCCGCTTTGATTGTGGCTTTAATACTTTCTTCTGTTGGTCCGCCCGTTGCCATTATTGGCACATCGGGGAACTTTTCGCGGATTTTCGCCACTAATTCAGGAGTTTTAGCCGCCGCCGAAACATTGAGAATTTGTGCGCCTGCGTCAAGTCGAGCCTGAATATCGTCTTCTTTCACCACAGTAATAACAATGGGTAAGTCAACAATATTTGAAACCTGACTAATAGTATCATTTGATGTGGGTGCATTAAGCACAACACCCGTAGCCCCTTGATATTCTGCATGGCGGGCAAGGTTGATTACTCGCTCGCCCTTGGTAAGTCCTCCGCCAACTCCAACAAAAACAGGACAATCTGCCGCCATCATAACCGCTTGTGTTATAACCGGCTGTGGCGTAAAGGGATAAACCGCAATAACTGCATCGGCATTACAATTGCGGATAATACTAACATCTGTTGAAAATACGATTGATTTTATTCTTCTGCCGAAGATTTTAAGCCCTCTGCACTCATAAATTGCCTCGGGTACATCAATGCGAAAATCTCTTAAATATCCTTTGATTTCGTTCATAAAAAACATCCTTTATATTTAGGTTGTTTATATTATATCTTCCAAATTTTACTAAATTGTGTTGGCGGTGTTAGAAACTTGTAAACTGTAGATTTTTTTCATAACCTGCTTGCCGATTTG
>CALFTO010000018.1 GCA_937916195.1 uncultured Clostridia bacterium
GCAATCAACAATGTTATATCCCGTTGAAAGCAGGGCAATATACTTAAGATTACTGAGTTTTTTAAGAGTTTCGCGTGTCAGCGGAGTTTTATTGGTTAAAATAATATCTGCACCGTCACATCTTTCAAGGATTTTCTCTGCGGGTGTACGGTCATAAATCTCACTTTTGCCGAGCTTTGTGAGCCAATCCCAAGACAAATCACCCGGGTTTAAGGCGTATGAATCAAGAACTACAATTTTCAAAACAACCACGACCTTTGCATACTTTGTTCTCGATAATTAATATATTATATATAATATATCATAAATTAACATAATAAAACAACAAAAATATTGACCTTTGAGCACATTTATTATAAAATTAATTAGTTAGATAATTTTTGAACGGTGGATTTAATGGAAAAACGTAATCTTACGAGAAAGGGTGCGCTGAACCTTACGTGTATAGGGCTGTTTGCGGCGGCAGGGGTAATTGCAATAATCACTCTTGCTATGAGCACGCAGATTGCCGAGGGCGGTTGGGCAGAGTTTCTGCACGCTCTTGACAGAACGCAAGAGTTCATTCAATCACTCCAAAATCGTTGGCTTTTAGCCCTTGCAATAACTGCGCTGTATGTTCTCAGGTCATTTATACCTGTTCCGTTCCCCTTTATTTTTATGATGACGGGTGTTATGTTTCGTTCGGGTGAGGCACTTCTTATAAATGTTCTTGGTTATTGCGTTGTACTTGTAATAACATATTGGTTCGGCAGGTCAACCGATGGTGGCGTAGCTCTTAAAAGACTTAAAAAATATGACAACATTCAGAAAATGATTGGTCATCACGGCAAAACAAAGCTTGGGGTGCTTGTTGCACTTCGCATTGTTCCGGGAATTCCCATAAATACGGTAAGTCAAATTTATGGTGGTATGGAATTTCCCATTCATAAATTTGTAATTGCATCAATAATCGGATTTTTCCCGAAAATATGGACTTACACCGTAATGGGCGGAAATATTGCACAGCCTTTTACATGGAAGTTTATGGGTCCCATTATTTTCTTGTTAATTTTATCGGGTATTGTTACCCTGATTGTAAATATTACCTTGGAAAAAAGAAAAGGAGAGCATAAAGATGACAAAAATTGAAATTCTTAAGAACAACATAATGAACGGCGATTATGACGCACGTTTCAAGAGAGTTTATGTTACTGATGAGGCTGTAAAGCTTCAGCACGAAAGATATGTAAGTCTTGCAGAGGATTTTGCAGCACTTTTCGGTGAAGAGAGAGACGCTCGCCTTTTCTCTGCTCCCGGCAGAACAGAGGTTGGCGGTAACCACACAGACCATAATCACGGCAGAGTTCTTGCTGCAAGTATTAACCTTGATGCAATTGCCGTTGCTGCTAAAAATGATGAGAATATTGTTCGCGTAAAGTCACGTGGATATAATATGGACGTTTGTGACATCACAGACCTTGAAATCAAAGAGGACGAAAAAGGTCATTCACCCGCACTCGTTCGCGGAATGTGTGCAGGCTTTAAAAAGTATGGTTATGAAATCGGCGGTTTTGATGCCAGCACAATGTCAAGCGTGCTTTCGGGCTCAGGACTTTCATCTTCAGCGGCTTATGAGGTGCTTGTGGGCACAATGCTCAACTACCTTTATAACGACGGTAAGGTTGACGCAATCACAATTGCAAAGATTGCGCAGTATGCTGAAAATGTTTATTTTGATAAGCCTTGCGGACTTATGGACCAGATGGCTTGTTCAGTTGGCGGATTTGTTACAATTGACTTCAACAACCCCGCAGAGCCAATTGTTAATGAGGTTAAATTTGACTTCGCTTCTTCAGGTCATTCACTTTGCATTGTTGATACAAAGGGTAGCCATTCAGATTTGACCGATGATTATGCGGCAATCCGTAGCGAAATGGAAGCAGTTGCAGGGGTTTTCGGCAAAAATGTTCTTCGCGAGGTTGATGAAGAAGAATTCAAGAAGAATATTCCCGCAGTTCGCGAAAAGGTTGGCGACCGCGCAGTTCTTCGCGCAATGCACTTCTTTGCAGACAACGCAAGAGTTCTCAAAGAGGTTGACGCACTTAAAAAAGGTAACTTTGACG
Organism: uncultured Clostridia bacterium; assembly: GCA_937916195.1. Classification (GTDB taxonomy): domain Bacteria; phylum Bacillota; class Clostridia; order Oscillospirales; family Acutalibacteraceae; genus Fimenecus. The sequence goes on from CALFTO010000018.1 coordinate 2,103, forward strand.
AATTCAAATCATACATACTTGAAAGTGGCGATTCTTCATACAAGTATAATCAGAATGTATATTCAAACAAGAAGCCTCTTGAACAGCCCGTTTCATTGGCACTTGCACTCAGCGAGAGTATTCTCAAGGGCAAGGGTGCTTGGCGAGTTCACGGCGGCGGCTTTGCAGGTACAATTCAAGCTTTTGTTCCCAATGAAATTCTTGAGGATTACAAAAATGCTATGGAGAGCGTATTTGGTGACGATTCTTGCTATGTTCTCATTATTCGCCCAGTTGGTGGCGTAGAAGTATAATTTTGGCATATTTTCCGCAATCCTTCCTTGCTTTCGCCTCGCGGTATACCTGATACAGCTTCGGCTCGGCAAGATTGCCTTGCGAAAAATCTGTTCAAAATTTGATTTTGTACTCTTTGTAATACTGAGTAAAGCTTAGAACGAAATTAAAGCTAAGGTTGATATAAATGGATACTCTTGAACTTTTAGAAAAATTGACTTCCCCTGCAGGTGTTGCGGGGGAAGAGACAAGCTCCTTTGAGTCTTTAAAGGGGCTTTTTTCACTGTACGGAAAGGTGTCGCAGGACGCTTCGGGCAGTATAATTATTGAACGCGAGGGCGAAGCTCCGCATATTTTACTTGACGCACACCTTGACACAATCGGTTTTGTTGTGACCGAGATTATGGATGGTTTTGTTCGTCTCTCAAAGGTTGGCGGAGTTGATATGCGCACCGTAGAGGGAATGGAACTGACAATTCACGGCACAGAGGATATTTACGCTGTGGTTTGCACTGTTCCGCCCCATCTTTCAGATGGCGAAAGCCGAGTTTCAAAGGACGGCACTTGCGTTGCGGATATCGGTATGACCAAAGAAGATGCCGAAAAGCTGATTTCAGTCGGTGATAAGGTTAGCTTTAAGAAATCTTTTGAAAAAATGGGTGAAAACCGCGTAACTGCAACTTATATTGACGACCGCGGGGGAATTGCAGTTCTTCTCAAAGCACTTGAATATGTGAATACCGACAAAAAAATCACACTTGTTTGCTCTGCTCAAGAAGAAACAGGCGGAACGGGTGCTACTTGTGCTGCATACAATATTGACGCCGATTTGGCGCTTGCGGTTGATGTGAGCTTTGCAACTACTCCCGATGCAGACCCCAAGGATTGCGGAAAAATGAACGGCGGAGCAATGATTGGTTATTCGCCCGCACTCAGCCGTAAATACTCTGAATTATTGGTTTCTCTTGCAAAGGAGTATGAAATTCCTTATCAAAAAGAAATTATGAATGGCAGAACGGGTACAAATGCTGACCATATTACCATTTCAAAAAGCGGAATTCCAACAGCACTTGTGTCATTGCCACAAAGAAATATGCACACGCCCGTTGAAATGGTTGATATTCGCGACATTGAAAGCTGTGCAAAGCTTATTGCACGCTTCATTGAAAGGGTGTGAGCATAATGGATATGAAATTACTTGAAAAGCTTTGTCTTTTGAACGGTGCATCGGGCGATGAGGTCGCAGTTCGTAATACTATTATAAATATGCTCCCCGAAGATTGCACATATGTGGTTGACGCTCTCGGTAATTTGATTGTTGAGAAAAAGGGAGAAACCGAGCCACAAAATCGAGTTGCACTTTTTGCCCATATGGACGAGGTTGGTTTTATCGTTACTTACATTAACGATGAGGGCTTCGTTTATGTGAATTCTGTCGGCGGTGTAGAGGATTCTGCACTCTTTAGTAAAAAAATAACTATAAATGGTTTGGTCGGTGTTGCGGGCGGTAAAGCAATTCACCAATGCAGTGGCGACGAGGCTAAAAAAATCCCCGCAATTACAGATATTGCCCTTGATTTTGGATTTGAAAGTAAAGAAGAAGCAGAAAAATATATTTCTCTCGGCGACTTTGGTTATTTCAAGTCGGATTTTGTAGAATTCGGAAACGGATTTATCAAATCAAAGGCACTTGACGACCGTGTTGGTTGTGCAGTTCTTTTAGAGCTTTTGCAGAAAAAGTCAAAAAATAACTACACAGCAGTTTTCACCGTTCAAGAAGAAATCGGTGCACGTGGTGCAATGGTGAGTGCATACACAGTAAACCCCGATTATGCCATTGTAGTTGAAAGTACAACTGCTTCGGATATTCCTGACACACCTGAGCAGAAAAAAGTCTGCAAGGCGGGTGCGGGTGCAGTTGTCACCTTTATGGACAGAGGCACAATTTACAACAAAGATTTATACAAAAAGGCTTTTGAAATTGCAAAGCAGAATAATATTCCCTGCCAGACAAAAACTGTTGTCGCAGGGGGTAATGATGCATCTGTAATTCACAAATCAGCAGGCGGAATTAAGACCATTGCGGTGTCACTCCCTTGCAGATACATTCATTCTTCTGCTTCTGTATGTAACACAAAGGATATTGAGAGCGTAGAAAAGCTTGTAAATGCACTTTTAGAGGATTTGGCAAATGGTTAAATCTGTCGATTTTCTTGATAAGACAATTTTTAACTATTTAGGCAAAAACAATTCCGCAATTTTTCTCGCTTACACCAATCTTTATCTTGAAGAAAAGCTTAATGACGGTGTTGTGTGGGTGCAAATTGATGAAAATGACCGCATAACTGCCATTGTGGCAACAGGTGAAAAGGGAAAATGCCTGCTCTTTGCAGAAGAAAATGCCGACTTTGATGAATTGAACTTTATATTGAATTACGAATTCACTTCACCTGATATTTTGCCATTTCAACAAATAGACAAAAAATATCTATTGCATAAAAAGATAGAAAATCCCAAAGGTGAAAAGGGAGTTAATTATAAAGAGTTTGCAAAAATAAAGGCACTTGACGGCTCTCAATTCAGCGAAAATGCAGACCTTGTGGCGCTTAAGATGTTTTTTAACTTAAAAGGTATTTGCGAGAGTGCTTTGATAAACGAAAATGGTGAAGATATAAGCGGTGGATTTATTTCGTTTGCTAACAATTTTGCCGTAATTACCGATGTTTTTACAAAAGAAGAATACCGCGGAAAAGGTTACGGAAGACGTTTAGTTGAAAATCTACTAAACCGCTCAACGAAAGAAAATGTCTATCTCACATCAAAAGAGCATAACCTCCCATTTTATAAAAAACTCGGCTTTAATGTCGTGAAAGAAATATATACTTACAAAAAGGATTTTTAAAATGTTTTTTGAAATCAGCGAAAAGATTAAAAACTTATCATCGGTAGCACTTGAAAAGGCTAAACCTGTATTTAGCGGAATTGACGAGCTGACCGAATATAATCAGCAAAAGGTGTTGTCTGCGTTTATCCGCAATCGTGTTGACGAAACAGACTTCAACACCACCACGGGTTATGGATATAGCGATAAGGGCAGAGAAAAGCTCGATGTGCTTGTTGCCGATATTTTCGGTGCAGAGAGTGCAATTATCCGTGCAGGCGCGTTGGCAAGCGGTACACACACCCTTGCGGTTTGTCTTTACGGAATTCTTCGCCCTGACGACACAATGCTTTGTGTTACGGGCACACCATATGATACACTACATTCTACAATCGGCTTGAATGGTAAAAATATGGGTGACGGCACTCTTGCGGATTTTGGTGTAAACTATGCTCAGGTTGATTTGACCGAAAATGATGAAATCAATTATGAAGCAGTTGAAAAATCTGCAAGCGACAAGAGTGTCAGAATGGTTTACATTCAGCGTTCACGCGGATATTCACTTCGTCACACAATTTCAATTGACGAAATCGAAAAGGTATGTGAAATCGTTCACAGAGTAAACAAGCGTGCAATTGTTATGGTTGACAACTGCTATGGCGAATTCACCGAGATAAAAGAGCCCACAGAGGTTGGTGCAGATTTGATTGCCGGCTCACTTATTAAAAACGCAGGCGGTGGTATTGCTCCAAGCGGTGGCTACATAGCGGGCAGACGCGATTTGGTTGAGCTTTGCGGATATCGTCTTACAACCCCCGGCTTGGGAACAGAGCTTGGAGCAACTCTCGGTCAAAACCGTAATATATTTATGGGACTTTTCAATTCCCCTCACGTTGTCGGCGAGGCTATGAAAACCGCAGTTTTTGCGGCATCACTTTTCACAGAATTAGGCTTTAAGGTTACTCCCGAAGTCAACGAAACTCGTCACGATATTATTCAGGCAATCTGCCTTGAAAACTCAGAAAATCTTATCGCATTCTGCCAAGGACTTCAAAAGGGTGCACCCGTTGATTCTTATGTAACACCTGAGCCTTGGGATATGCCCGGCTATGACAGTCAGGTTATTATGTCTGCGGGCGCGTTTACATCGGGCTCGTCTATTGAACTTTCGGCAGATGCCCCACTTCGTGAGCCTTATGCTGTATGGATGCAGGGCGGACTTAACTTCCACAGCGGAAAGCTTGGTGTAATGCTCGCGGCAGAAGAGATGAACAAAAGAGGTCTTTTAAAATGAAATTAATGCACCTTAAAAGCGGAACGGATGTCCGCGGAGTTGCAGTTGCAACAGAAAAATATCCCGAAATTCAACTAACTGATGAGGTTGTAAAGGCAATCAGCGGAGCATTTATAGGCTTTCTTTGTGAAAAAACAGGTAAAAATGCAGAAAATCTTACAATTTCAGTTGGTCATGACTCAAGAATTTCTGCAATGCGAATTAAAGATGCGGTAATCAGCGAAATTTCACAAATGGGCGTGAATGTGCTTTATTGCTCTTATTGTTCAACCCCCGCAATGTTTATGACAACTGTGACGAGAAACTGTGACGGTGCAATTCAGATTACTGCAAGTCACCACCCCTTTGACCGTAACGGGCTTAAATTTTTCACCCGCGACGGCGGACTTTCGGGTGACGAGCTTAAATCAATTCTCGCCAATGCAGAGAATGAGAAAAATATAAAGAGTGAAAAAATCGGCACAGTAACAGAAATTGACTATATTTCCGAATATTCCGCGAGCTTGCGGGATATGATTAAAAAAGGCGTTAATGCCGAGAATTATGAAAAGCCACTCGAAAACTTTAAAATTGCAGTTGATGCGGGCAATGGTGTTGGCGGATTTTACGCTGAAAAGGTTTTAGCACCCCTCGGTGCAGATGTTTCGGCAAGTCAGTTTTTAGAGCCCGACGGAATGTTCCCTAATCATATTCCAAACCCCGAAAACAAGGTGGCAATGGAGTTTATCCGTAACGCGACAATCAATAACAACTGCGATTTAGGTGTGATTTTTGATACTGACGTTGACCGTGCCTCTTGCGTTGACGAAAAAGGCGACGAAATCAACCGTAATTCAATAGTGGCACTTGCGTCGGTTATCGCTCTTGAAGAAAACGCAGGTGGCAGTATTGTCACAGACTCCGTTACAAGTGACGGACTTCGTGAATTCATTGAGGATACTCTCGGCGGCAAGCATATCCGCTTTAAGCGTGGCTATAAAAATGTTATTGACGAGGCAATTCGTCGTACAAACAGCGGTGAAAACACTCCTCTTGCCATTGAAACTTCCGGCCACGCGGCATTCAAAGAGAATTATTATCTTGATGACGGTGCTTACCTTATTACTAAAATTATTATCAAGGCGGCACAGCTTCGCAAAGATGGTAAGAAAATCGGTGATTGCATTAAAACTCTTAAAAAGCCACTTGAAGAAAAAGAACTTCGTTTTAATATTACCGAAGAAAACTTCCGCGAAATCGGAGAAAGCTTAATTGAAGAAATCAAGACGATTGCAGAGAATAACCCTGAAATGCGTTTAGCACCCGATAATTATGAGGGTGTTCGAGTTTCTTTTGATGATGAAAAGAGAAAAGGTTGGTTTTTGCTTCGCCTTTCGGTGCACGACCCCGTAATGCCTTTTAATGCTGAAAGTGATGTTGAGGGCGGAACGGTAGAAATCTGCAAAACCTTTTATGAATTAATAAAAAATGTAAAGGGAATTGACTTTACAAATCTCGAAACTTTTATAAATTTAGAATAAAAGTGTTGACAAATTGATTAAAAATAATTACTATAATCAATGTATGATTACTTGACGGGAGGTGTTATATGATGTTTGAAAAAATCCGCGAAATTATTTGCGAACAGCTCGAATTAGAAGAAGACATGGTTACTATGGACGCAGTTCTTCTTGAGGACCTTGGTGCTGACAGTATTGACCTTGCAGACCTTGTTATGACTTTTGAAGATGAATTCGATTTGGAAATCTCTGACGAAGACCTTGAAAATATTAAAACAGTTGGCGATATTGTTAAATTTATCGAAGAGAACTAATTTTATTAAATTATTATTTTAATATTAAGCAGGGACGAGGCTTACAACCGTCCCTGTAATTTTTAGAAAAATATTCAGAAAGGATGTTGACCATGGCTGAACAGAAAAAAATGGTTGAGGAAATTACCTCAATGGACGTGGACTTTGCCAAATGGTACACCGACGTGGTAAAAAAAGCAGAGCTCGTTGAATATACAAGTGTTAAAGGATGTATGGTTATTCGACCTTACGGCTATGCGATTTGGGAGAATATTCAGAAAACCCTTGATGCAATGTTCAAAGAAACAGGGCACGAAAATGTTTGTATGCCTATGTTTATCCCTGAGAGCTTGCTCAATAAAGAAAAAGACCATGTTGAAGGCTTTGCCCCCGAGGTTGCTTGGGTAACTCACGGCGGCAGTGAAAAACTTGAGGAGCGTCTTTGTGTTCGACCTACATCAGAAACTCTTTTCTGTGAGCATTATGCTAATATAATTCAGTCTTACCGCGATTTGCCCAAGCTTTATAATCAGTGGGTATCAGTTGTTCGTTGGGAAAAGACTACAAGACCTTTCCTTCGCACAAGAGAATTCTTGTGGCAAGAGGGACACACAATTCACGCAACTGCAGAAGAGGCACAGGAAGAAACAATCAGAATGCTTAATGTGTATGCTGACTTCTGTGAGAATTATCTTGCAATGCCCGTTGTTAAGGGCGTAAAAACTGCAAAAGAGCGTTTCGCAGGTGCAGAAGATACATATACTATTGAAGCACTTATGCACGACGGTAAGGCTTTGCAGTCAGCAACAAGCCATTATTTCGGTGACGGTTTTGCGCGTGCTTTCGGAATTCAGTTCCAAGATAAAGACAATAAATTAAAGCACCCATTCCAGACTTCATGGGGTTGTACAACTCGTCTTATCGGTGCAATTATTATGACACACGGTGACGATAACGGTCTTGTTCTTCCACCTAAAATTTCACCCGTTCAGGTTGTTGTAATTCCTGTTGCGGCTCACAAGGCAGGCGTTAAGGAAAAGGCAAGCGAGGTTTATGAAAATCTCAAGAAAATCTGCCGTGCAAAGATTGATTTGAGCGATAACTCACCCGGCTGGAAGTATGCTGAATATGAAATGAAGGGCGTTCCGCTTCGTGTGGAATTAGGCCCTCGCGATATTGAGAATAATCAGTGCGTAATTGTTCGTCGCGATACAAGAGAAAAGTATTTTGTATCTCTTGACGAGTTAGAAACAAAAATCCCAGAATTACTCGAAGCAGTTCATCAGGGACTTTACAATTCAGCACTTGAACGTCGCAGCAATATGACTTTCGTTGCTAATAATATGGACGAAATGATTGACATTGCAGAAAACAAGCCCGGATTTATCAAGGCCATGTGGTGCGGCGACCGTGAGTGTGAAGATGCACTTAAAGAGCAGGCAGGTGTTTCATCTCGTTGCATTCCCTTTATGCAAGAGAAAATCGGCGAAACTTGTGTATGCTGTGGTAAACCCGCAGACAAAATGCTCTATTGGGGTAAAGCATATTAATTGCAAGACTGCGTCTTGCAGCGATATAAATTCCTTGCGGAATTTACGATATGCCTAACGGCTCGATATGTGTTACACACTCGATATGTTCACTTTGTGAACGAGAATTTATGTCATATCGAGTTTGAGCGTTAGCGGAAACATATCGATTTTGCGAAGCAAAAATATCGAGCAATCGAAGATTGCATATCGATAAAATGAAAGATTAAAAAGGACTCAACCGTTATGGCTGAGTCCTTCTTTATTCATTTGCAATTTTAAACATTTCTTCTGTTGCAAGAGCAAGTTTTGTTACAATATTCTTGCGCTTTGGCGTGCAATAAAATGAATCGTTTGTGGTTGAAATCTCAAAACAGTCAACGCCCTTAAGCTGATTAAAACCATATTCAATATGTAAGCTATAAAGACCTTTTGTCTGCCTTTGAATTCTGTAATCGTGTCCGTTATAATGACCTTCAATTACAAATCCGTTTTCTAAATCGTGGATAACTTTTCCTTTACCAAGAGGCACGTAATCAAGCACATTTGGTTGTGAAGTAACTTCAAGCTCTTCTTCATAATAATACTTGCCCTGTAAAATTTCGTTTCTTACATTTTCACGTTCCCATTTGTACCAATCGGGAATATGAGAAAACTCGGTTTCGCCGTTTAAGGCTTTAAGCTCGCCAAGAGTGGTCATTTCCCACTTTTTACCGCATTCTTCACAGAAAAGGTGAACGCCCTTTGAATTCATTTTGTGTTCAGTTTTACAAGCAGGGCATTGATAAAGCACTTTGTGAAGCCCCTCTGCACGCTTTTTGTGTTTAATGACAATGTTATTCTCTTTCTGCCATTTGAAATCATCATAGGTCATTTCGCGACGAATTATCTCGTTAATTTCATCCACAGACTTTTCTGTAACCTGTTCGGCGGTTAAAACTTGCTTTACAGTTGCGTGAAAAGGTGCTTTTCTGTAAGTGGCGCTTGCCCAGAACGGCAAATTCAGATAATTTCCGTGATTGAGCATAACTACCAGGGGAACTTTGTTTTTCTTAACAAGCTTGCCGATAGCATCGGGCAGAACTGATTGAGTTCCGTCAGGTGTATATCTTGCTTCGGGATACATGCAGAACACATCACCAAATTCGTGCAAAACCTTTTTGCAGGAACGAACAAGTGCGGTGTCGGTTGTGAATTTGTGAGTGCAGATACAACCCGCCTTTTCCATTATTTTCGGGAAAAGGTGAAATACATTAAACGCAGCAACAACATTAACCTTGTGCGGATAAGTAGCTCTGAAAAGCATTGTAAGATCCATAAACTGCATATGATTTGATAAAAGTATATAGGGCGGTTTTAATCCGTCCATATTTATTTTATCAATTTTGTAACCGGCTCTGATGAAAGAGAGAAATAATGATGAAAGTCGGTAAGCACCTTTTGTAATGTTGTCCGGCTGTTTTACAGGAACTTTACCAACCGCATAATGTTTTATTTCTTCGGGATAAATAATTTCTTTAAGATATTCTCTTTGTTCATTCATAATAAATTACCATTACTGTTGTAAAGCGGTTGCTTTGGTTGTTGATTGGCTTGCAATTTTATACATTTCTTCTGTGGCAAGCATAAGCTTTGTGCCCACGTCTTTTTTGTTGGCTATGCAATAAATTGAATCGTTTTTAACCGAAACATCAAAGCAATCTTGTTTGTCGAGCTTGCCGAAATCAAATTCAATGTGCAAGGTGTAAAGAGTTTTAGTTGCACGCTGAATTCTGTAATCGTTGCCGTTATAATGACCTTCAATTACAAATCCGTTTTCAAAGTCGTGAGTAACACGCGCTTCGCCCAAATCAATAAAAGTATCACCTGGGAGTGAAAATGCGTGAACAGTATCTTCAAAATAATATGTACCGTCAAGAATTTCTTGGCGCACGCATTCCCTTTGCCATTCATACCAATCGGGTGCGTGTGAAAATTCTGTTTCGCCGTCAGTAGCCTTTAATTCGCCAAGCTCGGTGAATTCCCACTTTTTGCCGCATTCTTCACAGAAAAGGTAAATTCCCTTGCTGTTCATTTTGTGCTCTGCATTACAATGGGGGCATTTGTAAAGAACCTTGTTAAGTCCCTCTGCTCTGAAATCCTCGGTAATTCTAATATTATTCTCTTTCTGCCACTCATATTCGTCATAATACATTTCGCGCTGAATAACTTCATTGATTTCTTCAACGCTCATTCTCTCGATTTCTTCCACGGTGAGCACTTGCTTCATTGTTGCGTGGAACGGAGTTTTTCTGTATTTTCTGAAGTTCCAGAAAGGTGCGTTGAGATAATTGCCGTGGTGAATCATCACAACAAGGGGCACTTTGTTTTTCTTAACAAGCTTGCCCACAACTTCGGGGATAAGTGCCGTTGTGCCGATATTTGAATATCTTGCCTCAGGGTACATACAAAGAATATCACCATATTCGTGAAGCACCTTGTGGCAGGCACGGATAAGACTAATATCAGTTGTGAACTTGCGGTGGCAGGCACAACCTAATTTTTCCATAATTTTCGCCATTCCAACATAGCCGTCAAGAGTAGCAATGTTATTGAAATTGTATGGATGTACCGCTTTAAAGCTTACAATGAAATCTGCAAACTGTGTGTGGTTGCAAAGAAGAATATATGGTGGCTTTAAGCCTTCCATATTAATTTTTTCAATGGTACTTCCGCCACGCACAACAAATTTAAGAATAAAACGGCAGATGTTATACGCCAAGCCCTTATAGAACTTATTTTGTCTGTCGGGAATGGTTTTAGGAAGATATATTTCTAAATCTTCGGGATATACAATGTAATCCTTAATCTCGTTCATAAAATCACCCTTAAAGGTTACATTTGTAACCAATTTGTAACTATTTTAACATACTTAACATCATTTATCAAGTGTGTTGTTTTTGGTAGTGAAATCAGTCTTTTACAAATTGTGAAATATCTGGTGGCAGGGGAGAACTGATTTCAATTTCCTCATTAGTGACGGGGTGGGTAAATCGACAATAACAGCAATGAAGTGCCTGACGTGAAATGTCGTCACGGGGTGTGCCATACATTGTGTCGCCGGTGAGGGGAGTTCCCATTGAGGCAAAATGCACGCGGATTTGATGTGTTCTGCCCGTTACTAAATGAATGTGCAAAAGAGTTCTGCCGTTGTGGTGTGATACCGCTTTCCACTCGGTAATTGCACGCTCGCCTCGTTCGTCAACTGTGCGGATTGTGAGTATCGGGTCGGGGCGGTAAATGGGCTTGTCAATTACGCCCTCACCCTCGTAAATACCCTCGCAGACGGCGAAATATTCCTTATAAACCTTGCCCGAAAGCTTGGCGGCGGTGAATTTGTTAAGAGCGCAGATTACAACCCCCGAAGTACCGCGGTCAAGTCTGCCAACTGAACGAAAAACAGCCTCTTTGCCCTGCTTTTTAAGGTGATAAGACACCGCATTCGCCAAGGTGTCACCCTGATGATTGTGTGATGGGTGCAGAGGAAGACCTGCGGGCTTGTCAATAATCAGCAAATCGTCGTCCTCATAAAGAATTGTCAAATCATATGGCATTGGCTCAACGATTTTGTGCTTGTGGTCTTTTTGTTCGGGTAAATGAAGGCATAACAAATCCCCCGAATGCAAAACGTCAACGGTGCGGATATGCTCGCCGTTGCAGGTAATACCGTCGGGAATATTCTTAAGGTGGCGGATAAGTCGTGCTGAAGCCTCAATTTCTTCTTTTAAAAAGGTCAGCACCCGCTCACCGTCATATTTTTCTGTAATTTTAAACTTCAAATATCTTTCCATACTTGCATTATAGCACAAAAAGAGTATAATATAAAGACGAAAAATCCTTAATATTTATTTAAGAAAGGTGATTTTATGCAATTACTTATTCTCATATTACATAATTCACGCCATATGGACAAAACCTTGGCTCTTATGATGGAATCGGGCATTCACGGTGGCTCGCTTTTAGATTGCGAGGGCGTTTTGCAGGCAATGAGCCACAATTCTGTTGAGCCTCCGCCAATTTTTGGCTCACTTCGTCAATATCTTAACCCCGAGCGCGGTGCAATGAACAAAATTCTCATTTCTGCCCTTGAGGACGGTCAGGTTGACACCGTTAAGAAAATCGTAAACGAGGTTACGGGTGGACTTGACAAGGCAAATACAGGTATTCTTATGACTTTACCAATTCTTACAATCGAGGGACTTGCAAAATAATGAACACTTTATTGGGGTTGTCATTAGCAATGATTGTAGGTTTGCTGATGACGAGAGTTATGAAAAAAATCAACCTGCCAAATGTTACGGGTTATCTTATTGCGGGACTTTTGGTAGGGCCATATTGTCTGAATATTTTTTCAGTAGAAAATCTTGAAGGATTTGCAATCATTACAAATGCGGCACTTGGATTTATCGCGTTTTCAATCGGTGGCGAGTTCAAATTATCATCACTTAAACAGTTGGGTGCAAAGGTGTTTGTAATCACACTTTTTGAGGCTGTTGGAGCAACCGTAATTGTTTCAACAGTGATGATTTTGTTGGGCATCGATACTTCACTTGCGCTTATTCTCGGCGCAATCGCATCTGCAACTGCCCCCGCGGCAACACTTATGGTTGTACGTCAATACAAGGCGTCCGGCCCTGTTACTTCGACACTTTTGCCCGTTGTGGCAATTGACGACGCGGTGTGCTTAATGCTTTTCTCAATTCTTTCAAGTGTAGCAAAATCACTTGAGGCGGGCGCAGGCTTTGACTTTAAATCAACTATTTTAAAGCCCATACTTGAAATTGTGGGCTCGCTTGTAATCGGATTTGCGGTGGGATTTGTGCTCTCAATCGCTACAAAATTCTTTAAATCTCGCGCTAACAGAATTTCACTTGCAGTTACAGCAGTGTTTTTAGGCGTTGGATTTTCAGAAATGCTCGGACTTTCTTCACTTTTGCTTTGTATGGCAATCGGTGCGGCAATGGCGAATTTCTCAAAGGTCAGCGACGCGGTTATGGAGTGCACAGACCGTTGGACACCGCCACTTTTTATGCTTTTCTTCGTAATTTCAGGAGCGGAGTTCAATTTTGAAATCTTTAAGACCGTGGGACTTATCGGCGTGTTGTATTTAATTCTTCGCTCGGCGGGTAAATATTTCGGTGCAATGGCAGGCTGTGCATTGGTGAAAACCGAGAAGAATGTTAAGAAATATCTTGGCATAACACTTTTGCCACAAGCGGGTGTTGCAATCGGTATGGCTCAGCTTTCTTTAACGGTAGTCCCCGAATACGGCGAGCAAATCCGCGCGGTTATCCTCTGCGCAACACTTGTATATGAACTCGTCGGACCGCTTCTTACAAAAATTGCCCTCACAAAAGCAGGGGAAATTAAAAAAGTGTAAAATGTAAAATGCAAATCGCAAAATGAATGTTTGAATAGTATGGCGGGGGCTTACTCCCGCCACTTTTGTTTAATAAATTTGAATTTGTCGGGATGATTTTGGTCTGTGTCATTCTGAGCGAAGCGAAGAATCTCCACCAAAGTGAAATGTTAACTCAACAGAGATTCTTCGTCACTTCGTTCCTCAGAATGACATACCCAATTATATAATCGCGTCGCAGACCCGACACTTTGCATTTTGCGTTTTGCACTTTGCGTTTATCTCGACAAAGCCCAATTTGTCTAACAAAAAACCACGGTGTAAAAACCGTGGTTTTTATGTACAAATTATTTTATTTTGCCAATGCGCCAACTTCAAGCATAAATCCGCCAAGCTGTGCACCGAATTCGGGGCCACCGTCCATAATAAGACGGCCTGCTTTTGTTGCTTCAAGCATATCGTCGATGCTTAAAAGAATACCGAGTGCAGAATCAAGGTTGTTAAAACGAAGTGTGAAGAAAGGCATTGCTCTCTTATATTCGCCACGACCTGCTCTTGACTTGCCTGCTTTAATACGAATGAAAGCAGAAACCTCGGGGTGACCGTCAACTGCGAAAGCATAAACACGGTCGGGGCTCTTTGAAGTCCAGTCTTTGATTTCTGTATGACCCATTTTATTAAGCTGGCTAATACCGCTTGAAAGGAGATAGAAGAAGCACTTAACCATAAGAGTTTTTGTGTCTTCATCCTTTGGAGGCTCAGTAGCACCTGTAAGCTCTGAAAGCTTAAGAAGTGTCATAAGTAAAGCTGTGAAAGCACCAAAATTCTTGACAATGCCTTTGAATTTTGGAAGCTTGAGCATATTGCCCTTGAAAAAGGCATTCATTGTTTCAATGTCTTTGAATTCAAGTTCAACATCGGGAGCTTCGTGAATAGCGTTAAGCTTTGTTTCCCATTCGCCCTCTGTGATGATGAAATGTGTTGAATATTTGCCACCTTCTGCTTCAGGGTCGCGTGCACTAATCTGTAAAACAGTAGTGAGTTTATCAAACTTGGCCTTGAGAGATGGAACATCAGTAGCAATAACTTTCAAAAGTGGCAATGCAGCATTGAAAAATATTTTTGATGCATAAAGTTCATTTTGTTCGTGCATATTATCAACTCTCTTTCTGAATGATTAGGTTTAAAAATTAAACTTCATCATCCCAGTTGTCGTCTTCTTCAAAGTCAGCCTGCATCATTTCACGAACTGCTGAAATAATACCGTTAGCGTCAATGCCGGCATCTGACATAATGTCTTCGTGAAGACCAATCATTGC
>CALFTO010000019.1 GCA_937916195.1 uncultured Clostridia bacterium
CCCGACCTTTTGGTTCGTAGCCAAACACTCTATCCAGCTGAGCTACCGGCGCATACGGACTTTTTACCGCCCGAATATAATAACATTAAGACGGCAAAAAGTCAACAGTTTTTTCAAATTTTTATGAAATGATTTTTTCTCTCCCTCCGTCAACGCTTACGTGTTGCCACCGCCCTCATCAGAGGGAGGAAAAATAGGTTTATTCTTTGCTCATATTATTGACTTGAAATTGGTAATTTGATATACTTGTAATAAGTAGTAAAAGGGATATTTTGGTTTCTTTTTTCTACCTTAATAAGAGAAAAAATTATAGTTTTATAAGGAGAAATTATTATGGCTAAAAACAGATATGTCGGCGATTATCCCGTAATCGGTATTCGTCCTATTGTTGACGGTCGTCGCGGTCCTATGCAGCTTCGCGAGAGCCTTGAAGAACAGGTTATGGCGATGGCTAATGCAGCAAAGAAATTATTTGAGGAAAATCTTTTCTATTCAAACGGTGAGCCTGTAAAGGTTATTATGGCTGACACTTCAATTGGTCGTGTGCCTGAAGCTGCTGCTTGTGCAGACAAGTTCCGCAAGGCAGGCGTTGACATTACACTTTCAGTTACACCTTGCTGGTGCTACGGCTCAGAAACTATGGATATGGACCCATACACAATCAAGGGTGTTTGGGGCTTTAACGGTACAGAGCGTCCGGGTGCTGTTTATCTTGCAGCAGTTCTTGCAGGTCACGCACAAAAAGGTCTTCCTGCTTTTGGCATTTATGGTCACGAAGTTCAGGACAGAGAGCAGGTTGCCGAAATTCCCGAAGATGTTAAAGAAAAGCTTCTTCGTTTTGGTCGTGCGGCTGTTGCTTGTGCTACAATGCGTGGCAAGTCATATCTTCAGATTGGTTCACAATGTATGGGTATTGCAGGCTCAATTATTGACCAGGATTTTATGGAATCATATCTCGGTATGCGTGTAGAATCTGTTGATGAGGTTGAAATTCTTCGCCGAATGGAAGAAAGAATTTACAACGAAGAAGAATATCAGAAGGCACTCGCTTGGACTAAAGAGCACTGCAAAGAGGGTCGTGACGACAACCCCGAATCAGTTGAATTCTTGGGCAAAGACCACAAGATTAAATTCACAGACGAAGAAAAAGAAAAGCAGTGGGAATTCACAGTTAAGATGTACTGCATTATCAAAGATTTAATGGCAGGCAACGAAAATCTTCCCGACGCATTTGTTGAGGAAAGAGTTGGTCACAACGCAATTGCAGGTGGTTTCCAAGGACAAAGACAATGGACAGACCATTGGCCAAACTGCGACTATCCCGAAGCACTTCTTTCATCAACATTCGACTATGAGGGTGCTCGCGAGCCATACACATTGGCAACTGAAAATGACGTACTTAACGGTCTTGGTATGCTCTTTATGAGATTGCTTACTCACCGTGCACAGATTTTTGCTGACGTTCGTACATATTGGTCAGGTGAAGCAACAGAAAGAGTTACAGGATACAAATTAGAGGGCAAAGCAAAAGAATCTAATGGTATTATTCACCTTCTTAATTCCGGTGCTGCTTGTCTTGACGCTTGTGGCGAATGCACAGACGAAAACGGCAACGCAATTATGAAAAAGTGGTGGGAAGTAACTGACGAAGACATTAAGAAGATGACTGACGCAACAGTTTGGT